>CAMJGH010000005.1 GCA_946405185.1 uncultured Lachnospiraceae bacterium
CCGGTTCACATACCGTTCGCGCTCATCGTAGGTTTCGTACAGGAGGCTGCGCTCGATGGGCCGGATGTCCATGCGCGGCCACAGGCCCTTCGCCGTCTCCGCCACGTACAGCACCGCACCGTCGTATAGCTTCTGAAGGTCCATTTCTTCTTCGGTTGCCGGCGCCGGCTGTTCTTCTTCGCGCGCGGCCATGATCTTCACCAGCCGGTCGCGCAGCTCCTTGTCTTTTTTCAGGCGGATGCCGGTCAGCACGCCCGCCGGGTCGCCCAGGCGGATAGTCCGCTCCGTTCCATCCTCTTCCTGCCGGAACGTGCAGCGCACATCCTTCAGAAACCAGGCGATGACCATCTCCGGCTGCGCGCCGTACCGCTGCTGCAGGCGCGCATCTTCCCGCAGGCAGCGGGCGGTGACGGCTTCCTCCT
Organism: uncultured Lachnospiraceae bacterium; assembly: GCA_946405185.1. GTDB lineage: Bacteria > Bacillota > Clostridia > Lachnospirales > Lachnospiraceae > CAKQHB01. Next base: position 423 of record CAMJGH010000005.1, read on the forward strand.
CGGTGAAGACCGCCTCCCCCTTCATGAAAAACGTGAGGCCGGCCGCGGGGTCACTGACGCACAGCGACACAGCCGGATGGAGGCTTAACTCCCCGTAAAACGTCTCGCATTTGGCAGCAGAGAAATAAAAGGCTCCGTCCTCCTCAAAGTCAAGCCTGACCGGATGCACGGCCGGCTGCTTGTCAAACCCCATCGTGGCGGCGTAGAGCACCGGATGGTCCTTCAAAAAAGACCGAACTTCCTCCGCGGTCACACCGGCTTCCTTTTTCCCCATGGGACGTTCCTCCCCTTATAATGCTTTCTCGTTGACGTGTGCGTAGCAGATCCGTTTGGGATGGCGGGCCAGGACCGCCTCCCAGTCTTTCTTTAGCGGCTCGTTTTCTTCGTAGGCGGCCAGGTATTCGTACGGCTCCAGGTCCCCCACCAGACACTCGCCGGAATCCAGGATCAACGACACGGAATCCGGGCTGTGGCTGGACGTGGAAAAGATCTCCCCGTCAATGCCCAGGCTCTTCAGGAACGCCCGGCTCTCCTCACAGCGGATCACGCGGGCGCCGGCTTCCTGCACCGGCACGTACGGCAGGCGGTCCCGGGCAAAAATGCCGTCCGCAAAGTGCACGTGTTCCTGCTGCCCGTCGACCAGCGGCAGCTGCACGCCCTGCCGCGTCAGCTCACCGATCAGTCCGCAGTGGTCCGGGTGATAGTGCGTGGCCATCACATACGCGATGTCCCGCACCTGAAGGCCTTCTTTCTTCAGCGCCTGATAAAACGCCGGCAGCGTCCCCGCGTAGCCGGTATCCACTAAAAGGCCGCCTCGGGCGCCCATGATCAGGTACGTATTCGTATTGCCGTATGTCAGCCGATACACACTCATCTCCAAATGAATCGTCTCCGTTCAATACCCCAGGAAGTGCTGCAGCTGCTTATCCGCCAGCAGTTCCTCTTTGCCCAGGCCGAATGCCTCTCCCGGCACGATCGTCAGATACCGGTCCAGGAAGGCGTCATAGGAATCCGCCTCAAAACAGTCCGGCGGGATGAAGAACACCCGCGTGCCGCCCGTCACCCGGTCGCCGGCCTGCACACTCACTTTAACGTCACCGGTCTGCAGCCGGTAGAAGATGTAGTGCTCCAGATACCACCCGTGCACCTCCACACGCCCGAAGGGCACGGCGTACTCATCCGTCACCGGGTTGGCGCGGAGCGCCGCCTCCTGCGCGTCGTGGACGATCATCTCAACCAACTGCTCGGCCGTGGCGCAGTCGCACACGGAAAAATCATCGCTTCCCAGATACGCCTGGACAAACTCCCAGTCGCCGTCCACCTGCCGGATTTCATAGCGGCAGTAGGCGTCCAGCATCGGCCTCGTCAGCCACCGGTAATCCTTCCGGACCGCCTCCATGGCCCTCTGCAGATACACTTCGATATCCCGCCCGTACCGGAACTTCTCGGCGGGGTTCGCGTTCTTCACGGCTTCGCGCGCGTACTCACAGAGGAAGGCGATGAATTCATCCGCTGTCTTCCCTTCGGTCCACTCGTGTATGACCGGCGTCTGCCAGGAGCGGTCGACCTGCGCGAAGACAGTCTTTCCGTGCAGCGGCACGACCTCCCACGGTGTTTTCTTCTTCATCTGTGTCAGCGTCGCCCACGGGTATTCCGCGCAGAGCTTCTCCAGCGCTTTGTCGTAATAGACGCCGATGTCGGTTCCGTAGGCGAACAGCGCCGGATCGACTGACGGGTGGCGGTTTAACTCCTCCTCGCGCTGTCTTTCCTCTTCCTCCTCTTCTTCCGCGGCAAAGATCTCATCGGAACTTAAGGGCGTCCAGGCCCATACTTCATCCATGTCGTAGCTTGCCAGCGCCGGCGCCCAGATAAAGCTCCCTTCCTTCTCGTCCCATTTTTCCCACCTGCCGGCCCCCAGGCCGCCGTTTGCCAGGATCAGCAGGCAGTACTGCTCACTCTTGGGAAAGGCCCCGTCGGCAGTGGACAAAAAGCCTTCAAAGGCAGCCGAATGCCCGTCTTCCGTTTCCGGGCCGAGGTTGATCCAGCCCATCTCCTCATCCTCCAGGCACTCGGTCAGGTCGTAGCCGGAAAGGGAGTGCCACCATGCGACGTCATCCGAAGAGACCGTTTCCGCCGTTCCCCGGATGAATTCTCCCAAAGTGCCTTCCTCCTTCCCGGACGGCGACCACGCACCGCCGGTATAGCGGCCGTCTGTCAGTTCCAGCAGGCAGAACTCGCCGTATTCCGGAAGGTCCTCTTTTTCCATGCTGTGAAACACGTTGAATGACAGCGTCAGGGTCTTGTGATCGCATGCAAACATGGCTTCCGTCTCCTTTTCCGTGTTCTCAGTCGGTTCTTTATTTCACATTGAAGTGAAACTCTCCGTTCTTGCAGGTTCCGTCCGTCTCCACGATGATGGTCACCGAGCCGGAGTCCACATAGCCGCCGTGCGAGGACACTTCCTCGCCGCCGTTTATGGTGAACAGTTCCGTTTTCGAGCCGGCCCACTCCACATACACCTTCGCGGTGCCGCTCTCCAGCTTCGCCGTGTACGTCACATCCCCCTCGCCGGAACTCTTCACCGTGAAAACGATCTTTCCTCTCAGGGAGTAAAAGCTCAGGTTCGCGCTGTTCTTCGTATTGGTGCGGACCATCCCCACAGCCATATACGAAGACGCGCGGCAGCCCGCCGTAAACAGCATCAGCAGCGCCAGCAAAAGCGCTGCGGTCCTGCGGAAGGTCTTTTTCGTGTTCGCTTTGCCACTCATGGTCGTTTGTTTCCTCCTCTTCAGGCTCGTTTTTTGCCGTTCAGACATTGCCCGGATACACGTACGGCAGGTACTCCTCCGCGGTCTGCGCCAGCCGGTACACCGTCCGCACCGGCGTCGGGCCGCGGTCCGTCATGTGAAAGCGCGGGAAGAAGCGCGAGATGTGCAGCGGCACGCTCTCCCCGTCCGGATTTCGCAGCCCGGCCACCCACGCGGCCAGTTCCCGCATCTCCTCTTCCGTATCGTTCTCACCGGGCACGATCAGCGTGGTCAGCTCCACGTGGGCGCATTTCACCGCTTCGGTGATAAAATCCATCACCTGCGCCCGGTCACCGCCCAGCACCTTTCGGTAGTACCGGTCCGTAAAGCCCTTCAGGTCGATGTTCATGGCGTCGATGTACGGCGCCAGTTCCCGCAGGATGGGCAGTTCGGCTGTTCCATTTGTGACCAGCACCGTCACCAGCCCATGGTCTTTCGCCAGCCGGGCGGTGTCCCGCACAAACTCATAGCCGATCAGCGGCTCGTTGTAGGTAAAGGCGATGCCGATGTTCCCGCGGTTTCTCGTCCGCTCGGCAGCCTCCACCAGTTCCTCCGGGCTCCATTCCTCCGCCGCTTCGGCATACCGCGCAGCCTCCGCTCCCCAGGAGATGTCGTGATTCTGGCAGAACGGGCACCGCAGATTGCACCCGAAACTGCCCACACTCAGGATCCAGCTGCCCGGATGAAACCGCGCCAGCGGCTTTTTCTCGATGGGATCCAGCGCCAGCCCGGTGATCTTCCCGTAGTTGAAGGCTTTCGTCTGCCCGCCTTCGGCCGTCCGGCCCCCGCAGAAGCCCACGCTTCCTTCCGGTATCCGGCAGTGGCGGAAGCACACCGGACAGACGGCCATCTTTCGCTCCGTTTCCATCAGAAGATGCCTCCTTTCCCCGCCGCCTCTGCGCGGACAGTGCGGTTCCCACAGTCCGGATGACGGCCGTTCTTACGGCCGGTCCAGAAAGTCAAACACCCGCCGGTAGAAGTCCGGCGCCTCCTCGTAGGCGGCGTGCCCCAGGCCGGGGTACACATACAATGTGCTCTCCGGGATCATCCGTGCCAGTTCCCGGGAAGCCTCCGCCCCCACGATCCGGTCTTCCTCTCCGCCGATGATCAGCGCCGGGCAGATGATCCGTCCGGGGTCCTTAACCCCGTCAAACCCCAGGATGGCGCGGGCGTTTGTCAGAAACCGCCCGTAGTCCGAAGGCTTCCCCACGCGGCTCAGCACCGGGTACAGCTTCCGGTAGGTTTTCAGTTTTTCCGGAGAATAACTCTTTTCGGCGGTGTCGATCATCAGCTGTTTATGATCGCCCGCCTCCGCCAGGCGTATCCACTCCCGCACGCAGGCATCCGTCATGTCGCTGCAGGACGGCGCCGAGACGGCGATCACCAGTTTCTCCACCCGTTCCGGGAAATCCGCCGCCAGGCACTGGGCGATCATCCCGCCCTGCGAGACCCCCAGCACCGCCGTCCGGCGGATGCCCAGAATCTCACAGGCCCGCGCCTGGTCCGCGGCCATGTCCCGGATGGAATACCCCTCCGGCATGTCGTCCTTGCGGCTGAACATATACACCGTGTACCGTTTCAGGAACGGCCGGTAGGGGCCGGCTAAGAGCAGGGCCTTCCCCTTCACGGTGGCCAGACCGTCCGAAAGGCCCGGCAGGATGATCAGATTTTTCTCCCCGCTGCCGAAGGAGACGTAACTCATGCGCGTATCGCCCAGCGGGACGCTTCCGTTTTTCGCGTTTCCGAACATATCACACCTCCCGGGCGGTGTCCCTCAGTGGTGCCGGATCACTTCAAAACGCTGCAGGCGGTAGGGCTCGTCTTCGCCGATGCCGCCCTTGCGCCGGGCGATATCGATCTGCTCCTCCACCGTGTCCACGCCGTCCAGATCCGGCAGCAGAAGGCCGCGGCGCCTCCCGCAGGTGACGATCACGCCGTACCTCTTCACATCCAGCTGGTCCGGCGAGTCGATGTCCTCCGGCGCGGTCAGCACGTCCACGCTGATGTCCAGGCTCTTCAGCTCCGCCGGGGTGACGGGCGAAAAGCGCGGGTCGCGCGAACAGGCGCTGATGCCGTTGCCGATGATCTCTTTCGCGATGTTCGCTTCCGTCGGCAGGATGGTGCCGATGCAGCCGCGCAGCTGGCCGTTTTTGTGGAGGGAGACGAAGGTCCCGGCCCGGTTCTTCACCATCTCCTCCGGCAGCCCTTCCGGCACCGGCAGGCGGCGGTGGTTCTTCACCCACGCCTCCACCGCGGCGCGGGCCAGGCGGACGTACGCGTCGCTGGCTTCCGCTTTCTCACGGTACGCCTCCTCCTGCTTTTTCTCGTATTCTTTCCGAAAATGCCGGCTCTCATCCGGCCCTTCCGGGTAAAAGGTGCAGATGCCGTACCCCACACCGGTGACCGACTGGTGCGACAGTGCCTCGGCCTTTACCGCCAGCCCGTCAAACGCCCCGGCCATGATCACGAACGACCGGTGGCCGCACTCGGCTGCCTTGTCGCAGAAGGTCTCATCAAAATCAAGCAGTTCGCCGAAGGCCGCCCGGCCGCACACGTCCATGATACGCCGGTCGTAGACCGGCCCCTCCGCGGCAAACCCGTACGGCCCGTACGTCTGCAGCTTGTGCGAGAGATCTCCGCTGGCGATGATCACCGCCCGGCGGCCGAGATCCTCACAGGCCCGCGCGATGAACTGCCCCAGACGGTAGTGGTCCGTCAGCGGCAGCCCCGAAAGCCCGATGCGCACGATCTTCCCGCCGGCATAGTGCCTGCGGATAAAGTAGAGCGGCACCATGGTGCCGTGGTCAAGCGATGCATCGCGTTCGCCGAGCGTCCCCGCCGGAAAGTCTGCCGCCTCCGCCAGGGCCTCCAGATGAGCGGTCAGTTCCTGATCATAGTCTTCGGAAAAGCGCACCTGCGGCGCCCGAAACTGTGCGAAAGACCCGCTCGCCTTCCGGCCGGGAGAGATGTGGAAATAGTCCGCATACATCACGGCATGCGGACTGGTGATCACGATGGTCTCCGGCTGAAGCGCCGCCACCTCCGCCGCCACGCGCTCATAGGCCGCCGTGGTTTCGGCGATCTGCTCCTCCCCGCCGCGCCCCACCTCCGGGACGATCAGAGGCGGGTGCGGGACCATAAACGCTGCCAGGACAGACATGTTCTCACCTCCTGTCGGTCATCCGAAAATGTCTTATGCGCGGAACTTCACGGCCGTGCCGTAGGCGATGACTTCCGCGGCGCCCTGCATGACGGCCGCGGACGAGTAGCGGATGTTGACCACGGCATCCGCCCCCAGCCCCTCCGCCTCCTCGACCATCCGCTTGGTCGCGAGCGCCCGGGCTTCGTTCATCATCTCGTTGTAGGCTTTCAGTTCGCCGCCGACGAGGGTTTTTAAACCCTGCGTGATGTCGCGGCCGATGTTCTTGGACTGGATGGTGCTGCCTTTGACCAGACCGAGCATCTCCAGTTCCTTCCCGCTGATGTAATCAGTATTGACTAAGATCATCTTCTTCTCCTCCTTTGATCTCCCGGATCCTCTGGATACAGACACCGATCATCGCCGCTCCCAGCAGAGCGGGTACGACCCACAGCAGTACTTTCAGCCAGCCGATCTCCACGAAACGGATCAGCAGTCCGAAATAGACGAAGAAATAGACGATGACCAGGACAGTGATCACGATGGGCGCGGTCATCTTCCGTTTGTGTCCTTTCATGTTCATCCTTTCGCCGCGTCACATCCGCGGCATCTGCTCTTTCCACTGATCCTGCCGGTCAAAGCCCAGATACCGTGTGCCCTGGAACATGAGCCACCCGGCGTCGCCTTCGGCCAGTTCATCGTATTCCCGGTGACTGACCCGGAAACGCAGTTCATCGCCGCTCTCCACCCGGAAGGTCACGTGATACGTGGTGTCCGTCGTGGTGGAAAAGCCGTGCGCCCCGGAGGCGTCTCCGGCGTTCGCGTGCTGTGTCTGCGAGACGCTCCGGCGCTTCTCCTGCACCACCGCCTGTACGGTCAGGCGCGGGGAGGCATCGTTCTGCCGCTTTTCTTTGATGGCCTTCACCACAATGAATACAAACGCGAACAAAAACGCGGCAAAAAAGATCGGAAACAGCATCTGCATGAAATCAAATCCCCAGCCGATATTCATGAATCCACTCCTTCCGGCACCGCTGTGGCGGTCCCGCTTTTCTTCACCATAGCACGGGAAAGCGGCCGGCAACAGGGAAAGACCGGCGGATCAGCGCCGCTTTTTTCCGTTCAGCTGCGTATTATAGTGCTCCAGCATCCCCTCGGTGGTCCCTAACAGCTGTGCCGTCAGCCACCCGTCCGGGCGCAGGTTCATCTTGAACCACAGACCGGACAGGGCCTCGCCGGGGAAATACACCTGCACCAGGAAGGTGTTCTCTTCGATCCACCCGCCGCTGGCCAGGCACGTCTCCTGAAGCTCCGCAAACACGCTCTCCGCCTGATGGCCGATGCCGAAGGGAATGGTCACCGTGCTTCCCCGGCGGGTAAATGCCAGTTCCCCGCCGCCATCAGTGAAGGTGAGGCGGATGCTTTCAAACCCCTGCGGGTTTTCTTCCATATCATAGACCGCTCCGTTCACGCGCGCGGCCGCGGCCGTCCCCGCAAACGGGTTGGGCACGGTGGGGATGGCGAGCGTCTCCGTAAGAGCCGCCAGATCCGCCTGCGCCGCCTTATCCTCCGGGCGGGCATCCGCCGCATCGCGGACGATGAACTCGCGCACCAGCTCCTCGATGCGCTCCTCGCCGCCGCGCATCACCTGCGTGTCCGCCGTGGTGATCACCGCGATGTCCTCTGCCGGGAAGCACATGGACAGCTCGCTGGCCATGCCGTACATCCGGTACCCGTCGCGCATCAGCCAGATGTAATACCCGTAGCCGAAATCCGCGCCCAGCGGGATAGGCCGGGTGCTGGTCTGAAAGCCCAGCATCCGCGAAAGGTACTCGGCCGGGAAGAGCTGCTCCGCGTTCGGGTCCCCGTACTTTGCCGGGTCTTTCCCGCCGTTCATGAACAGCAGCGCCACGCGCATCATGTCCATGGGTTTGGCCATCAGGCCGCTGCCGGCCATGGCGGTGTGCAGAGGCCCCACGGGGATGATGTAACTCTCCTCCGAAAACCCGATACGGCGCAGCAGGCGGTCTTTCAGGAAGTCCAGCATCGGCTGCCCGGACAGCTTTTCGGCCAGCGCGCCCAGCACCTGCGTGCCGGTGGTGTCGTAGGCGAACACGGTGCCCGGCCGGTGCGTGGGCACGGCCTCAAAGAACTGCTTCTCCCAGTTGAGCGTCCGGTCTTCCTTGGTGTAGACCGTGCCGTCGTAGCACGTGCGCATGGTCAGCAGGTCTTCGATGGTGCACTCACGCGTCCACGGGTGGGTGCGGTCGGTGACGTACTCCGGGAAGCAGTCGCACACATGGTCCTTCACGGACAGCTTCCCGTCCGCCTCCAGCAGGCCGATGGCCAGCGCCGTCAGGCTCTTGGTCTGCGAGTACATGCGGTGCAGGGTGTCGCGTGTATACGGCGCCCAGTAGCCTTCATAGACCACCTGCCCGCGGCGGGCGATCAGCAGGCTGTGCAGCGGCACCCCCTGTTCGTTTAAGCTGCGGATCAGCCGCGCGATGGCGGCCGACGAAATGCCGACACTCTCCGGACTTCTCATAAGCGGGCCTCCTGGATCCGGCGCAGATCCCCCGTGCCGGATAAGTACTTCCTGTTTGGTAATCTTCACCGCGAACCGTGAAAAAAACAGCGTTGACTTTTTCTCCTGTCTTTCATAAGATAGCAAAGATAATGTCCGGCCGCAAGCCGGACCTGAAAAGAAGGAGGGGTATTATGTCGGAGAAACAGAAGATCCAGATCGGCACCGAGGCCATCCACGATGCCAGCGTTCTGGGCGTGCCGCGCATGCTCATTCTGGGGCTGCAGCACACGTTCGCCATGTTCGGCGCCACCGTGCTGGTCCCGCTGCTCACCGGTCTGAACATGCAGACCACCCTGCTGATGGCCGGCCTGGGAACCCTGCTGTTCCACCTGATCACGGGCCTGAAAGTTCCGGTCTTCTTAGGTTCCTCGTTCGCATTCCTCGGCGGTTACGCTGCCGTCACGGGCATGGCGCCCGAAGGCATGACGGCTGCGCAGATGCTGCCGTACGCCAGCCTCGGCGTCCTGTGCGCCGGTCTTGTCTACCTTGTGCTGGCTGCCGTGTTCGCCATCTTTGACGTGAAGAAAGTCATGCGCTTCTTCCCGCCGGTGGTCACCGGTCCCATCATCATCGCCATCGGCCTGTCGCTGGCCGGGTCCGCTGTCAACAACTGTGTGACCAACTGGCCCATCGCGCTGGTGGCCTTAGGCGCCGTCATCGTCTTCAACATCTGGGGCAAGGGCATGGCCAAGATCGTGCCCATCCTGCTGGCCATCGTCATCGCCTGCGTGTTCTCCGTGATCTTCGCGCTGGCCGGCGGCCAGACCGTGGACGGCGTCGTCTGCGCGTTCGGCAACCCGAACCTGCAGCTCTTCTCCGTGGATAAGATCCAGGCCCTGAAAGACGCTGCGTGGATCGGCCTGCCCATCCACAAAGAAGGCCTGATCCTCGGCAACGTCACGGATTCCGGCCTGGCGGTCTCCGCCATCGTGGCCGTGGTGCCCATCTCGCTGGCTTCCATGATGGAGCACATCGGTGATATCTCCGCCGTTTCCGCCACCACCGGCCGCAACTTCCTGGCCGACCCGGGCCTGAAGCGCACGCTGATCGGCGACGGTCTGGCCACGTCCCTCTCCGCCTTCTTCGGCGGCCCGGCCAACACCACCTACGGCGAGAACACCGGCGTGCTGGCGCTCACCAAGGTGTATGATCCGAAGGTCGTGCGCATCGCCGCGTGCTTTGCCATCATCCTGTCGCTGTGCCCGAAGTTCGCGGCGCTGATCGCCCTCATGCCCACAGCCGTCATCGGCGGTATCTCCTTCATCCTCTACGGCATGATCTCCGGCGTCGGTATCCGCAACCTGGTGGAGAACAAGGTGGACCTCACCAAGTCCCGCAACCTGATTATCGTGGCCGTCATCCTGGTGGCTGCCCTGGGCATCACCAGCATCGACTTCAACATCGGGCGCTTCTCCGTGAGCCTGACGTCTCTGGCCGTTGCGGCGCTGGCCGGCATCTTCTTCAACGCCATCCTGCCCGGCAACGACTACGAGTTCAAGACCGAGGAGTACACCTCCGAAAACCTGACCATCACGCAGCGCAAGCACTGATGGACGGAAAACGCAAGAACCCCTGCCGCCCGGCAGGGGTTCTGTGATATGGCAGAGGGACAGGTTAAATGACATATATGCCGTTTGACCTGTCCCTTTGGCTTACAGTGAGTCAGGGGCCTGACCCCTGACTCATGCCTCCAGCAGTTTCAGGATGGCTTCCACGTACACGCAGACCTGCATCTTCCACTCTTCCACCAGCAGGCTTTCGTTGCGGTCGTGGATGTGGTTGTCGCCGTCCGGCATCTCGCAGCCGAAGGCGATGATGCCCGGCACGTGCTGCGCGTAGGTGCCGCCGCCGATGACCATGGGCTCCAGCTCCGTATCACCGGTCACCTCGCGCCAGGCGGCTAAGAGGCTTTCCACCAGCACGGAATCCCGCGGGTAAAAGAGCGGCTCGCTGACGGCCAGGATGTCCACCTTGCCGCGCTCATCCTCCGTGAACGGCTCCGCGAAGGCGCGGATCTGCGCCGCATTGAAGGTGACGGGGTAGCGGATATCGATGGTGCACTCAAACCCTTCCTCTCCCTTGCGGACGATGCCGTTGTTCAGGGTGAGCGGGCCGTAGTCATCCGAGATCTTCAGGCCGATGCCGTCGCCGTCGCACCCGGTGCCGATGCGGTCCAGGTAGAAGTTCACGAAATCGTCTTCAAAGCCGGCGTCCTTCAGGGCCTTCATGGTGTACGAAGCGGCGTTGACGCCCAGCAGCGGCGTGCTCGCGTGGGCGGCCACGCCCTGCGCATCGATCACGAACGCACCGTCCTCTTCCGTGACCGTGAAGCCTTTGAGCGGCGTGGCGGCCAGCGCTTTTTCCAGCGCTTCTTTGCTCACTTCCGCCGGGATCTTCGTCACGCAGTGGTCGCAGACGGCGTTCGTGACAAAACCGCCCTCCATGGAGAGGATCCTGGTGTTTTTGGACTTCAGCACCATGGAGCAGTGGCCCTTCTCGCCGTAGATGCCGGGGAAGTTGCCGTCCGGCGTGAAGCCCATGGTCACGGGCTCGCCGTGCGTGCGGTAATACTCCATGCAGCCGGACCCGCACTCTTCGTCGGTGCCCAGCAGCAGCCTCACGCGGCGCTTCATGGGCACGCCCATCTCACGCACCAGCTTCATGGCGTACAGCGATGCCACGGCGGCACCCTTGTCATCGCTCACGCCGCGGCCGTAGAGGCGGTCACCCTTGCGCACCACGGTGAAGGGGTCCGTATCCCACCCGTCGCCGGCCGGCACGATGTCCAGGTGCGCGGCGATGCCGATGATCTCCTCGCCCTCGCCCATCTCGGCCCAGCCGCAGTAGTGGTCCAGGTTGTGCGTGGAAAAGCCCATCTCGGAGGCCATCTGCAGGGCCTCGTCCAGGCAGGCCGCCGGCACCTTGCCGAAGGGAGCGTTCTCTTCCGGCTCCCCTTTGCGGGAATTGTACTTCACCAGCCGCTGCAGCGAGGCCAGCATGTCCTGCTCAAGCGGTTCCACGAGTTCTCTGTATTTCATAGTCTTACTCTCCTTCTGTCATCCTGAGCGAGGCCGAGAGGCCGAGCCGAAGGATCCCCCTCATTCTCCGTACCCTTCCGGGTTCTTCTTCTGCCAGTTCCAGGAGTCTTCGCACATCTTCTCAATACCGTACTCGGCCACCCACCCCAGCTCTTCTTTCGCCTTGTCGCACTTCGCGTAACAAACGGCGATATCGCCCGCGCGGCGGGGCTTGATCTCGTACGGGATGGCGTGCCCGCAGGCCTTCTCAAACGCGTGCACCACCTCCAGCACACTCGAGCCGTGCCCGGTACCCAGGTTGTAGATGCGCACGCCGGTCTTGCCTTCACCGTGCTCCAGCGCCTTCACATGGCCGCGCGCCAGATCCACCACATGGATGTAGTCGCGCACGCCCGTTCCGTCCGGCGTAGGATAGTCGTTGCCGAAGACGCCCAGCTTCTCGCGCCGGCCCACGGCCACCTGCGCCACGTACGGCACCAGGTTGTTGGGGATGCCCTTCGGATCCTCGCCGATCAGGCCGCTCTCATGCGCGCCGATGGGGTTGAAGTACCGCAGCAGCGTGACGTTCCATTCCGGATCCGCCGTGTGGATGTCCGTAAGAATCTGCTCCAGCATGCTCTTCGTCCACCCATAGGGGTTGGTGGGCGTGCCCTTCGGGCAGTTCTCGGTGATCGGGATCTCGGCCGGGTCACCGTAGACCGTTGCGGACGACGAGAAGATGATGGTCTTCACGCCGGCCTTGCGCATCTCATCCGTCAGCACCAGGGTGCCGGCGATGTTGTTGTAATAGTATTCGATGGGCTTCTGTACGCTCTCACCCACCGCCTTGTAGCCGGCAAAGTGGATGACGGCGTCGATCTTCTGTTCGGCGAAGATCTTTCTCACGCCCTCGCGGTCCAGCATGTCCGTCTCGTAAAACGTCAGCGTCTTGCCGGTGATCTGCTCCACGCGCTCCAGCGCCTTGCGGCTGGCGTTGTAGAGGTTGTCCATGACCACCACGCCGTACCCGGCGTTCAGCAGTTCCACACAGGTATGGCTTCCGATATAGCCGGCTCCGCCGGTCACCAGTACGTTCATATCGGTCTCCTTTTTCAACCGTTTTTGCGCGCAAAAAAAGCGATGGGCCCTTTTGCCCGCCGCCACCGATTATACCATATTTATCCACCGCGTGTTGTTCATAATTTGTTCAAAAATCGTTCAGGAAAACGTTACAGGAAACCTGTTTTTTATACACGATTGCCCTTTATCATGAAGCCATACAAAAGAAAAAAACCAACGCATCGTGGCAATGCAAGTTCGTTTTTTCATTGTATCCTCCCCTTTTCAAAGGCCCTGCCGGTCATCCGGCAGGGCCTTCCCCTTTTTATCGGGTCTGTTTTACGATCTTTTGTCTCATTTTTCTTCCGCCGCCTTGCTCTTTTTGGCCGCGGTCAGCCAGACCACCGCTCCCGTCAGCACTGTGTTCCAGCCGAGCAGCACCCAGATGATCCACCAGGGGACAGGATTCGCGGAAGTGCTGCCTGCACTGCCTGCGCTATCCGCGCTGCCGGCAGGCTGGGCGCCGGTTTCGGCATCACTTTCCGGGGCAGCCTTCGGGGTATCACTGTTCGGGATGTCCTCCTGTGCGGGCGCTGCGTTCGGCACCTTGCCGGCATTGATCACGGTACCGTCCGTGAGCGTGACGATCAGGTCGCCTTCCTCCGAAATCTTCAGGTCGGCAATGCCCACCGGCTCCGCCGGCTCTGCCGCAGCAGGTGTTTCACCGGATGCACCGATGCCATTCTGACCATTCGTTCCGGACTGACCATTCGTGCCGCTCTGACCGTTCGTACCATTTGTGCCAGCCTGGCCATTCGTGCCGCTCTGACCGTTCGTACCATTGGTGCCAGCCTGGCCATTCGTACCGTTCGTACCGTTCGTGCCGTTCGTGCCATTTGTGCCAGCCTGACCATTCGTACCATTCTGACCATTCGTTCCGGACTGACCATTCGTTCCGGACTGACCATTCGTGCCATTCGTGCCATTCGTGCCGTTCTGGCCATCCTGACCATTCGTACCGTTCTGGCCGTTCGTGCCATTCGTACCGTTCTGGCCGTTCGTACCATTCTGGCCGTCACGCCCGTCCTTGCCGTTGACCACGGTGAAAGTGGACGTGGTCCCATCGGTATAGGTGATGGTATACGTATCCTTATCACCATCCTGTCCGGTCTTCAGGATGGAAACAATCCCGCGGCCATCCGCCCCGTCCCGGCCGTCGGTCACTTCGGGAATGGTCATCAGATCCTGCCACTCCCCGTCACCGACAAAGCGCCACTGCACCGTTTTGGTCTCCGGGTCCAGACGCATCTCGATCTCACGGCCATCCTTGCCGTCTGCACCGTTCTGACCATCCTCACCATCCCGGCCGGATGCTCCCGGCTCACCCGGATCGCCCTGCGGGCCGGTCAGCTCTTCCAGCGCGATCAGATCCTTCCATGCGTCTTCGTACCCCTCCTCGCCTTCGCGGGGCAGATAACGCCACCGGACCACGCCATCGCGCACTTCGATCTCGATCTCACGGCCGTCCATACCGTCTTCGCCATCCTTGCCGTCCCGGCCGCCCTGGAGCACCGTCAGCACCTGCCAGGTATTCTCGCCCACATAGTGCCATCTCAGCTCACCGCTCTCCTCATCGTACTCCAGCTGGATCTCACGGCCATCCTGACCGTCTGTACCGTCTTCGCCGCTGATGGCGCCTGCTGCGGCCAGTTCCTGCCACTCCGTGTCTCCGGCATACTGCCATTCGATGGCGCCGCTCTCCGGATTCATCCGCAAGACCACCTCGCGTCCGTTCGCACCGTCCACACCGGGAATTCCCTGCTCACCCTGCTCGCCCTGCGGGCCCTGCAGCCAGTAGTTCTCACCCGTGAGGAGAAGATCCTTCCACTGCTCATCATCTTCATCCGTATACTTCCACTGGATGATGCTCTTTGTCACGGTCTCTCCGTCCGTCTCTTCGGTATACTCATACACCCGCAGTTCCACGGTGCGGCCGTCCTGGCCATCCTGGCCATCCGCACCGTCCTGACCGTCTGCGCCGTCCTGACCGGGAATACCCTGCTCGCCCTGCGGGCCGGTCAGTTCTTCGAGGGTTATCAGATCTTTCCACACATCCTCTTCCTCACCCTCGCGTGCCACATAGCGCCACTGGATGACACCGTTGTGCACCCCGATCTCGATCTCGCGGCCATCCGCACCGTCTTCGCCGTCCGCACCGTCCTTGCCGTCCTTGCCGTCCTCGCCCTTGATCACCGCCGTGTCGGCCACTGCGGCCAGATCACGCCAGGCATCCTCGCCTTCATCCGTATATTTCCACTGGATGACCTTCACGGCCTTCCCGGTCTCTGCATCCGTGCGCTCGTCCGCCCGCAGTTCGATCTCGCGGCCGTCCCGGCCGTTGCGAACGGTGATGGTCTGGGTGCTGCCGTCGGTCAGGGTGATCACATAGACCGCCGTCAGCCCGTCTGCGCTCTGCTCCGGCGGCGTGTAGGAGATATCCTCAATGCCCACGCCGTTCTTCACATACAGGAGGGACGTGCTGCCGTCGGTGTAGTAGATGGTATAGGTGCTGGTCAGCCCGTCTTCACTGTCTTCCGCCGCCTCGGTCAGTTCGATCGAGTAGATAGACTTGTACTCCACATACACGTAGGCTTTGGACACCGCCTCCGTCTCCGTTGTCGTGGTATAACTGCCGGTTCCGCCATTCGACCCCGTTCCTTTGGTCGTCACCTCAAATTCGTAGGAACTGCGGCCGTCCAGGTTGTCATACTCGAAGCGGTAGATTGTCTCGCCCGCCTCGTTCGTGGTCATATAAGCCGCATCCCCGGCGGCCACTTCGCCGATCTTCGTCCGGCTGCCGTCCTCCTGGCACTGGTAGAGGAGGAACGACCCGGTGGGGCGCCTGTCATCCCCGCCGTCCTTCCAGGTGAGAGCGATGACCATTTCATCCTCCCCGGAAGTATCAAACTGAGCCCGCAGATCCTTCACCGGCCTGGCCGGCGCTGCCACGTGTTCGACGCGGTATCCGTAGAACGGCACCGGCACGGCGTCTTTGGCGTCGGACAGCGTCCGCTCCCAGGTGCCGAATTCCCAGGTGAAGGTATAATCCTCCAGATCGTCATCCCCCAGGTTGGTCACGGAGCCTTCCGCCGCCCGGCTGGTGAAACTGGTCTTGGTATAGCCGAAACTCCAGGTGGTGTCGAGGTTGACATAAGCGCCGACCCACCATTCACCGGTCGTCGGCGAGTTGATGCCGCCCTGGACGGTAACGGTCCAGGTCATGCCGTGGCTGTGCGTGTATTCCGATTCATGGCTCGTCTCCAGTTCCCATCCGGAACTGTGCGTGGTCCCGTCGTGGGCCAGCGTGAAAGGCTTCTCGGACAGGCACGTGCCGCCGATGGGCCCCCACTGGCTGTTGTAGCGGAACGGATCCCCCTCGTGTCCGGCCGGCAGGTCGCCGCCCTCATCGTCGACGGCGATCAGCCTGATCGCGTCCGCTGCTTTCAGCTTTCCAGCCGCGATCCGCTCGTCAAGCCAGTCGTTGTACGTCTCCACAAACCGGTTGTATTCGTCGATGGTCATGGAGAACATCACCGGAGTCAGCGGGACCGAGACGGTATACGTACTGTCGTATTGCTTTGTCCCCGGGTTGTAGATCAGATACCGGTAGAACATGACCGGGATACGTGTGACCACCACGACGCTGTGGTTCGACGCTTTCACCGACGTGCTCCGGGAGACCGTATAGGAATCCGAGTAGGTCTTGGAAAACGAGTGCGTGACGCCTGCCTCCAGGCCGAATTTCACATGGGTGAGCTGCAGTTCCCCGGCAAAGCCCACACCGAAGGACACTTCCCATCCCTTCGAGGTCGTACGCCCGTAGCCGTTGGTGATGGTATAGGTGGTCTCGCCGACGTTGCCCAGTTCCTCGAAATACGGTGCCGCCTGCAGCACCGCGATCACTTCCGGATCGCTGTAGGCCGCGTAGGAACCGGCATATTTCGCCAGTACGCCGTCCTCGTCTGTGTCCACCGCCACCGGCACGGCCGACGCGTATTCCCGGGAGCTGTCCACCACCATGGACGCATTTTTGCTGCCGCCCCAGATGGTATGGTCGCAGTCGCTGCGCATGGTCGTCTGCCCGTAAGTCTGCACCGAACCGAAGGCCGTGAGTTCCCCATTTGTTTCCTCATCGCTGTAGATGGATCCGCCGATGACGTCCCAGTAGACGTGATTCTTCTTGCCGGAACCGCTCTCCATGAACCACAGCGTGTAGGCGAACTGCTCACGGCCGGCGTCGTTGCTGTCGAAATTACCCACCGCTACATTACCGACGTACATCACTTCCGCGTTCGGACCGCCGTCCATGGCGGTGGTGAAATGCTGGCTCATGATCAGGGGTGTGAACACCTCCTGTCCGGACCTGCCGTCTTCAAAGCTGTACAGGACACCGGACACGAAAACGGTTTCCGGGCTCTTGTCGCCGTTCGTTTTTCCGGCAGCCAGCTGGATCTTCGGAAAGATATAGCGCTTGTCGTTGTATCCCTTGTCGCCGTCCCCGCCGAACTGTTTCTTGAAGAAACTGCTCATCGCCAGTTCCTGCAGGTCTGTCTTTCGCAGGCTGCCGTCGGACAGGGTGATCACCGACACGGCGTAATCCTCCTTGTCCCAGTCGCAGACATTCTTGACATAGTCCCACACGTCGTTCTGGTATTCCACTTCGGGCGTGGACCGGTAGCCGACCGCAATGATCTCATCCACGCCGTCGCCGTTGGTGTCAGCCGCCGTAACGGCAGCCCCGTGCATGACCGTGAACTTATACGTCTTTTTCGTACCGTCCTGTGTATAGGATCCCCGGTCGTACATCCAGACCGGTGCGGTCGCCTGCCAGCCATTGTACCCGTCCACAACCTGTACGTACGAAGCAAAATGGTTCATGGAATCGCCGTACCGTCCGGTCCAGCCATTCTCCACGCTGCCAGAGGCGTTATAGAAGCCGGCAGCATAGGCAAATTCCTCGATGCCATCGCCATCGAAGTCGCCGGTGGTCAGGGTGACGACCGGCTTTCTCTTGGTGGCGGTGTTCGTCTTCCAGTCCTTGAAGGCCAGGTAGTTGTCCAGATCCACCACTTCCGACGTGGTCAGGCTTCCGCCGGAGAACGTGACCTGCCAGATTTTGGCCGTGCCGGCGTAGTTCGACTTGGTGCCGCCGTCGCCCGCCGCGTAAACGATCACGGTATCCTTGCTGTCGTTGTTGTAATCGCCGGCGGTGATGGACAGGCAGTTGGCGATCTCGAAAGGATGCGGATCATGGTCGTTGGCGCGGTTGTCGTAGATCCAGTAGGCGTCCGTAAGCTTCTTCTGCCAGGTCTGCCCGGTCTTCGCGTTCTGGACCTTCACGTAGACGGACTTCTCGGACGGAACGTAGCCGATGTAGGCCACGTAGTCCCGGCGCCCGCATCCCGTCGGGTCGAAACCGACGGCCTGGACATATTCGAAGGTGCTGCCGTTGCCGATACCGGACGTGTTGAGCGCATTATAGGAGGTGTTGCTCGTGTTGGGCGTGTCCACCCAGGCTCCGCTGCTGTTGATCCTGGTGCTCTCCATGGAGAAGCCGTCGAACACCCAGGCATTCGCGGAACTGCCGTCTGCCCGGAAGAGGAACAGCTCGTTCTGCTCGGAGAGCAGGAAGGGGGCCGTATCGTCGGGACCGGTCCCGTACACGTTCGTATCGTACTTGTCGTACTCGGCCGGCGCCTTGCTGTCCAGGTTCATGATCGCCTCGGCCGTACCGCCGGTGCTTCCCTGGGATGCCTGGTCACCGTCCGCGGACGCCTTCATGGGCATCCAGGGCAGCAGCGACAGGATCATCGTCAGTGTAAGCAGGGCTGCCGCCCATCGTTTTCCCTGTCTGTTGATCTTCTTCATGATTCCCTCTCCTCCGCTTTTATGTCAGACTCTCCGTTCTTTCCGGACTTCTCCCGATGACGGACCATGGCCAGTGTGAGCAGTGCCGCCGCGGCGAAACAGATCACGCCGACCAGCACATACCCGCCGGCTTCCTGCTGCAGCAGGAAGGCCCCGTAGACCGACGTTTCGCCCTTGACCGGAACCAGTTTTCCAAACAGGTGCAGGACTACGCCCAGCAGCACGACGGTGAACACAGCGGCTGCGGACAGGAACGCCTGCATCCTTTGCCTTCTTTTTTCCTTCAGACGCCGCCCGCGCCGCAGGACCTCGCGCAGCGACGACTCCGCATCGTATTTCACAGGATCCCTCCTTCCCGATGAATGCCTTACACCCCTTAGTACCGTTTTCCGGCCGGTTTACTCAGCAAAAAAACGCCTCTCCCGCAGGAAAGGCGTCTTTTTTGGCTGTTTGTCCGGGTCCGTCACCCGGAACCCGTTTTTCTACTTTTCAGCCGGCACTTCCGTTCCGGTCACTCCGGCAGCTTCTGCTCCCGGTTTCATATGACGGTAGGGAATATAGAGCATGGCTGCCCCGGCTAACGGCAGCAGGTAGCCGATGGTTGCCGGCATCCCCGGCGCCGAGACCAGGAGGTTGTAAAGCCCGTGGAACATCATGGACAGCGACAGCGCGCCCAGCACGGCGGCGGGCGACAGCACTTTGAAGCGCCTGGCGATGACCAGCCCCAGAGCCATGGCCAGCATGCTGACGATGTGCATCACCCCGACCGCCATGCCGCGGATGAGGATGTAGCCGAAATTTCCCGCGCCGCTCGTCAGGATATAACAGCAGTTTTCAAAGGTGGCAAAACCGGCACCGATGCCGACGGAAACCGGCAGGATCTGCCCGTCCGACGGAACGAACGCGAACAGATAGAGCAGCACCGGCAGGAATTTCATGATCTCCTCGATGACGGGCGAGACATAAACGGAAGTCTTCACTCTCCCCATCCCGCTGATGAGGCTGATGAAGCCGCCGATATAGGCGGCCAGCAGGCAGACGGTCATGCCCAGCACAAAGGCCCCGACAAAGCGGCGGGCGTTCCGCGGCAGGAAGACCATCGACAGAAGCAGCGGCACGGAAATACAGACAAGGATGTTTTCGGCAAA
The DNA here is from genome assembly GCA_946405185.1 of uncultured Lachnospiraceae bacterium. GTDB lineage: Bacteria > Bacillota > Clostridia > Lachnospirales > Lachnospiraceae > CAKQHB01. The sequence goes on from CAMJGH010000005.1 coordinate 20,108, forward strand.
GATCAAGGATTTCTCACCTCCTCCTGCACCGCACCCAGCATCAGCACGGTCGAAACCGCCGCAAAAAAGTAGAACAGGTTATACCAGATGCCCGCGCTCATATACATGCAGCTGCCTGCCCAGGCAAAGAGCGAGAAAGCCAGCGCCATGCGGCGGCCGGCCTGCCCGCGCCGGCGGAGTTCCCGGATATTGAGGAGCAGAAAGCAGACCAGAATGACCGACATCATCAGATAGCAGACGGTATCCAGCACGGCCGCGGCCTTCTCCGGCACAAAGAAGATCAGGCCTTCCAGCGCGGGGATCAGTATGGTCAACGCTCCCAGCCCGGTCTGTTCCGCGCGCGAAAGGGCTTTTTCCTCCCGCAGCGCGCGGCAGCAGCGGCACAGATAATACCCAAAGACCGCCCCGGTCAGGATATCCTCCAGCCATTCGCCCGACCAGCCGATCCACAGCGCCATATATCCCGCCATGATCAGCAGCGGCAGAAGGAAATCCTCCCGCCAGAATGGCCGGTCCTTTTTGGCTATGCTGTACAGCGCCGAACCATAGAGCAGAAATCCTGCCGCTTCCCCGAATTCGTTGGCCGCGAACGGCATCCGTTCGCCCGTTCCGATAAAGGTATAGGCCATCCAGTAGATACCGGACAGCAGCCAGCTGACCCCTCCGAAGGCGAAAAACACGGCGGCCATGGAACGATTCTCGCGGCGGATGAGGCGGAGCGAGAGCAGTATGACGGCAACGAGTACGATATCAAAGATGGCATTCTCGACCAGATATATCTTATCGATCATAATGCTTACCCGGATCCCGCCGCGCGTTTACGCACAGCAGCGTCACAAACACCCCCAGCGCGAAGGCCAGCAGGCCGATCAGGCCGTAGCGCATGCCCGGTGTAGCCAGCAAAAGGCTGCCGAAGGGCGTGGTGCCGGCTTCCGCCGGCGCAGCGGAAAAGCGGTCTCCAAACAGTACCACCGCCGTCAGTAGCAGGGTACTGATGAGAACCCCCGCCGCATCGGCCAGGATCCTGCGGCGCCTCTCTGCCTTCAGGCGCAGGTGCACGGCGCGCTCTTCGATGACAGTGAGCTGTTCGTCAACCGGTCTCATCGCCAAACCCCATCCCTTCCAGATGTTTTCTCAGTTCCGCCTTGCCGCGCGCCGTGAGGTTGTAGATCTGTTTGCGGGTCTTGTTCATGATGCGCGCCGCCTCGTCCGCGGTTGCTTCTTCAAAGTAGAGCAGGTAGAGCACCTGACGATAATCCGCCGGCAGCCGCGAGAGGGCTTCGTAGAGAAGGCGCCTGCGTTCCTCCGCCAGGACCGTGAACTCCGCTTCCGCTTCCTCCGCGTCCATGGCCTCCTCCAGCGGGACCGTACGGATCCTCCGCTTGCGGACGGCCTTTAGCGCCAGGTTCCGTCCGATGGCGAACAGCCAGGTCCTGAACGAGCTGCGGCCGTCGAAGCGGGCTGTTCCCGAGGCGGCAGCCGCGAAAGCATCCAGCATCAGTTCCTCCGCGTCCTCCCGGTTTTGGACATAGCCAAGAAGGAACAGCGTCAGACTCTCGCGGTGCCGCTCCAGCAGCACCCGCAGGCATTCACTGTCCCTCCGGGCCCGGTATTCCTGATACAGCCATTCGTCAGACCGGTTCATACATCAGCTCCCGGTACAGAACTCATCCGTACCCTTCCTCGCGGTCTGTCAGAAACAGCCTGGCGCGGAAGGGTTGTTGACTCTCCTTCGCTCTGTCAGCGGCCGTAGAGCGAAAGCATGGGCGCCACTTCGTCAAAGAGCCCGCGGCGCTGCGCGGAGGTCATCCGCCAGTCCCAGTTGCCCCCGAGGGTGCTGGGGATGTTGATGCGGGCTTCGCTGCCGAGGCACAAAAGATCCTGCGCCTGCAGGATAGCCGTGTGGCCGACGGAAGAAAGCGCCAGGCGGATGAGTGCCTGCACTTCCTCGTGCGTGCGGGCCTGCTCCTCGGGCGTCAGCGTGCGCACCACGCGCACCTGTGACGGCGCCGGCTTCTCTTCTTCCCCGTCATCGGCCCGCACTTCACCCGCCGCCGGCGGCAACCCGCAGTAGGCGCGCACCTCAGCCCGGTCTTTGGCCGTCATGGAGCCCAGCATGCCGGCGGCTGTATCGGTGTCATGCGAGCCCACGTAGACCACCGAGTTGGTGTGCGTGTAGTTGTGCGGCAGATACTCGTTTTCCGCGCCGCTGCCGAACGCGAAAGCCAGCACCTTCATGCCCGGGAAGCCCGCGGCGTCCAGGACCGCCTGCACTTCCGGCACGATGACGCCCAGATCCTCCGCGATGAGCTTTGTCTGCGGCACCGACGCCTGCAGGATGCGGATGAACGGCAGCCCCGGCCCCTGCCGGTAAATGCCGGCTTTGGCGTTTTCGGCGCCGTACGGGATGCAGTAATAGCGCACGATGCCGATGAAATGGTCGATGCGCACGCAGTCATACAGGTTGGAGCACCCCTTCATGCGCCGGATCCACCAGTCGTACCCGTTCGCCTCATGGGCCTCCCAGCGGTAGAGCGGGTTGCCCCACAGCTGGCCGTCCGCCGAAAAGTAGTCCGGCGGAACGCCCGCCACCTGGTCCGGGAAGATGTTCTCATCCATCAAAAACAGTTCCGGGTGGGCCCAGACATCCGCCGAGTCCATGGCGCAGTAGATGGGGATGTCCCCGATGATCTGCACGCCCGCCTCCCTGGCTTCGGCGCGCACTTCCTCCCACTGGGAGAAGAACAGGAACTGCACAAACTCCCAGAAGGTGCACTCATCCTTCAGCGCTTCCCGGGCCGATGCCAGTGCTTCCGGCTGCCTGGTGCGGATCTCCTCCGGCCACGAAAGCCACGCCTTGCCGCCGAACCGCTCCTTCAGGGCCATGAACAGCGCGTAGTCGGGAAGCCAGTAGGCGTTCTCCTTGCAGAAAGCCAGGAAGCGCGTGCCGACGGCCCCCACATGCACCGCCCGGGCGAACGCCTGGCGCAGCAGCGCAAAGCGCGCCTCGTGGAGCTTTGCATAGTCCACGCGGGCAGGATCATCGCCCCAGTCATAGCTCTCCGCTTCCTCACGGGTGAGCAGCCCCAGTTCGACCAGGCTCTCCACATCGATGAAGTACGGGTTGCCGGCAAAGGCCGAAAAACTCTGGTACGGACTGTCCCCGTAGCTGGTGGGCCCCAGCGGCAGCACCTGCCAGTAGGTAAAGCCCGCCTCTGCCAGCTCATGCACCCACGCCTTGGCCTCGCGCCCGAACGTCCCAATGCCGTACCGGCTGTCCAACGAAAAAACGGGCAGCAGGACACCCGCTTTTCTCTTCCAGTCTGCTGTCATACTCAAAACCCCTTGATCCGGCCCGTCACCGGGACCGGTTATTATTCTCATTTCTTTTCTGCCCGGAAACGCTTCCGAAGCGCTTTCCGGCCTCCGTCAGGCACAGACGGCCCTCCTCAGCCGCAGGGCAGACAGATGGCGCCGCTGCCGAAGCAGATGCTGCAGAGCATGTAGCCCATGCACATGCGGGTGCACAGCCCGCCGCCCGCGTAGTTCGGGTAGCCGTAGGAGGTCTGCCGGCGCTCATACCACCCGCCGCCCTGCTCGAGCATCCGCACCAACTCCTGGTACGAGTAGTTGCCCGGCTCCATCTGGGCAGCCTGGCGCGCGTGTTCGAGCGCGATCACGTTGTTGCCGGCCCCGGAGTTGGCGTGCGCGCTGTAGTAGTACCACTGCGCCGTGCGCGGTGTGATGTCCCGCAGGACGTTTAACGCCTGCAGATACGCCCCGTTGCGGATATAGTTGGCGGCCGCCGCCATGTGCGGATCCTCCTGCGTGCGGGCCCCGTAGGCCGCCCGCTGGTAAGGGCCGTACCCGGCATTGCCAAAAAACGTGTTCCAGAAGTCATCGTAGGCGGTGCCGGAGCGCTGCGCATCCCCGTCGTACTGGTACTGATACCCGCCGTAGGCATCGCCCGACTGCTGCTGCCCGTACGGACCGTAGGCTCCGCCCCCGTACGTGCCGTACGAGCTGCCCGGCCCGTACCCGGCACGCGAAGAGAAGCCCCCCGTCTCGCCCCGCTGGATCTGCTGGTAGGCGGCCTGGACTTCCTTGAAACGCTCCTCCGCCTCATCCTTGCGCGGGTTGTTGACATTCGCGTCCGGATGATACTTGCGCGAGAGCGTCCGGTATGCTTTTTTGATCTCCTCGTCAGAGGCTGTGCGGTCTACGCCAAGCACCTCGTACGGATCTCTCATGTAACTACTCTCCATGAGTCAGGGGTCAGGCCCCTGACTCATTTTCGAACCTGTCAGGGTTCTTTCGGCTCATCCGGGCCGCTCCCGGCCCATTCCCCTCTCCAGGCCGCATACCGGTCCCACACACCGGCGTACAGGACATTGCGCAGGATACCGGTCTCTTCCACGATGGGCAGGTACTCGAACGCCTTCGCGCACTCGGCCATCATCATCTGCAGGATCTGCCCGATGTACGCCGGAAAATCCGGATCCTCCTCCCGCCCTTTGAACGGGTTGTAGGCGCCGCTCTTCACGTCGGCTCTCAGATCCTCCGCGGCGTCCAGGATCCACACAAACTTGCCGAGGAAAAAGCCCATGCTGCGCAGAGCCTCTTCCCACTCATCCTTTCGGTACGCGAAGACCTCCGCCAGCACCCGGCCGAAGCGGGAGGCCATCTCATCAAACGGCACGCCCCCGGCCGCCTCGCCGGCCGCCACCTCTTTCATGGCGCTTTCGATGGCCACGCACTTTTCGGGATACGCTGCGCGGATGCGCGCCGCCTGGCCTTTCAGGCTTTTGGCCAGCAGGCCTTTGACGGCGTTTCTGTCATCCTGCCAGTCGTCTTCCGCCTGGTAGTACGCCATCAGCAGGTTCATGTCCGCGGCATACTCCGCCAGGGAATTGCGAAGTTCCGTGTGCTTCTTTGCGGGATGCACCACGCAGCGCGCCTGCACTTCTTCGGTTTCGGGCTCGTAGAGCGCCGAGAGCAGGATGTACAAGAAGGTGATGTCGTAGGTCAGCGTCACCTGCCCCACACGGCCCGCGCGGTCCTTAAGCGCGTGACACAGCCCGCAGTACCAGGCGCGGTAGCGGTCAAATTCGCGGATCTTCAGTTCCGGTTTGTTCACGGCGATGTACCCGAACATGACGCCCTTACCTCCCGCGTATGCCAAAAACGCGCCCGCACAAAAAGGCACATTCAGTGTAGGAGAGACGCGAAGAAAAGTCAATGACGGGAAAATGAAAAGACCATAAAAAGGCGCTGAGAGCCGGATGGCCATCAGCGCCTATAAGCCGGTACCAGGACCGCTATACGGATCCGTGGACAAAAAATAAAGAAAGACAGGTATTATCTTAAAGGGAGACCCCGGATACCTCCGGACGTCTCCCTTTTCCATTCCGCTTTTTGTATCGTTATCTCTCCAGCAATTCCGCCACCCGCTTCGGGTAAATGGCGCGGAACTCTTTGAACTCACCCAGGCCCTTGCCGGTGAAGACCGTGCGGTACCCGTACTCACGCAGCTGCCACATCAGCGAATTCTGCGAGTTGTACAGTTCGGCGGCCATGTAATCGCCCCAGGCGATCAGCAGCGGCACGATCTCCACGTTCGCCCCGCGGGACTTGGCGTGGCGCTCTTTTAAGAACTTCACGGCCTGTCCGAAGCAGTCGCGGTCGTTCAGGTTCAGCACGCACATGTTCTCGTAGCCCTTTTCGCGCAGCGTCTGCTGCAGGGCGGCGTACATCTTGGCGCTGGAAGCGGCGGACTCCTGGCCCACCAGGATGTACTCGGTGTCCGGCGCCGGGTTCAGCATCTTCTCCAGCACGGCGGCCGTCTCCTGGCAGGTCTGCTCATCGTACATCACGGCCTCGGTCATGCGCACTTTGATGCTGATGCAGTTGTTCAGGCGATGCTCCAGCTGGGCGTACAGGGCGCCTTCGGTGAAGAACACCGGCACCACGATCACTTCGTCGTACTTCTTGATGATGGCCGTCTGCACGCCGTCTTCCACGATGTAGGTGTGCTTGCCGCCGATGCCGTTGACGGCCTTGGCGGTGTCATCGTCCGTGAAGACCTGCAGGACTTCCAGGCCGGTGGCTTCTTCCAGGTCTTTGGCAATCTTGTCGTAGCTGGCTTCCGCTGCGCGCAGAACGCTCGTGCCGAAGCTGGCCAGCAGGATCACCCGCTTTTTGTCACTCATGGCTTCCTCCCTCTATCTTTCATTGATTAATAATTGATATGCTCTTTCCACCGACTCCTCCGCCGGCGGTTCGGTTCCTTTCAGTGTGTACGCCAGCCCCAGGCGCTCCCACTTGTCCGCGCCTAAGGAGTGGTACGGCAGTACCTCCACCTTCTGTACGTTTTTCAGGCCGGCGATGAACGCGCCCGTCTGCCGCAGGCCCTCCTCATCGTCCGTAAGCCCCGGCACCAGCACATGCCGGATCCACATCGGCTTGCCGATGTCCGAGAGGTACCGGGCACAGTCCAGGATGTTCGCGTTTCCATGGCCGGTCAGCGCCAGATGCTTTTCCGGATCGATCTCCTTGATGTCCAGAAGCACCAGATCCGTATCCTGCATCAGCGCCTCGAACTTCGAAAAGAACGGTTCCCGGCGGGTAAAGGGCTGCGCGGCGGTGTCCAGCACCGTCCCGATGCCCCGGCGCTTCGCTTCGGCAAACAGTTCCCGCAGGAAATCGATCTGCAGCAGCGGCTCTCCGCCGCTCACGGTGATGCCGCCCTTCTTTCCCCAGTAGCTGCGGTAGCGCTCCGCTTTGTCCAGCAGTTCCGTGACCGTCATCTCCTGCCCGTTTCCGGGGACCCAGGTGTCCGCGTTGTGACAGTACCGGCAGCGCATGGCGCACCCGGACAGGAAGATCAGAAACCGTACACCCGGTCCGTCCACGGCCCCGAAGGACTCCGTGGAGTGAACGATGCCCGTCATCTTACAGTGCCTTGTGGCAGGTGCGGGCGATGACGTCCAGCTGCTGCTCGCGCGTGAGGTTGATGAACTTCACGGCATAGCCGGAGACGCGGATGGTGAAGTTGGCGTACTCGGGCTTTTCCGGGTGCTCCATGCAGTCGATCAGCTTCTCGGTGCCGAAGACGTTCACGTTCAGGTGGTGCGCGCCGCGGTCAAAGTAGCCGTCCATGACGGAGACCAGCGTCTCCTTCTGCTCATCCAGCGTGTGGCCGAGAGCGGACGGGCTGATGGTCTGCGTGTTGGAGATGCCGTCCAGAGCATACTCGTACGGGAGCTTCGCCACGGAGTTCAGGGACGCCAGCAGGCCGTTCTTTTCCGCCCCGTAGGAAGGGTTTCCGCCCGGCGCGAACGGCGTGAAGGCCTCTCTGCCGTCCGGCGTGGCGCCGGTGGCCTTGCCGTAGACCACGTTGGAAGTGATGGTCAGGATGGACGTGGTCGGCTCGGAATTCCGGTAGGTGTGGTACTGGCGGATCTTCTTCATGAAGGTCTTCAGCAGCCACACGGCGATATCGTCCGCGCGGTCGTCGTCGTTGCCGTAGCGGGGGAAGTCGCCCTCGGTCTCAAAGCCCACGGCCATGCCTTCCTCATCGCGGACCACCTTCACTTTGGCGTACTTAACGGCCGAAAGCGAATCCACCACGTGCGAGAAGCCCGCAATGCCGGTGGCAAACGTGCGGCGCACGTCGGTGTCGATCAGCGCCATCTCGGCGGCCTCGTAGTAGTACTTGTCGTGCATGTAGTGGATGAGGTTCAGGATGTTGACGTACAGTTCCGCCAGCCAGTCCATCATGCGGTCGAAGCGGTGGATCAGTTCGTCGTAATCCAGATACTCGGAGGTGATGGCCGGCAGTTCCGGGCCCACCTGCTCGCGGGTCTTGGTGTCCCGCCCGCCGTTGATGGCGTAGAGCAGGCACTTGGCAAGGTTGGCGCGGGCGCCGAAGAACTGCATCTCCTTGCCGGTCTCGGTGGCCGAGACGCAGCAGCAGATGGAGTAGTCATCCTTCCAGACCGGGCGCATGACATCGTCGTTTTCGTACTGCACGGAGCTGGTCAGCACGGAGATCTTGGCGGCATACTTCTTGAACGCCTCCGGGAGCGACGAGCAGTACAGCACCGTCAGGTTCGGCTCCGGCGCCGGGCCCATGTTCTCGAGGGTGTGCAGGAAGCGGAAATCGTTTTTGGTGACCATGTGCCGCCCGTCCATGCCCTTGCCGGCCATCTCCAGCGTGGCCCAGACCGGGTCGCCCGAGAACAGCTGGTTGTAGGACGGGATGCGCGCGAACTTGACCATGCGGAACTTCATGACCATGTGGTCGATCAGCTCCTGCGCCTCGCTCTCCGAAAGGATGCCGGCGGCCAGATCACGCTCGATGTAGATGTCCAGGAACGTGGAGATGCGCCCCACGCTCATGGCCGCGCCGTTCTGCGTCTTGATGGCAGCCAGATACCCGAAGTAGACCCACTGCACGGCCTCGCGGGCATCATTGGCAGGTCCGGAAATATCGTACCCGTAGACTGCGGCCATCTGCTTCATGCCCTCTAAGGCGCGGATCTGCTCGGCCAGCTCTTCGCGCTGGCGGATGACTTCGTCCAGCATGGTGCCGCTGCCGCAGATGCGCAGGTCTTCTTTTTTCTGCTCGATCAGATAGTCGATGCCATAGAGCGCCACGCGGCGGTAGTCGCCCACGATGCGCCCGCGCCCGTACGTATCCGGCAGGCCGGTCACGATGTGCGCGTGGCGGGCCAGTCTCATCTCCGGCGTGTAGGCATCAAACACGGCCTGGTTGTGCGTTTTGTGGTATTCGCGGAAGATCTGAGAGAATTTGGGGTTGACGGTATAGCCGTAGGTGCTGGCCGCCCTCTCCGCCATGACGATGCCGCCGTACGGCATGAAGGCGCGCTTCAACGGCTTGTCGGTCTGCAGGCCGACCACCCTCTCGAGGTCCTTCATCGACTCGTCGATGTAGCCCGGGCCGTAAGCCGTCAGGCCCGAGACCACCTCGGTTTCGCACTCGAGCACGCCGTTGCGCTCGTGCTCAAGCTTCTGCAGTTCCTGCAGCCGCCCCCAGAGTTTGTCCGTGGCCTCCGTCGGCCCGGCTAAAAATGATTCATCCCCGTCGTACGGGGTGTAGTTGGCCTGAATGAAATCGCGGACATTGATCTCGTCCTGCCAGTGCCCGCCCCGAAAGCCCGCCCAGGCTTTCTTCATCCGATCATTCATCAAGGCTCCTCCTTTGATCAAGAGATGCGTCCGTCAGACGGCGGCATTATACCAGAAAGGAGGGAGCGTCACAAGCATAAAAAGAGAGGCGAGGGGTGAGACAGGGGTCAGGCCCCTGACTCACCCCTCACTCGGTCACCACCGGCAGACCGGCAGGTTCAGATACGTGGCGAGTGCTGCCAGTTCTTCGGCGGCATCCCCGAAGATGACGGCGTAGTGCGGCTCCCAGCCGTCCTTCACCGTCTCGCGGACCATGACGCCGGCATCGCCCGAAAGGTGCACCACCGCGGAGGTGCCCAAAAACTGCTTCGGGCGGTCCAGGACTTCGCCTTCGGCGATGAGGAAGCGGAAGGTGCCGTCCGGCCTGCGGCCCACGCGGAAGATTACGGCCTTTTCGCAGGTTTCGGTGCCAAACTCCATGGTGGGCCCGATGTGGCGGTTGCAGTGCTCGCCCACGCAGGCGCCGGTATCTTTCCGGGCCAGGCTGCAGGCGGCCGTGCCGCAGTGCCAGAAGGTGAGGGTGTTCTCCTCTTCGTCAAGCGATACCGGATCGCCGAAGAAAGCCGGGCGGCCGGTGAAGAACTGCCCCAGCCACATGGACAGCGCGCCGTAGACATCCGCCTCACAGGAAGCGGCCACACCGGCGTCGTTTAACATGGCCAGCACCGCGCAGACGGGCGTGCCGTAATCGGTGAAGAAATCCGGCCAGCAGCGGGAGGCCAGGGCCCCCACGTGGTTTTTCTCCACAAATGTGCGGTAGCTGTGCACCAGCGCCGCAAAGTCGTGCCGGTTGTTTTCGGGCGTCTTTGCCAGCCCCGCCATACAGCCGTCCGCTTCCGCAAGGGCTGCCTGGACGGCCTCCTCCGGTGCCGCCTTCGCGTCGCGGATGAGTTCTCTGGCCTCCACGGTCAGCAGCCGCACGCCGAAGACGGACAGCAGTTCCGCGTCCAGCGCCCGGCCGAAGCCGAACCCCTGCGGGGTGTGCCCGATGGCCGCGAGCGTCAGGCCGTTCATGGCCTTGAGTGCTTTGGCGGCGCGGATGGCCGCGCCCAGTTCCTTCACGGTCCGCTCTTCTTCCGGCGTGCCGATGGTGTACACAAAGGGCTTGCCGAAGGCCGCCAGTGTGTTGCCGGCGGAATAGGCGCCCGTCAGGGAATTTAAGCGAAGCCGCCCGCCATCGCCCACGACCGGCTCGCGCAGCGTCCATAAGACCACCGGCACATCCGGGAAGCGGTGCAGAATTTCAGACATGTACGCGCCGTTGGCAAAGGTGATGCCCTGGACGATCAAAAGATCCGGCGTGACGGTGTCCAGAAACGCGTTCAGTTTGTCCAGGGACAGCAGCATTTCCGCGGGTACCTGCAGCTCGCCCGGCGCAGTCAGCGCCTGCAGGGCGTTAATGGAGCGCTCAAACAGATCCTGCGCGCTCGGCAGGTGGAACGTGGGCGCGCCTACCGGCAGGTAGGCGGCCTGAAAAGCGGTCTCTTTCACGTCAGTTGCCCTCCGTGTGATCCCACGCGTCGATGAAGGTCTCGATGCCCTGGCGCGTGTAGGGGTGCTTCATGGAATCCTGGTAGACGGCCAGGCCGGCGGTCACGATGTCCGCGCCGGCCACGGCGCAGTCCACGATCTGCTTGGGGGTGCGCACGGCCGCGCAGATGATCTGGGTCTTGCCGTAGTACCCGTAGTTCTTGTAGATGTCCACGATATCCTTGATGTAGCGGCGGCAGTCTTCGCCGTTGGCTTCCTTCCAGCCGATGAACGGCGAGACGAAAGCGAAGCCGTTCTTGGCCGGCAGAATGGCCTGGGCGGCCGAGAAGACCAGCGTCACGTTGGTGCGGATGGTCATGTCCTCCAGGCGTCTGGCCGCCTCGATGCCGGCCTCGGTGCAGGGGATCTTGATGGCAAAGTTCGGGCAGATGCCGGCCAGCTTCACGGCTTCTTTGACCATCTCGTCCGCCTCGGTGATGTGGGGGTTGACTTCCACGGACACCGGGAACTTTTCAAACCCGACCAGGTTTTTCTCCTCGATGAAGGCCGCGATGTCCTTGATGGCGGTCAGGAACGGCTTGCCCGAGAGCATGATGTGCTTGGGGTTGGTGGTGACGCCGTCGATGCCGAAGGTGTCGTAGGCATAGCGGATCTCGTCCATTTTGGCGCTGTCAAGAAAGTATTTCATGTTGTTTTCCTTTCTTTTGGGGGATCCTTCGACTCGGCCTTGCAGGCCTCGCTCAGGATGACATGACTGCGAGCCGGATGATGACTCTTATGTCATCCTGAGCGAGCGCAGCGAGTCGAAGGATCTCCTGTATATTTTTATATATTGTGTAATCCCAAACTTACAAAAGCTGTCGGCAGCGCATCCTCTGCCGTCTTCCGCACAAACACCGGGATCTTTCCGATGGGCGCTTCCACGGTGAAAACACCGCCGCGGTACTCTTCTCCGCTCCACAGATGCACCCACTCATCTTCCGGCAGGTACACCTGGCGGGTGACGGCGCCCGGCCGCAGCACGGGGGCCACCAGGATGTCCCGGCCCAGCAGGTACTCGGTCTTTTCCGTATACGCCTGCGGCTCGTCGTAGTGGTAGAACAGCGGGCGCATGACGGGCACGCCGTGTGCGACGGCTTCTGCCTCACAGGCTTTGCGGTACGGCGCCAGCGCCGTGAACCACCGCACACACCGGGCCAGGTGCTTCTTCAGGGCATCCGCCTCGCCGCACAGCGCATCGGCCCCGGCGTTTTCATCCAGCAGATGGACGTTGCGGACGGGCTGGTTGCCTTCGTGCGACCGGAAGACCGGCGAGAAGGCGCACATCTCCTCCCAGCGCAAGAGCAGCTCCGGCGTGCGCGTCATGCACTCGTTGGTGGTGTAGCCGCCCACGTCCGAGTGGGCCATGGGATAGCCGCTCATGCCAAGCGAGAGCGTGGCCGGGATGACCGACGGCAGGCCGTCGTCCACCGACCAGTCCACGTGCTGGTCGCCGGTCCACATCATGCAGCAGTCGGCGATGCTGCCGGTAAAGCCCGCGCGCATGAAAAAGAAGATCTCATCGGTCAGGCCGCTCTCTTCCACTGCCTCGCGGTTGAGCTTCGCCCACAGTGCGGGCCAGAGGTTGTGCATCTCTTCGGCGCTCTGCCCGGAGTGCAGCACGCAGTCCGTGGGCAGATATTCACCGAAATCCGCCATCCAGCCGGACAGGCCGATGCCGATCATGTTCTCTTTGATATCATTCTTGTACCACTCCCAGGCGGCCGGGTTGGTGAAGTCCACCATGGCAGCGGGGAAGGTGGTGATGGTCACCAGGTAATCCTCGCCCGCGGCGTTCTTCACGCAGTACCCCTTGGCGGAAGCCTCTTTGTACAGGCCTTTTTCCAGCGCCAGGAAGGGGTTGATGTACCCCAGGAACCGCACGCCTTCCGCCTTCCACGCCTGGATCTTCTCCGGCAGGTCATGGTAGAGTTCGCGGTCGTATTCCCAGTTCCACATCACCTGGTAGCCGAAGGCAGTCTTGCGGCAGCCACACCAGTCCTGCGACCAGATGCCAACGAGCGGCACACCGGCGGCTTTGGCGGTGTCGATGGCCTCCTGAACGGACTCGGTGCCGCGCTGCCTCGCGATGATGGCGCCTTCGGACACCCACGCGGGGATGGGCCGGCGGTGGCCGAAGAAATCCGCCTGTACCGCGGAGAGTTCTTCAAACGAGCCGGCCGTCCGGCACAGGATGACGGGCGGCTCCTCGGTGAGGATGGTCACCTGCCCGGGCACGGTGAAGTCAAACTCCGTGTAGCGGGTGGTGTCCACGTGAACGAACGTTTTGTCCGAGCAGACAAAGGTGGGCTGCACGTAGTAGGATTCGTACTCGGAAAACGGAAGAACAGTCTGGTCGTCGTACGTGCCGGCGGCCAGCTTCTCTTTTTTGGCCGCGATGCGGCGCTCGTTCTGATGCTCGGCGGTAAAGACGCGCACCTTCTGGCCGGCCAGGTCAAATTCCGAGTACGTCTCGCCGCACCCGTAAAAGTGCGTGTCTTCCGGCACGCGGAAGGTGACGCGGAAGCGGTTGGCCTCACTCCCCTCCTCCGGGATCAGCCGGAAAAGTTCGCCGTCCCGGGCGATCTGCACGACACTCAGATATCCGGTTTTGGCCTCTTCGTCCGTCCAGACAGACTCCGCCCCGCCGGGATACTCCCGCATGCCCCGAAACGTCAGGGCATGCTCAAAAGACCAGTCGCAGCGGTAGTCAAAACTGCCCTTGGTCATGGTGAAACGGTCGGCAGCGCGGCCGACCGTGATATGAACCTGTTCAGAAAAAGGAAACATGTTATCCCCCCCCAAGAGAAAACATCACAGGGATTGTAGCACAGAACAGCGAAAAAGGCGACTCACCGTTCGATTCCGTAGATGTCTTTTTCGGTATCGGAGAGTTCGGCGCCGTGCAGGAAGGCTTCTCCCTTGCGGCGCAGGTCATCCACCGTGTAGCGGGGGAAGCACCAGAGGCGGCTGACGGTGGTGCCGGACTCGTCCGGCACACGCGCCTGCGAGATGAGCAGGCGGCTGTCCGGTGAGTAGGCCAGCACCCCCTGCGTGCAGGCAATGCCGGTCCATTCGGACAGGTCGATGATGTTGAGCGCATCGTCCAGCTGCAGGATGAGTTCTCCGTCCGCAAACGTCCACCGCACGCGGTCCGCGTAGGAAATGTCATAGTAATCGATCTCCTGCCCGCCGGCAAACACGCCGGTCACCGCTTCACGGCGATCCAGCCGGAAACTGGTGAGGGCCAGCAGCAACAACGGCTCTTTCTCCCCCGTCTGGGCAGCTGATGCCAGCTTCAGGGCAATGATCGTGGCGTCCGGCTCCGTATGCATGTAGCGGGGCGTCCCGTCCATGGCGTAGGCGAAGACGTCCGTCTGGCTGCCAAGCACCACGGTGTCCGCTTCCGCCAGCGCGTCCGCCGTCACGGCCTGAGCCGGGAACTCCTCCGGGATCACCCACTCGCCCACATCAAACCGGTACCACCCGGCCCGGCGCTCCGTCTCTTCATAGGAACTGTCCCGGACGATGAGGGAGAGGATGGAACCGTCCTCCGACGCCCGGCACTCCACCACATCCCAGGAAGCGGCCGGCACCAGCGCTGTGGGCACTTCGACGGCCTCTCCCGCCGTGATGTTTCCGTCAGTGCCGACCGTCAGCGGGATGAGCGCCCACGGTTTGCCGTAATCCGTTGTCAGCGCCCAGATCTCCTGCCCGCGGCACACATACGCACCGACAGACGTGACCCCCAGCTCTTCTTTCAGCCGGTAAGGCTCTGAGCACTCTCCCGTCTCCGCATTCACCGTGACCAGACCGTTCTCACCCGACCAGGCGCTGCTCACTACCGCCTGACCGCCCAAGATCCCCTCAAAGGCATATCTGTACCGGGAGATACCCTCCACAGTGACAGTCTGTTCGCAGCGGCGCTCCGTAAGGCTGTACAGATCCAGCATCACGGTATCCGCCGCCCGGTCCGCGCGGGCAACCACCAGCGTATCGCCTGACACGGCCGTGTTTTCGGGTTTCATGTAATCGTAAGGAAGACCGTCCGCAAAGGCCTCCCCCTCTTCATCCACCAGCACCTCAAAAACCTGAAGCTTATCTTCCGTCATGGCTACGAACCCTGCCTGGTCCGCTGCATTGTAGAAGAAAGATGCCTTTAGGATCTCCTTGTCGAAGCACGGCTGACTGTAGAGTTCTTCCTGCTCCATGCGGAACCCGCAGATGGTTCCGTCGGCCAGCATGGCCAGAAACCCGTCACCGCTGGCATAAGACCCCGCTCCCACGAGGGGTGCCGTCAGACGGTCGTACTCAAACAGAACCCCGTCGGCTGTGTCAAACGAATACACCTCGTCGGCATACAGGCACCAGAGCAGTTCCCTCTCTGTCCCGGCGGTATCTGTATAGTGCGTCACGCCCAGCGAATTCTCCGCGTTCCGGTAATTAAGCCCGGACGAGGACATGGTGCTGTGCCAGAGGAGGTCCCCGGTGCGGTCATCAACGCACAGGACTTCCCCCTTCATCTCCTTGGTGACCGTCAGATAATCCAGCATCACATAGGAGCCGCCGTTGCCTGCCTGTGCACCGAAGATGACCATCCGGTGCCCGTCCAGCGCCTTCATGCCGCCGATCTGCGCCAGCTCCACGGGCAGCGGGATCTCCGAGAAGATGCCGCTCTCCAGATCCAGCCGGCGCATGACGGGGTGGTCCACGCCGGCCTCCGACCAGTCGGTCTGGAAGAAAAGGGCATCCTGGTCTTTGGTGAGGGCGAAGGCGTCGAGCGCCAGGCCTTCATACGGCAGCACTTCCGACTGCCAGGCGACCGAACCATTGGCCGGATCCAGCCGGTCGATCCAGAGGTTCCCCCCCTCGGCGCTGTACGTTTTAACGCAGACGTACAGACCGGTATTGCTCAGATACCACCGGAAGGTGGATCGGAGGCCGCCGATCCGCTCATCCGCCCCTCCGTCAAAGCGCCAGACGATCTCTCCCGTTTTCGCGTCTGCCGCGATCAGTTCCGTCTCGCCGGACAGCAGCACAAGAAGCGTGTCCCCGTCCCGGAAAAAGCGGATGCCGGTAAGTTTATGGCCGGTTTCCAGCGTAAACCGTTCCCGGTGTTCCAGCAGGTCCCACCCGGCCGCATGGCCGGTGCTATCGTAAGCGCAGAGGATCCTCTCTGTCTGGTCCACCGCAAAATTCCCGATGTAGCCGCTCATGGTCACATCCCACACCGCCGCTTCCCGGTCGGTATCCGCGCTGGTCGGGACCACGTAAGCATTCACCGCCCGCGACAGCGCATACTCCGCTAACGGCACGTACGGCCAATCCGGGCGGGATGAGCCGGGCAGCGCCTCCATGGCCAGTTCCACGGCCAGCACCCGGTCCTCGCTTCCCAGTGCCTTGATGGCTTCATTGGCCAGGTAGACCGACTGATTCCGGCGGGCCTGCGAGAGGTTCTCCTCCGCCTGCTGCCAGTTGGCCTCCGCCTGCAGGCGGTTCTGTTCGGAAAGGGCGTTATTCTGCTGGGCCAGCTGGTAGTTGGCCTCCGCGCGCTCATACTGCGTCCGGATCTGCGCGTTGCTCCAGATCAGATACCCGATGGCGATGGCCGCCAGTGCGCCGATGACGGAGGCCAGCGCCGTGATCCGCCGCCTCTTATACTGTCTGGCGCGCATGACCAGCTCGTCATACGAACAGCCTAAAAGCGCCGCGGCCAGCCGCGGGATCTCGGTCTTGTGCGCCGTCTTCAGGTCGCGGTAATCGCACGAAAGCGGCTCGAACACGCGCGTCACCTCGTGGGACACACCGTCTTCATCCGTCTCCGTGACCACTTCTTCGCGCAGGATCTGCGGGATCACATCGTTCGGCTCCCCGTCCACCAGGACCGTCAGCACCCGGCTGCGCTCGTGCGTTTCCAGGAACCTGGCGATCTCGCGCGGCACCCAGGTGGAGAGCTTGGTGGACGATGAGCAGATGACGATCAGGTACTCCGCATCCTCCAGCGCGTACGCGATGTCGCGGTTCAGGTCGCTGGTGATGGGGAGTTCCTCCTGGTCGCGGAAGATCCGCTCGATCTTCTGTTTTCCCGTTTTTTCGCGGATGGGTTTCGGCACGCGGAAATGCTCCAGCCGGTGCTGGATATCCTTGGCCACGGCGATGTCCGCCGGCGCGTGCTTGTAGGAAATAAAGGCGTTGTAATGAAGAGGCATGGTCAGACCCCCCGGCGGCAGTCCGGCCGCCCGTTATCTGCTGTTTCAGATGAGCTCTGTCAGGATATCGATGGCATCGTCAATGGCATCAAGCGCCTCGGTGAGGGCATCGAGCGTTTCGTCCGGCTCCGGCATGTCCTCCGCCGTGATCCGCGCCAGAGAGGCTTTTACCTCGCGCAGGGTTTCCAGGTTTTCTCGGACAGCGTCGGCCGTGCCGGACGAGCCGGGTATTTTACGGATGGGCATAAGGGTACCTCCTTTTCGGTGCCGCCGTCAGGAACAGCGCGGTCACCGGTTCTGTCATGCGTTTCCTCCCGTCAGACGCCCGGCCAGGCAGCACAGCCCGAAGGCCAGGGCGTCCACCGCCACGATGGTCGCCCCGACCGGCGTTTCCGCCAGGATCGAGACAACGATCCCCACAAACGCGCAGACCACCGACAGGACGGCCGCGCAGATAGTCACTTTTTTGAAGCTGCCAAACAGGCGCATGGCCGAGAGCGCCGGGAAGATCACCAGCGCCGAGATCAGCAGCGACCCCACCAGGTTCATGGCCAGCACGATGATCACCGCCACGATGACGGCGATCAGCAGGTGGTACTTGTCCGCCGGGGTGCCGGCCGCCTGCGCGAAGGTCTCATCGAACGTGACCGCAAAGATCTTGTTATAGAATAGCACAAACAGGGCCACGACGAGAAGCCCCAGCCCGGCGCAGAGCCAGACATCGCTTTTTTTGAGCGTCAGGATGGAGGTGGAGCCGAACAGCGTGCTGCAGACATCCCCCGAAACGTTGCCGGAGGTGGGAAACACATTCATCAAAAGATAACCGAAGGCCAGCGCGCCCACCGAGATCATGGCGATGGCGGCATCCCCCTGCACCTTGGCCTTGCCGCCGGTGCGCAAGAGCAGCACCGCGGAAAGCACGGTGACCGGCAGCACCACCAGCATGTTGTTGGTCAGCCGCAGCACCGCCGCGATGGCCATGGCGCCGAAGGCCACGTGCGAGAGCCCGTCGCCGATGAACGAAAACCGCCGCAGCACCAGCGTGACGCCGAGGAGCGACGCGCACAGCGCGATCAGCACGCCCACGATCATGGCATAGCGCACGAACGGATACTGCAGATAAAAAACAAGCTTTTCGATCATGCCAGCACCCCGCTTTCCGCCGCCTGCGCCTTCTGAAAGGCGATGAAGAGCTGCCCGGCATCGCTTTTCAGATACTCCTCGCGCGTGCCGAAGAACACCTCCGACCCGATGTGCAGGATGTGGCTCGCGTAGCGCACGGCCGCCGCGATGTCGTGGCTGATCTGAATGATGGTCACCCCCTCCTTGTTCAGCCGCTCGATGAGTGCATACATCTCCGCCGTCACGTGCGGGTCCAGCCCCGCCACCGGCTCATCAAGCAGCAGGACTTTCCGGGCGGCGCACAGCGCGCGCGCCAGCAGCACCCGCTGCTGCTGCCCGCCGGAGAGCTCCCGGTAGCACTTATCCGCCAGGTCCGTTAACCCCATGCGCTCCATGTTCTCTGCCGCCAGCGCCTTCTCCGCACGGTTGTAAAACGGACGAAGACCGCACCTCCCCTGGCAGCCGGACAGCACGATCTCCTTGACGGAGGCCGGAAAATCCCGCTGCACCATGGTCTGCTGCGGCAGATACCCTATCTCACGGCGCGAGACGCCGTCACCGAAGACAATGGTCCCGGCTTTCGGCGCCTGCAGCGACAACAGTGTTTTCATCAGCGTGCTCTTGCCCGAACCGTTCTCGCCGACGATGCACAGATAGTCGCCGGCGTTCACCGTAAAGTTCAGGTCTTCCACGATGATCCCGCCGTCCGGATACCCGAGGGCGAGATGGCTGGCTTGTAAAATGCTCATGCCTGCCTCTTTCTTTTTTCAGGGGAGCCGGCGTTTCCTGCCGGTTCCCGCTGCCTTATTTCAGTGCCTCTTCCAGCACAGCCAGGTTTGCCTCCATGGCCGCCAGATACGTCATGCCCTCGGAGGGCGTGACGGCCTGCAGGCTGTTCATGGTCAGGACCGGCTGGTTCTTGTCTTTTGTGTTTTCCACCACGGTCTCGGCGATGCGGTGATCATCCCCCTCGATGGTCAGTACCACCGGCAGGCCCAGCTCGTCCACCTTGCCGGCCAGGAAGGTGATGGTCTCGAAGCTGGCTTCCGTCTCGGCCGAGCACCCCACGAACGCCGCGTAGTACGTCAGGCCGTAGTCATCCGCCAGATACCGGAACGGGAAGCGGTCGCCGAACAGAAAGACTTTTCGGGAGGCGTGCTCCACGGTTTCGGCGTAGCGCGCATCCAGTTCGTCCAGTTTTGCCAGATAACTATTGGTGTTCTGCCGGTACGCCTCCGCGTGGTCCGGGT
Source organism: uncultured Lachnospiraceae bacterium (assembly GCA_946405185.1). Classification (GTDB taxonomy): domain Bacteria; phylum Bacillota; class Clostridia; order Lachnospirales; family Lachnospiraceae; genus CAKQHB01. Next base: position 39,429 of record CAMJGH010000005.1, read on the forward strand.
CCACTGCGGCCAGGTCTTCAGCGATCTGCTCACACAGGAAGGCGGCGTTTTTCAGGGACAGCCAGACGTGCTCATCGACCTCCGGGCCTTCCTCTTGGTAATGATCATGCCCGTCTTCCTGCATGCCTTCCACCACTTCTTCCTCTTTGGCCCTGTCGCCAAGAGCCTCCAAGAGGCTGACCGCCTTGAACGTGTCACTCTCCGGCTCCGCGATCAGATCTTCCACCCACTGATCCGACTCGCCGCCCACGTAGAGGAACAGATCCGCCGTTTTGACGGTCAGGATATCCTGCGCGGTGGGCTGGAAGCTGTGCATGTCCGCGCCGTTGTCGGCCAGCAGCGTCAGCTGTACGCTGCCGGGGTTGTCGCCCAGGATCTCTTTGGCCCAGTCATAGACCGGGAAGATGGTGCAGACCACCGACACCGGCGCATCCGCCTTCTGTCCTGTATTCCCCCCGCAGCCGGCAAGCACACCGGTCAGGAGCATGGTGACGATCACAAGCAGCGCGGTCCGCTTCATGATATTCCTCTTTCTCAAATCTGAAAACCGTTTCCAAATTTAAAGCCGGCCCCTATTATAGGGCCGGCCGTGTGGCTTGTCAAGAAATCTGAGAACGATTTTCAATTTATTTTGAGGGGTATCCCAGAAGCAGGGGCACCAGCTCCGACAGTGAGGAAATCTCCACATCCACATCGGCGTTGGCCTCGTGTGTGCCGTGGTAAGGCCGCAGCCAGATGGTGGCGATGCCGGCGTTCCGGCCGCCTTTGATATCGGACGAAAGCGAATCCCCCACGATGCAGGCGCGCTCCTTCTCAAACCCCGGGATGGCCGCGAACACCTTGTCGAAGTAGGCGGTGGTGGGCTTTTCCGCGCCCATGTGCTCCGAGACGAACACACCGTCGAAGTACGCATCCAGGCCCGAGAGCGCCAGGCGGCTCTCCTGCACCGCCGTGCTGCCGTTGGAGACAGCGTACAGCTGTTTGCCGGCCGCCTTCAGCGCGGTCAGGCACTCTTTGGCTCCCGGCATCAGATGCGGCTCAAAGCGCAGGCCGTACTCGTAGCGGCGGCAGACGGCCTCCGCGTCGGCATCGCTGCCGAGCGTCAGAAGGAACCGCGCGAACCGCCCCACCAGCACCTGCTCCCGGGTGAACACCCCCAGCTCCAGCTGCTTCCAGTGCCAGGCGTTGATGGCCGAATACCGGGCCACATCCTCTTCCGTCAGTTCGTAACCGTACTCCCGCAGGGTCTTGATCAGCGACTCGTGCTCGGCCTTGTGAAAGTCCAGCACCGTGTCGTCCAGATCCATCAGGATAAAGTGAAACTCCCGCATCGCTCCCCCGTTCCCGTGATGTTGCGCGCCGCGGCCCGCGCCGGGCGTCATGCCAGACAGCCGTCAAAGAACGCGATGATGCCGTCGCACACCTCATCCTTGATGTCCGCGTAGTTGTGGATCTCGTGGCGGTACCCGGAATAGACCTTCGTCTTCACCGCGTGGCCGGTGTCGATCAGCCAGTTGGACACCTGGTACGTCCCCTCGCCGAACCCCGTCACCGGATCCTCATCGCCGCCGATGTTGTAGACCGGCAGCGCCTTCGGGATCTTTTCAGCCCATTCAAGGCCCTGGATCATCTGGCCGAACTGCGCCATCACGAGAGCCGAATGGTTGGTGGTCGGCGACTTGTAGAAGCCGTCAAACGGATCGTCGGCGTGGTCACGCTGCACGTAAGGGTCGTGGCAGATCCACTCGTTGCCGATGGTCACACCCTCCTCAATGCGGGAGAACATCGGGCCGTCCTTCGCATCGCCCAGACCGCCCTGCTGCGGCTCGTTGCCCTTCCCCTCTTCGCACAGCGCCGTGAGTCTGGCGATGTTGTCGCCGCCGAAGCGCGCGCCGGGCGTGCCGCAGAGGGTGACGCCGGCCAGCTCGTCGCCGTACTGGCACATCACACCGCGGGTGATCATGGAGCCCATGCTGTGGCCGAAGAAGAAATACGGCAGGCCAGGATACTTCTCTTTGGCGATGTCCATCAGTTTCTTCTCGTCGTCCGCCATCGTGAACGGCTTCGCGTCCGGACCGTAGTCGCCCCAGGTGTTGCCCACCGCGGCGGTCTTGCCGTGGCCCACGTGGTCATCGGCCGCCACGATGTAGCCCGCTTCCATGAAGCGGACGATCATGTGGAAATACCGGCGCGAATGCTCGCCAAACCCGTGAACGATCTGGATGATGCCCTTCGGCTGGCAGGCCGGCACGTAGATCCAGGCCTGCACCTGATCACGCCCGTTGTCCGACAGAAACGAAAATTCATGCAGCATGGTGTCCTCCCTTCGTGCGGTGAAAGGTTACTTTTTCTATGCCGGGCGGCTGTCCGGCCGTCCGTTCCGTTTTACTCGCCCAGTGCGTACACGCCCACGCCGTACGCCGGCAGCACCGTGCCGCCGTCCACCTCGGCGCCTTCAAACAGCGACGTGGCCGGCACCTCAAAGCGCACCGCGGCCGGCTTCGCGCCGTAGTTCAGCGCAAAGACATAGCGCCTGCCGTCCTTTTCGCGCATGACCAGCTCCACATCCTTCGCCGCAGTCACGATGCCCTCAAACGGGCTCTTCGCGCCGGCCGCCTTCAGGATGGCCGGGAGGTTCCCCTCATCAAAGCAGGCACCCACGTGGATCACGAAGCCTTTGCCAAGCGGCCGCTTCGTGATGGCCGCTTCGCCGGCGTAGTAGGCGTTCTCATAGCGGGCCAGCACCTCGGTGCCGGGCAGCGCCGTCAGCACGTCGTTGTAGACCGGCATGGCGATGCGGGTGCCGGAAAGATCCGCCGTCACCGGCGGCTCGGCCGAGCTGGTGTAAGTGAAATCGTGCACATCGGTGCCGGTCAGTTCCGCGAACAGCCCCGGCTGCGGCGCCATGACTATCTGCCCGTGGTCTTCCTTCAGGCCGCTGCGGCAGCCGAGCACCAGCACGCCGCCGTTCTCCACGTATTCCTTCAGCACCGGGATCCAGCTCTCTTTGGCGATCATGGCGTGCGGCATCACAAGCACCGGGTACTTCTGCAGGTCCGCTGCCTCCGTGCCCTTCCACAGGTACACGATGTCGTACGGCAGCCGCTCGTGCTGGGACGTCAGGAACGTCCCCCAGCGGCTGTGCTCCTGCATGCGGCCGTGCCAGATATCCACCTGGCCGTCCCACTCGTTGTCATAGTCACGCAGTTCCGCAAACGCGGCCGTCACATCCGCCCCGCAGAGTTCATTAATGGAAGCAAACTTCCGGGCAAAGCCCTTCACTTCGGCCAGCTTCCGGTTGTCGCGCGAATCGTAGTCCAGGATGCCGTGCCAGTAGATCTCCGTGCCGAAGCACGCCGTGCGCCAGCGGAAGAACGAGATGAAATCCGCCCCGTGCGCCACGCTCTGCATGGCCCACAGCAGAAGCTGCCCCGGGCGCGGCGCCGGCGCCTCCATGCGGGTGGTCCACCCGTTGCCGCCGGACTGCTGCTCCATGATGCCGAAGTGCGGGCAGATGGAGCGCGTGGCGGTCAGCTTATAGGAGGAGTTGCGGTCGCGCAGATCCGTCGGGTCGTTTCCCGTGCGGTCGAGCGCAAAGCCGAAATCCGGGTAAGAGTCGAACATATAGATATCCAGCGACTCGTCTGTCATCCGGTGATTGTCAAGGTTGCCGAACATGCCGTTGGTGGTGATGAAATCCCCCGGCTTCACGTACTGCCGTAAGATCTCCGCCTGAATGGCCGCGAAGCGCTCGGCGCTGTCCGAGACAAAGCGCAGGTAGTCCAGGTGCCGGTGCGGGTTGTTGCCGGAATTTAAGACCGGCTGCAGCACGTGCACCTGCGACCAGTCGGTGTAGGTCTCACTCCAGAAAGCCGTCCCCCAGGCGGCGTTGAGCGCCGCGAGCGTCCCGTACTTTTTCTGCACGAACACCCGGAAAGCTTCATCGTCCGCCTCGGAGTAGAACTCGTTCGTCTCGCAGTTGAGCTCGTTGTCGATCTGCCAGCCGATGATGGCCGGATGCGGTGCGTAGTGCGCGGCCTCCTCCCGCACGATGCGGGAGACGTACGACCGGTAGACGGCCGAATTGTAGTTGTAGTGGCGGCGCCCGCCGTGGCGCAGCGTCACGCCTTCTTTGGTGCGGTTTAAGACCTCCGGGTGGGTTTCCGTGAGCCACGCGGGCGGCGTGGCGGACGGGGTGCCGAAGATCACCTTCATGCCCTTTTCCTCACAGAGCGCGAGGAACCGGTCAAAAAAGTCAAACGAGAACACGCCCTCGCGGGGCTCAATAACGGACCAGGCAAACTCGCCGATGCGGATGACCGTGATGCCGGCCTCCAGCATGCGGGTCAGGTCACTTGCCCACAGGGACTCATCCCAGTGCTCGGGGTAGTAACAGGTGCCAACGGTATAACGGTCGAACGCAAACTTCTGCGGTGCGCGCATGATGATCTCCTTTTCCGGCTGTCGGTGGATATGCGATGATTATAGTCTATGGCTGACCGCTTTTTCAAGCAAAACGGGGAGCGGACCCGCCGGTCCGCTCCCCGTCTTCTTCTTTTATGGTGCTGTCAGCCACCCACGACCGGTCCCTGCTGCTTTCCCGCCTGCTCCTGCTGGATCTTCTTCACGGCTTCCAGGGCGGCCCGGCGGTCATCCATCTCACGCTGCTCGGAGGCCATCATGCGGTCCTCCCGCTCTGCCTCGGTGCTGCCGCCGCCCAGCTTCTTCTCGTACTCGTCCACGGTGGCCACCACCTGCTTCGCGTAGTCGATGTGGCGCTGTTCGTAGGCGTTCTTGCCGCGCAGCGTCTCCAGCGACTCGGCCCCGCGCTCTCCCATCTTCCCATAGAGATACGTCAGGGCAGTCTCCTTCAGCGAGCTGAACTTCTTCGTGGTCTGCTCCAGGATGCTCCGTGAATTGATATCCGTCAGCAGCCGGGTCTCGTCCGCCTTGCCGCTGCCGAACAGGTGCTCCTTGAAGGCCGCCGTTTCGCGCACAGCCTGTGTCAGGTTGCGGAAGTTTTCGGACTGGCCGCGGATGCCCACCAGATCCGACTGTCTGAATTTCGTCTGTTTGTCTTCCACCAGGCGGGACACCTCATCAAAGGAGTCCGCCACGGTGCCGACGGTGGCCCGGCGGCCGGCGGAGGCCACGTGCGCCAGGTCGGGGGCTGCCGGCTGTTCGGTCAGCGGCTGGAACCGGTAGGAGCGGTTTGCGCCGGTATTGGCATCCAGAAACTGCTCAAACCCCTTCACCAGGTTGCCGTCGTCCAGGGACGATTTCATGGCACTAAGGCTCATGTTCTTGACAAAATCCTTGTCCGAGACGATCTGCAGGCGGCATTTCGGGCTTTTGAGTTCCTTTTTGAGCGTCTGCAGACGCCTGGCGGAGGCCAGGATTTCTTCCTCCGAGAGGCCTTTTCCGCGCAGAGTGAACTTTAACATCTCCGGTGACAGGTTCTTCACGCGGTCCGCCATGGACTTGCTGATGACACGCAGTTTTTCCACTTCCGCGTCCCTGACCATGCGCCGGCCGAACGAGCTGTCGTTATCGATGCCCTGAATGCCGATGATATCGCCCTGTTCGTTTACCTGGTAGAAGACATTGCCGGGATGTCTGTCCACGTTCAGGCACAGGTAGTCCAGCACCTGGAGGTCCGCGAACTGCTTGAGTACCTTGCCGCGGGTGGCTTCGTTCTCAAGCGGACTGTCGTTGACATGCGCCCACTGCTTCGGGTTCTTGTACGGATCAATGCCCTTCGCGTAGTCCATGAACGTTCCCTCGACCACCTTGCCGTTTTCGTCGATGAACTTCATGTTGTCCGCCCGGGCGATCAGCGTGGGGACGCCTAAGAGCTGTGCCGTGGCGCTCATGGCGGAGTTGCGGTTGTCCAGCCGGTCACCCTGTTCGAGTGCCAGGTTCAGGCCGTTGATGTTGGTATCGATCCGGGCGCCCGTCTTCTTCAGACCGCCCGCCAGTTCCTTCAAGGCCGCGGACGGGATCCTGTCCACTTTCACACCGGCCCGCTTCAGCACGGCTTTGAGGCGGTCCGGCGTCATGCGGTTCATGCTGGCGAGATACCCCACCACGAAGGCGTCGGTAGCGTTTTTGTTCACCTTGCGGCCTGCTATATCCTCCGCTCCGTTTGTGATCAGGAACTGCCGGTAGAGGCTCACGATCTTATCCAGTTCGGCCGCCGCTTCCGGATCCTTGCAGAGGGCTTTCGCCTTCGCGAACGACTCGTTGTAGTCATTCATCACGTTCACGTGAGTGGCCTTGGTGAACACCCCGTGGCGGGGCTTTCCGTCCGCGCCCACGATGGTCATGGGCAGACGGGCGTTCTGCATGTTGTGGGCCGCCGTGATCTGCCGGCCCCGCAGATCGATGGTGCGGGTGCGGGCGCTATTCTGGATCTCCGGCAGGGATTTCGGGCCGGCCGCGGGGTCATATTCCTGAAGGGCGGAAAAATCCTGGTTCATCACACCCTGAAGACGGTTCACCGTCTTGCCCAGGTTGATGGCAGCGGGATTGCCGGAGGCTTCGGCGCTGGCCAGAAACTTCTCGCCCGCTTCGGCTGCCTGTACGATCAGGCGCTGCAGTTCTTCCGACGCGGCGGCATCGAGCGGCGCGGGCACCCCGTTGCGCTCTTCCGCCGAATATTGCTCCATGGCATCATCCATCTGCTTGACGGCCTGAAGGTAGGCTGTATACAGCTGGCCGCCGTTCGCGCCCTGCGCTTTCAGTTCATTGATCAGGTTCTGGCGTTCCTGCCGGGAGGGAAAGACGTATGTCGGCATGTTCAACAATCTCCTTGCATAATGTCAGCCGGATGGCTTTGTGGGTGTTATTTTATCGTAACCGGTCATTCTTTACAAGAACCGAGTTTCATCCGGCATAACATCGGCATACCCCGTTCTTCCGTTGACTTTTCCGTTCCTCCCCCCTATACTCTCCTCATCCGCTGATCTTCTTAAAGGAAGGATACCCATGAAGCGTTTTATCCGGATGAGCATACTTTCCATCACGATGACGGCCGCCCTGTGTTTTGCTGCCTGTAAGGAAGAAACACCGGTGATCACGCGCAATACCGTTCCCGCACAGGAAAGCCGTGAACCAAGTGGCAGTGAAAACCCGCAGCAGGCGCTGCCCGCCGAAAGCCGGACAGACGCCGCCCCGGAGGCTTCCGGCGAAGTGCCGGACGCCTCTCCGGAAGAGACGGAGCCGGCCACCGAAGCAACGGAGCCGGCCACCGAAGCAACCGAGCCGCCCACGGAGGCGCCGGATCCCGCTCTGGGTGTGCTGGATCATTACGCCAACCCGTTCATCGTCACCAACGTAAACACCTATCTGAACATGCGCAGCGCCCCCTCCACGGGAGGCACCATCATCGGCAAGATCGCCGAAAACGCCGGCGGGGAGGTCCTGGAGGATCTGGGCGGCTGGCTGCGCGTCCGCTCCGGCGGCAAGGAAGGGTTTGTTGCCAGGGAATACTGTCTCGTCGGGGAAGAGGCACGTGACATGGCTCCCCGTGTGGCGGTGGAACGGGTGCAGATCACGGCCGAGCGCCTGAATGTCCGCACCGGTCCGGGCACGGAGTTTGACATCCTCTCCAAGCTGGGAGCCGGCAGCCTGCTTCCGTATGACGAGGATCTGGACGGCTGGTACCGGATCACCGTCAACAATGCCGCGGGCTACATCAGCAAGGAGTTTGCCGAAGCCGGGTGGTACCTGGAGGAAGCGGCTCCGTGGACCAGCGTGGCCCGCGCCTCCGCCACACGCCAAGCGCTTGTAAACTATGCCGCACAGTTCATGGGCATCCCCTACCGGCTGGGCGGGACCAGCCTTGGCGGCGGCGGGATCGACTGCTCCAGTTACGTGCAGCAGTGCCTGCGCAACGCCATCGGCATCGGCCTCGGGCGCACCTCCCGGCAGCAGGCCGGCCGCGGGCGCACGGTCAGTCTGGCCGAGGCCAGACCGGGAGATCTGATGTTCTATACCGACGAGTACGGAACCATCGACCACGTCGCGTTCTACATGGGCGACGGCATGATCCTCCACGCCTCGCGCACGTACGGAGGCGTATCGGTCAGCACCTACAACTATCTCATCGAGCCCGTTTTCATCAAAAATGTAATCGGGGATTGAGAGTTACATTTTTGAGCCGCTGTAATTGTACTGTCCACACATGCCATAGTTCTGTATCCACATTACACAAAACCGGGGCGGCCGCAGCCGCCCCGCCTGTTCTATATCAGGCTGATCCTATAAACACAGCAACTGCTCCTCGACGCTTATGCCGGCTGTATCACCAGATCACTGCGGATAAAACCGGTATAGCTTCCGCTGATCCCTACGATGTACCAAATGTATCCGTCCGCCCCGTTGACAATGCCGGTGACCGTCACCCACTCTCCATTGTAGAGTTGCGGACTGCCATCGATCGTATCGTAAGTCACACCAGGACCACTGCGGACATTAACTACTCCATACACGCTGTAGGCAACACCGTTCCATGGCACATACATACTGTTGTCTGTTTCCTGCACCAAGTCGCTCCGGACATAGCCGGTCGTACTATCCGCCATTCGGATGCCATACCACACATGCCCATCCTGTCCATCTGTCTGCCCGATCACCGTAACCACGGTGCCATTTGTCAGTGTCGGATGAGCAGATGCCTGTGAATAATTCGTTCCCGGACCAGTCCGCACATTTACATAGCCATTTACAGAATAGATGCTTGCCGCAAACGACACAAACTCCTCCGTTACAGTAACCGTCTGCACTGCACGGATCAGATCACTTCGGATATAACCTTCATAGAGATCCAGGATGAGCACCCGATACCACAGATACCCGTCCACTCCGGTGGTCACACCCGTTACCCTCACCTGCTCTCCGTTCTGAAGTTGAGAACGGCCGGAAATCAAGGCATATCCGGTTCCCGGACCGCTGCGGACATTTACGTAACCGTTGACACTCTGCGCGTATCCTATCCACTGTGCGTAGTGGTTAGTCACATTCTGTACCAACAGATCCGAACGAATGTATCCTGTATAGTTGCCGTAAATACGCACCGTATTCCAGGTATGTCCGTCTGCTCCAGCCACACTGCCCATCACCTCAACAGACGTACCGTTGTACAGCGGTGTCACCGTCGCGACTATTCCATACGATGTCCCTGGCCCACTGCGGACATTGACATAGCCATTTACACTATTGACGATCGCTGTATAAAGGGCCTGACCTTCCGGCGCCTCACGGATGACCAGATCTGACCGGATAAAGCCACCATAAGTGGCATCGATCTTAACCTGATACCAGACGTGGCTATCCGTTCCCGTCTGCCGAGCGATAACCGTTACCTCTGTTCCGTTTGCCAGAGACGGAACCGCTGAATGCTGTGCATATGCAGTCCCTGGGCCGGTCCGGATATTGACATGGCCATTGGCACCGTTCACGGTTCCAATCCAGGCAGATTCATTCTCCACCCCGTTATAGACGACAAAATCGGAGCGCATGTAGCCAAAATACGAGCCCGGCAATTCAACATAGTACCAGTCGTGATCATCCGCTCCACGGATCGTGGCGATCACCGTCACGAAGGTACCTACATCCACCATGGGACAACCATCAATGGTCGGATAAGTCGTTCCGGCACCGCTGCGGACGTTTACATGGGCAGTCGGGGCTACAGCCATGCCCTCCCAGGAATCCTCATCCGGTTCATCAATCACGGAACCTGCGGATGCCGCCACATAACCGGTATATACACCCAGTGCCCGCACTTTAAACCAGGTTGAACCGTCTTCCGCCGGCCATACACTAAGCATTTCCGCAGCCGAACCAGCCTCCAGATGCGTCAGGTGCGGCGTAACATACGTATTGCCTCCGGGAAACGTCACAAAGGGGGCATTCAGCGAAGGTTTAAAAAACTTCTTTCGAAAACGGATCGTCTCTCCAAGCACTTCCGTCACAGCTTCTTTCAGCACAAAGGCATCAAAGCCATCCGTATCCCGAAAACGATAATAATCCTGCGCTTCCCCATTGATCATAATAACATCACCGCACTTCAGCAGCCCGATAGGATCATCATCGTGCAGACTATGGAAATAATTCACATAATCCACACGAATGCGAGCCTGCCATTCTGTATAAAAAACTTGAGCGCTTTCCGTCCCCGAAAGCCAATAAAAATGTGGATAATGTTCAGAAGGCATACAAAACTGGCAGCCACTCGTTCCAAAGGCAGAATTCATATATCCGGCATCATTAATAAATCCTTCATAATAGATATATCTCTCGGGGTTTGACACTTCCCCTCCATATCTGTAAAAATTCCCATCTGTACAGTAATGAGCGACCCCTAGTTCGTCAAACGCACGAATTCCATATTTAAAGAAATCTTCAAATGCGTAATCTGCTAATCTTAATCCTTTGTCAGGGTCATTATCTGGCAATCCCGTATTTTCCCTATTCAATTCTGGAACACCGTCAAAATCTCTAGTATGAACAGTACTGACTGCCGTTTCCAATGTCCACGACGGATTAACAATCATCGACTCGCGGATATTATCGAAAGCACATTGCAGCACTTCCATACATAATGCATAACGTGAATAATCTCCTGTGCATGTTTCATGCCACATCACATTATTGACAAAGTCACAAAATGTCTCATTTGTCATATACGTCTGGTAATCCGGTTGTACACTGAGCAAGTTCTGATAGGAATCGCTGTAATCAATTCCATTGATCAAAAACCAATGTGTGAAATCCCTGTCAGCAACACGTGTGATCATCACACCATGGAATTCATTCCTGGCCTCAACGATGCGTCCTGTACCAATATAGATGCCGATGTGCCCAGATTTATACACGGCGGCCCCCAATGGCGCATTCGCCATGGTAGTTGCAGAATACGGATGTACCTCTATAGCATTATTATAAAATGTTCGGGCAGACATCACACCTTTTCCTGTACAGATTGACACAAATCCCGAACAGTCCACACATGCTCGCCCTACGTTTTTTCTGGCATAACTTTGCAAAAGTGTATCCGAGAAATGACTTTCACCATATGTCGAAATCATTGCTTCCACCTTTTCCGATGTTGCAACCTGTCCCTTAAAACCATATACATAACCATATTTATGCCAGTTCTTCAAGGCATTCTGTGCTACTTCATAACCTGTCATTTCCTTCTCCTCCTTTTTTTGGAAATACCATCGTAAATGTTTATTTAACCGTCCGTTCTGCGCAGTTCTTCCGGTCATCTGAATCCTAACAGAGAAAAAAGCTTGCTTCTCGGCATAATATGCCGATCTTTCACAGTTTTTCGACATCTCATACAAGACTTTCCTTTTATTGAGCCCTGCTGTATAATTGTTTTGTATCAGGCACCCGATTGAAAAGGAGATTTCCATGAAAGGAACCCGTTTTCTCATATGGCTATTCATAGCGTTTCTCTCCTTCTGCGCCTGTAGTACACTGGGGACCGCTTTCCGTGAAACCAAAAGCGAAACGGCCTTTAGTCAGACTGATCATTCTCCCTGTATGTCTTCATCAGATCATTCTTCACAAGCTGATTTCTCAGGCAAGATCGATCTGCTGAACGAATCCGATTCACAGAGCTCTGCTGAAACAATATCGGAGAATCGTACGGTCTACTCGTTGGATTCAACTGTTTTCAGCGAGTTTCTATATACTCGGGAGTGGTTTGATTATTTGCATCAACAGGCACGCTATTCCTCAGTCTGGAGATCTGAAGAAAAAGCTGCACTGTTTGAAAAATGGAAAAATAATAATATTTGGGAAGACGCTCCCGGCTTTCTTATTGTATCGGGAGGAGGTACAACAATTCAGCCAGTGAAAGCTGAAGAAGACGACTTCAAAGCATTCCCCTGGCTAAAAGAAGAGTACACACAAATATTGGATATCCTCGATCAGAATAGCATCCCCATCTGGAACTATCGTGACGAAGGGATCCCAGCAGTCCCCGATCCCAAAGGACTCATGCTGATTCACGAACTTCCGGCTTCTTTGAATCCATTTTCGTCTGTCGGCTTGGATCACGAACCCGCTCCGTCTGTAGGAACCATCTATTTATACACTATCCAGACGAAGTCGACTGCTCAGTTTCTTATAGCGGAATTCTCCGGAGAATACACGATTTTTGCTATCCGCAGCATATATGAAAAGAACTACGACAACGGCAATCCATGCTTTGACGCTTCGCGGGGGGTTTTGACACTCCATAGCAATGAACAGTCCGATAACAAACACCTTGCTTATGACACGAGCGGCAGCATCGATACTGGCAACATCTTCATTATACGTTGGGAAGATAAAACGGGAGAAGAACGTTTTCTATGGCTTTCGTGCGATCTTTTTTATTATAATTCTCCCATTGATAAACCGATTCCTCAGTTTCACCATATATCGATGAACGAAAACATGGATTATGGCCGTTCAGAAAGCCGTCTGGGAAATCCCTCAGAAACGTCTTTCTCCTTTTATGATGAACCTGACAGTTTGTGGTCATCCTCCGATTTACAGGATGCCTTTTCTGCGGATTCCACTGCTCAGGGGGATGTCTTCGGAGCCGGCAAACCTGTATTGGTTTTCGATGATGGTTTATTTCGGTTATACCGGCCTGACATCACCGTGGAAGAACACTTCTCTCGTTTTATGGTTATTTACAACGAACAGAAAGCGGTAATTACTAAGAGTAACTTCCCGCTAAGCAACGCAGCCGTATTGAACGCCTGCCTTCCCGATTACAGTTACGTTTTTTTCGCCTGTACTGAGCCTGATCTCCATGATATGAGCCAAGGTTATTATTTTTTCTTTGGCATTTTTGACAATGGTGACGGGACCTTCTCTATCGACTGGCTCCATTGAGCCCCTTAAATGGTCAGTCAACTCATACCACAACTCAGTATTCACATTACAATAAACCGGGGCGGCCGCAGCCGCCCCATATCCGTTTCGTATCAGTCTTTCTTTGTTTCCCCTTTTTCCACGGCAGATGATGTGCCGCCGGTCGTTTTCCGTTTCTTTCCGGAATTCGTCTTTTTCTCACAGTAATCACGGAACTCTTTGTAAAGTTCCTTTACCGTCGCCCGGATCGACTCCACCGCTGACAGACTCTCCAACATTGACTCAATCAATGTCTGGTAATGATCCTCCCGCTGTTCCTGCCTTTCCTGCTGTTCTTTAGCGCTCCGGATCACATACATGAGCAGGCAGACAAACAGTAATGCCCATAAGCCTTCTTTGACCGCTTCCGCGATGATCTGTTCAAACATCTCCCTTCCTCCTCTGCTTTGTTGTCTTCTACGAAAGATTACTGCAATGTTCTTCCGACCATCTGCAGTTTACAGCATTTTGGCAGAGGATACCCGTCATGGTATGACACATTTCAACCCCGGGCCGGCATGATAAGTCCACACACTATGAATCCATTCATCTGTTGCTTACTGCCATCCCAGGATCAGTCTCCGACGCTCTTCAGCTTTCTGGTAAAGCCTGTTTTTTTCCAGGCCATTTTCACGCATCTGTTCCAGGACCCGGCGGTACAGTCGCACGGCTTCCTGATAGTATCCTTGGTTTTCTTCGTATTGGGCATATACGTAGTTTCTTCTCAGCAGTACGGTGTTTCCGGAAGGAATCTCTTTATTTCTTCCCAACTCTTCATCCATCTGTCTGACTGTTTCTGATGCGTCAAAGCCCAATTCGAGTTTTGTTTGAGCCAGGAGGATGTAAGCACTGGCTTTCAGCAGATGAGGTCTTTTTCCCAATACATACTTCATAGCTGGCAACACTGTCTGCACCAGCATATCGTGGGCTTTTCGGGCTTCACCTAACGCGTACCAGATATCCGCCACATCCAGATAGCTGTGCAGCACCGGTTCCGTATCCTTTTGGAACTCTTCCCTTAAAGCCAGCACCTGCAAAGCTTCCCAAAGCGCGAGGGGTTCTTGTCCGGCCGACAAAAGAATGTACGCATGATTATTGCGTGCTGCCAGCATCTCAGGATCAGAAAGCGGGACGCACTTTCGGTACATCGCGAGCGCTTTGTCGCTATAAGCCAGTGCAGTTTCATACTCACCGTAGGTGTTGCAGGACAGTGCCAGATTATTATACGCATGCGCCAGTTCCCTGCTTTGCGGACAGTGTTTTTCACGGATGGCAATACATCGCTTTTCATACGTCCGCATCCCCTGAATGTCTCCCGTATATCCGCCCAACTGACCAAATCGTTCCATCAGCTTCGCCAGAAGCACTTCATCCGTTCTTCGAACCCAACCCGGTGTCTCACAAACCATGCGGATCATCTCCTGATAAGCCGTAAGCTTCCCGGTATCCGGGTACTTATGGATCTGCGCTTCTTCCAACAGCCGGTTCAGGAATTCTTCCGCAGCTGCCGGGTCATCCTGCTGTATGTCGTAAAGGCGGTCCCAGGACGCCCGGCGCAGTGTCGGTGCCAGGACCAGACGCCTGCGACTGCGCCGTTTTACCCAGCCGCGCCGTATCAGTTCCAACAAGGCATTTCTTTGCTCTGCTTCTGCGAGCAAACCAGAAAACAGTTCTTCTTGACAGCCCTCAGCCGGAAGGATCGATAGCCAGGCCATCACCTGCCGGTACTCACAAGGAAGTACCGATACATCATATAGTTGTCGATATATGCGCAAAAGAGTGGTTTCATCTGCCCGGTCACGGTAACGACCGGCAATACATGGATACCCGTCATCTCCCGCAATCTCGCCCGTCATCTGTTCCACCAATCGTTCTGCTGTTATTCTTCCCACGGAAGCAGCTAATGTTTTCGCTGTCAGCTCCGCCAGCTGCGTATGGTGATCAAACCATTTCAAGAGGAAACGCAGCGCCGCTTCCTCTTCCGGTTCCCACTCGTAAAACCGATTCATGAACCGCAGAAGGACTTCTTCATCCGGAGGTTCCACCGCCAATGTCATCACATTTGTTTCCGCAGCATCAAACCGACTGGTTGTCAGAAGAATGCGGCATGACAAACGCTCCAGTTCCCGGAAAGCCTCTTCCCGCAAAAGTCTGACAAACGGAACTGTTCCGTTTCCAACATGGACGATAACCAACAGGTCTTCTTCCCCCAACTGCCTCAAAGCCTGCAGTCTGGCCAGATAAGAAACGTCCTTTTTCGAACCTCTCGGAGGCAGCGGGACCATAACCGGGATCCTGCGCACAGTCTCATAAAAGCTATCGGCGTATTCCGTGTATATTACGCGTTTCTGCCTCATTCTGTGCTTCCTGGCATACTCAGCTGCCAGACGGCTTTTCCCGATTCCGTCCAAGCCATACAATACCACAACATGATGCTCTTCTAACGCTTCGTCTATCTTTTCAATATAATCCGGCCTGCGAATATGATTGCGTCCAAGCTCTATCGGAGTATTAGTCAGTATAGCCACAGGAATGCCAGGATCCGGTGAGAAATTCACAAACTCCTTTTCTTTCAGATACTCTTCTCCTAAAACCGCAAAAAGAAATAAATGCATCAAGGCGGTAGCATGCCGTATAATCCGGTTTTCAGAAGATCCAACGCCGGAAAGCAGGGAATGGAGCATCGAAAAGAAAACCTCTTTTTCCGAAGAAGGGATCACCTTTTCCTCTTCCTCACACCATCGTGATACGGCACTTCCCATAACCGTCGAAAAGACTATCGGCTGATAATGGCTCTCCTGCAGGAAAGAACGAAACGATACCACGAATAAAGGAAGCGCCGTCCCTGAAAGATTCATCACTTGCCGGTGAAACGCCTCAGCAAGCTGATGCGTATATCCAGGTGCCTGAAACCGGTTAAATACCTTTTCCATAGCTGTTTTCCGATTCTTCTCCGGCAGAAGATACTCTCTCATTTCACTGCCCTTCGCCCAAAACGCTTCCGGAAAAAAGCGCCGGATCACCTCCTGCCTTCTGGGGAATCCGGTTGACCCATAAGCCGGCAAAAACTCTGTGTTCCGAAGAATCTGACAGCCCGATTCTGTGTTATATAATGCTTTCATTACCTCTGACAGGTTCACCGCCGGTCCTCCTTTATCTGAATTCCATGCTGACGGGTTTATTTTACCCGAACTTCTTCCGGCTGAAAAGCCGCTTTCAACAGGCGTATCGCCATTCTTTTTTCCGGAAATGTCAGCGATTCGTATAGCCGTCCAAGTTCACCAGCCAAACAAAGTTCCGATTCGCCGAATAAGATCTCATCCGCGCTGACATCAAACAATTGGCATAGCTGATAAAGATACTTCAGGGAACATGGGGTAACTCCCCTTTCAATCCTCGAATACTGATCCGCGCTGATACCCAACTCGTACGCAGTATCAATAGCCCTCCAACCGGCCTTCATCCGTGCCTCCTGAATCCTCCGGGAGGTGTGCAGAATGGTATCTTTATTGAACGGTCTTCTGTTGTCAGCCATCTCTGCCCTCCTTCCCAGACCATAGGTATATCTGCTTTCTGTGTCATCAGCATACGCCACAGCATGCCTCATGTCCCGCAAAGTGGCATGTAAACCGGCATAGATCGTATGCCGGTTTCAAGAAGATTTCTTGCAAGTGATAATATATGAAAGCGAATAGATTCGACCGGATACACTTAAGCCTTTACATTTTCATTCATACTTGTTAGAATGTAAGTAGTGTTGGAAAAGAAGTACAGCCGAAACAGGCAATGGTGTTTTTATAGAACATATGCTTGTCTATCAGAATAGGAATACTTAGGATTCCTGGACAACGAAAAGATTCCTGAGATCTCATTGGTGGTTTGTACTAATTATTTTTTGTGTATTTTGTTTCTTGTTCATGCCTCACTATATCAAGTATGCAGAAACCCCAGAATACGCCAACTACTCCATGATGATCCTAACTGTCCTGAATTTGTGCTGAATGGTTCCTACTATCATCTTCCCTGCACTCTTTCTTCATTCTACGAAAACGGGGGAAAATGTACCGTAACTTCGATGTGACTCTTCCTTCAAAAAAACCAAAGGGAAACTTTTTCTTAAATACTGGAGCGGGGACATTGTTTATCTTGAAGTATGCAACACTAGTGACACAGAGCATGTGGACACCCATCCGGGATTACTTGTTACCGCTGTTTCCTCATATTTTGATGGATTTCTATTTACCAGACATAACTTCTGGCACTCATATAGCCTGATTACTCTCGGTGGAATACGCTCTTCAATCCAGCCACTATTCTTTCCATTCTAAAACAATACCCAACCTTTTTTGAAGAAACCTTCAACGAGGATGACATACTCCAAAGTACACCTGTTACAAGAGGAATCCTTTATTCTGAAGAATGGATTCCTGTTCTATCTCCACACATCAATTGGTATTATCGGCTTACTGGGCATATCGTGGATCTGCGAGTCCTGGAAGATACGGCTGAGACATTGACTTACCCCTTCGTTTATAGTGACCGCCCTTCATCCTAATTGGGAATCAACCGCTTCCGCAACGTTGAACTGCATATTATTACATTTTTTTCAGAATAATCGCGCATCTCTTTGTCTGTTCTTTTCATCCAACACAGCATGTCATTTCTACGTACATGGGGGTGATGACAGCCAAAACAATCATAAACGGCATGCCAGCATTCAGAATGAGATGGAAACAATGGGGGTGTAAAATAACCCCAACATCCGTTTCGTGTCAGTTTTTCTTTGTTTCCCCTTTTTCCACGGCAGATGATATACTGCCAACCGTTTTTGCAAAGCCAGAACCGGTCGTAAAATCGGACGTAAAATTTTCGTCCGATTTTACGTCCGAAAGCAACTATGGAAGGCTGATGAAAACAAAGTATTCTCTCTTCTGAAAGGCAAACTGTTATCAAGTTCCATGGTTGCAGAAGCCACGGGATTCGGAAGATCAAAAACGGTTTTGATCCTTAACAGCCTTGCCAAAGCAGGATATATTCGTGTTCTGGGGAAGGGCAGAGGCACAAAATATACGGCGGATTGAATCAGGTAAACCGGGAGCCGGGCTTCACGCGAAGCCCGGCTCCCTTTTCTGTGCGCTGTCACCTGGCGTTCCGGATAAAGGAAAACGCCTTGTCTGCCGCAAACATCAGCGGCTTAAACAGCGCGATGCACAGGATGAAGTTGCTGATGCCGTGCAGGATGTCGTAGGGGATGCCGGCCACCCACCAGGAAAAGGCGGTGTTGAAGCCCCCCATGAACAGATACACCGGACTGCACAGCAACCCGAAGAACAGCCCGTAAAAGCCCGTCAGGATGGCGTAGGCCCACGGCGGATGCTCCCGCCCCATCTTATACGCGATGAGGATCAAAAGCGGCCACACGTACAGGTACATGATGACCCACACGTGCACGCCCCAGTAGCAGATCTCCACGGCGATGAACGCCAGCGCCACGATGAGCGTCCGCAGCCCGTAGGTCAGCACGAAGACCACGAACAGGAGCGTCACCATCTCCACGTTGGGCACGGAATCCAGCAGCCTTTTGGCCGCCTCCACGATGGCCAGCATCATGGCCATCACCGCAATGTCTTTGGCGGTAAAGCGCGGGGCGTTACTTGAAGACTTCGTAGGCAAACTTGAATTCATCGCCATCTGCCACCGGCTGCTCGTCCACGCCGTAGTTGCCGTACTCGCCGTTCACGTAGATGGCCCAGTAGGCACCGCCGTTGTTGAAGTCGGCCTCGATGCCGTTGACCTTCATGACGGTAAAGCCGTAATCCGAATCCTCGCCGTCAAACGTGAACGTCTTGTCCTTTTTGGCCAGTTCGTCCATCAGACCGTGCAGGTATTCCGCGTCGGTCTTGCCGGTGTACTTCGTCTCCTTGCCCTCCTGGTCCGCCACCACGATGGTGTACGCCTTGGTGCCGGTCTCCGGCTTGGGGGAAGCCACCTTCCACACCACAATGAGCGCCGCAATGACCACCACCAGTGCGACGATCCCTCCGATCAGTTTCTTGTTCTTCATGCAGAACCTCCTTGTACCCTTTGCGGGTGTAGTTGGCCGGACACCCGTGCGGACCAGTTACCCGTGGCCATGGCAAAGGCATCGGAGACAGGCAGGTCTCCTGGCTTGGTGATCGATGCAGACAGCCGTCTTCCCGGTTGCCCAGTGACGTTTCCTCCGCGCCGTGGTGGTCCGGCGCGGAATGTGGCCATCCGCTCCCACGATACAGTGACGGGTTCGTACAGGATTTGCACCTGTTTCCCTTTTCACCGGGGCCGAAGCGCACGCTTCCCCCGGCACCTGCCTCCTGTCCGGCTTCTCTTAATAAAGAGAAAGCAGGGGCTATTTGCCCCTGCCACAGTATACGGTGTTTCATGAGCGATGTCAAACCGCGCGTCAGTCCGTAAGAGCCGGCAAGGCGTCTGCGCAGTTGCAGTACTCCGCGATCATCTTCATCTCCCCGTAGGTCTTGTCGTTGACCAGGATGCCCTCGCGCAGCGCCCGTTCTTTGTTCATCTGCGCCTTCTCGCCGTGCGTGTAGATGCGCTCCTGACCCTTGGCCTTGCGGGAATCCCGCAGTTGCTGCAGGAAGAACGAGAAGTGGTCTTTGATCTCCTGCGGGTCGCCAAAGAGCCCCGGATCGATGGCCATGTAGAACTGGCTGATATCCGCCCGCCCTTCGGTGCGGTAGATGTAGTTGGACGTGAGGCCGCCGGAAAGCATGGCCGTAAACAGATCCACGATCACGCCGAACCCGTACCCCTTGTAGCCGGACGTCTGCTCGCCCGCGCCGCCGAGCGGCAGGATGCCGCCGCCCACGCAGTTGATGATGTTGTGCAGCACGCGCGGGGCGTCCGTGCAGGGGTTGCCTTCCTCGTCGATGGCCCAGCCGTCCGGGATGGCGCCCTCGCGCTTGGCGAAGACCTCCAGCTTGCCGCGCGGCACCACCGTGGTGGCGGAGTCGAACGCGAACGGCACCGGATCCGCCGGCATGGCCACCGCGATGGGGTTGGTTCCCACCATGGCCTGCGCGCCGAACGTGGGCACCATGATGGCTTCGGCGTTGGTCATGGCCACGCCCAAAAGCCCCTGCTCCATGGCCATGCGCGCGTAGTACCCGGCAATGCCGAAATGGTTGCAGTTCCTGACGGCCACCATGCCGATGCCGGACTGCTTCGCCTTCTCGATGGCCTTTTCCATGCACCAGATGCCCAGCGTCTGCCCGGCCATGTCGTGCCCGTCCACCGTGGCGGAGACCGGCGTCTCCTTGACGATCTCCGGCACCGCGCCCAGCTTCACATACCCCCACAGAAACTCCTGGTGGTAGCGGATGAGGCGCTGCACGCCGTGCGACTCGATGCCGTACAGATCCGCTGCCAGCAGCACGTCCGTGATCTTTCCGGCATCCTCCGGCGTAAAGCCGTAGCCGGTAAAAACGCGTTCGCAGAAAGCCTTCAGTTCTTCGTAGGGAATGTGGTGGTAGGCCATGACTGCCTCCTCAATGCTTTTTAATGAATTCGATCACCTTCCGGTGCCTTCAGCACTTTTCAAACGCGATGCGGTCCGTCCCGTCGTGTGTGGCGATGATGCCGGTGCGCGCAAAGCCCAGGCTTTTTAAGAGGTTTTGCATCACGTAGTTGTCCTCGTGCGTGTCGATGCGCACGTGCCCGCACTGTTCGTACGCCCACTGCAGGCAGAACCGCCCGGCGCCTTTGACGGTGCCGGCCGACGCGATGCGGTGCACCACGCCGTAGGGTGCCTCCGAAAGCCACGCGCCGTTGCGGATGACGGCGTAGGTGGGATCAGCAAACTCGTCGTAAAAGAAGGTGGCGGCGATCGCCTCGCCCTCACAGCAGACGTACTGCGTGCCATCGGCGATGCCTTCTTCCACCTCCGATACCGGCGGGTGGACGTTTTTCCACTGGTTGGGGTTGCCGTGCTCCGCCATGAAGCGCCGGGCGCGGGCATAGATGTCCATGAGCGCCGGCAGATCGGCGGGGGTTGCTTTGCGTATGACCATTATCTCTTCTCCGGTTTCCTGTTTTCTCCTTCGCAGATCCGGCCCCAGCCGGTGACCACCGACACCAATCATACCGCAAACAGCAGGCAGCTGTAAACCGTATAACCGATCAGCGCCAACATGCAAGGTTTTTTGTTTTTTCTCTTTTCATCTTCTCACCTGTCGTGTATACTCGATTAATGTAAGCATCCGGACGGCATCATCCGTGTATATGGGTGGCATCATCCGCCGTCCGGTATATAAAAGGAGGATATCCATGAAAAAAACACATCTTCGCCTGACCGCCCTGCTGCTGGTGCTGGTCATGGTCCTCACCGCCGGTTGCGGCGGCGGCAAGGCCACGACTCTCTCCGGGGCGATCGAAAACACCATCGCCATCGACAAAGCCACGTTCGAAGGCGAGATCAGCTTTAAGGACATTCCGCAGATGAGCGGTTCTCCGATCACCGGCATTGCCTTCTCCGGCGCCATCGACCGCGGCGACTACGACTTCAGCCTGGAGTTCTCGCTCAAGAAGGACAAGAACGCCTCCGCTGAGGTCGGGTATGGCATGGAAGCTGCCGTGCTGCAGGCCCTGCTCTCCGCCAAGGGGAGCCTTGTGACCGTCACCAAGACCGGCGGTTTCCTCTATATCGACTTCTCGCCCATCATCAAGATCTACGGCGACAACCTGCAGGACGTCGTCTTCGGGCTCCTCTTCTCTTCGGAAGGCCGTGACGACTACGAAGACGCCAAGGAAGCCTGCGCGGACGCCAAGCTGGATGACCTGGACACGCTCATCGCGCTGTACATGTACGGCACCAATTCCTACTACGATGACATGGAAGAAGTCATCGATGACATGGATGAATACGCGGACGATGTGGATGAGATCCGCGCCACCATCGAAGACATCGAAGAAGCCGCCGGCATCACCGTTCCGGAACTGCTGAAGGCCACCGGCGTCAAGGTGGAACTGGGTGCGCTCAGCAAGGATGCCAAGGCTGCCATCGCCAAGTTTGAAAACGCCCTGGTGGGCATGGTCAAGACCGCCGAAGAAGCCGACAAGGAATTTGTCACGGTGGACAAGAAGGCCGGTTCCTACGAGTGGGAGCTGAACGACGACAACGTGGAAGACATCATGGAGCCGGTGTTCGACTACCTGCTGGACCAGGTGGATGATCTGTGGGATGCCTGGGGCACCATCGCCGACTGGGGCGTGCACGAGTCCGTGCTCCCCGGCAATGTCAAGAAGGTGCTGGAGAAGGTTGACGAGTATCTGGACTACGGCATCGCCGATGACTTCGACGACCAGCTCGAAGACGCCTACGACACCATGACCGATAAGGGTGTCAAGAAAGACATCGAATCCGCTCTGGAAGATGCGCAGGACGGTCTCGATGATTTTGCCGACAACATGAAGGACCGCAAGGCCACCATCAGCGGCACCTACACGCTGACCGGCGGCAAGGGCAAGCGCGTGGCTGCCTGCGAGATCGAGATGAAGACCAAGGAAGAAGGTTCCGCCTCCATCGAGTTCACGCTGACCGAAGGCTCCGCCAAGATCGAAGCCCCCGGCAACGCGCTGGATGTCATGGCCATCATCGACAAGGCCGACATCGAAGCCATCATGGAGATCATCGAAGACCTCCGGTAACCAAAAACAGCAGATCGCGAACGGCCGCCCGGGAAACCGGACGGCCGTTTTTTCACCCCTGCAAAAAGCGGGCACGGTCCTCTTCGTGATCCGCTTTCAGTTCAGCGTTTCAGTTTTTTAATGTCCGCCAGGCGGTCCAGCGCTGCCTGAAGCGTTTCATCCTTCTTGGCAAAGTGGAAGCGGATCAGGTGGTTCACGGGCTCCTTGAAGAAGCTTGAACCCGGCACCGCGCCCACGCCCACGACTCTCGCCAGATCCTCGCAGAAGGCCAGATCACTCTCATACCCGAACTCCGTGATGTCCGCCATCACGTAGTAGGCGCCCTGCGGGATGTTGTGCGTGATGCCCGCCGCATCCAGCCCCGCACAGAATAGATCACGCTTGTGCGTATAGAGCGCCAGCAGCTCATCGTAGTAGTCCTGCCCGAACAGAAGCCCGGGGATGACGGCCTCCTGCAGCGGCGCCGCGGCGCCCACGGTGAGGAAATCGTGCACCTTGCGGATGCGGTCGGTGATCTCGGGCGGCGCGATGGTGTAGCCCAGCCGCCACCCGGTGATGGAATACGTCTTCGAGAGCGACCCGCAGCAGATGGTCCGCTCCCGCATGCCCGGCAGCGCAGCGATGTAGGTGTGCACGTGCGGCGCGTAGACGATGTGCTCGTACACTTCATCGGTGATCACGTACGCATCATACCGCTTCACGATGTCCGCGATGATGGTCAGTTCTTCTTTGGTGAACACCTTGCCGCAGGGGTTGCTCGGGTTGCAGAGCACCAGTGCCTTGGCGCCCTGCCGGAAAGCATTCTCCAACAGCTCCGGGTCAAAATCATACGCCGGCGGCACCAGCGGGATGTACACCGGCTCGGCCCCGGACAGGATGGTGTCCGCGCCGTAGTTCTCGTAGAACGGCGAGAAGATGGCCACCCGGTCGCCGGGATTGGCCACCGTCATCATGGCGGCCATCATGGCTTCGGTGCTGCCGCAGGTGATGACCAGTTCCGATTCCGGGTCGATGGCAAAGCCCATCAGCCGGGACTGTTTGGCGGCCAGCGCCTCGCGCAGGTTTCTGGCGCCCCACGTGATGGAATACTGGTGGACGTCCTCACCCGAAACCTCCGACAGGCGGTCCAGAATGGCCTTCGGCGGCTCAAAATCCGGGAAGCCCTGGGACAGGTTGATGGCTCCGTAGCGGGCGGAAATGCGCGTCATCCGGCGGATGACGGAATCCGTAAAGTGTGCCGTGCGGTCTGACAGCGGTCTCATAGCGGTTCTCCTGCCGCCCCGCGGGCGGCTTCTTGCAGGTCAGTCTTCCTCTTCAGCCAGATCTTCCATGGCGTGCACCAGCTCCACGATGAACTCGTGGCAGGGCACCGGCACGCCCGTCCTGTGCCCGGCGCGCACCACCGACCCGGCGATGGTCTCCACCTCGGTCTTCACGCCGCTGCGCATGTCCACGCAGATGGAGGTCATGCCGCCCTTCGGGCTCCTCCGGTTGTTGGCGCGCATCATCTCGGCCAGCTTCTCCTCGTCGGCTTCCAGGCCCAGCGCGTGCGCCACCGCCACGGCTTCATGCAGCAGCATGCGCACCAGCGCGAAGGCGTGGTCATCCTTGCCCAGAAAGCGCCCCTCGCACTTCAGGACACCCGTCACGGTGCTCGAGCACGAATTGACAAACAGCTTGTTCCAGATCAGCTGCCGGATGTTGTCGTAGATGTGGGCATCAAAGCCGCTCTCCGCAAATGCCTCGCACAGACCGGGCAGGCGTCCCTCTTCGTCCGGCACCACCATACCGATGTTGGTGAGCATCGACCCGCCCTCACGCACGTGGTTGCCGGCCAAGCGCGTGCCGCCGGTCATCGTGGTGCCGATGACCACGTGGGTGAGCGGCGCGAATTCCGAGAGCAGTTCCTCGTGACCGGAACCGTTCATCAGACAGACGAGCGTCGTGTCCGGCCCGATGAGCGCTCGGTTTTCCGAAAGCGCCGCCCGCGCCTGCAGCGCCTTCGTGAACAGGATGACCGTCTCGAAAGCTTCCGTTCCCGTGCCGCCGCAGATGGCGGTCGGGCGGTAAACGGTATCCGCGCCGTCGCGCGTGATGACGATGCCCTCGCGGCGGATCAGTTCCGCCTTCTCCTCCGACGTGCACACCATGGTGACGTCGTGTTTCGTGGACAGATGAGCGCCGTAGATGAGGCCCATGGCCCCGGCGCCGATGATGGCGATCTTCATGGCTGTGTCTCCTTTCGGCCGCTTAAAAAGTGCCGGCCGGCTCTCGGGCCGGCCGGTCTTCACGTGACAGCGTTATACGTCCAGCACCGCCGAAGCGTCCTGGAGCTTTTCGATGATGGAGATGTGCTGCGGGCAGACACCCTCGCACTGACCGCACTGGATGCAGTCGGCCGCACGCCCGGCACCGCCTTCCACCAGCTCTTTGTAAAGGCTGTGCGGGCGGACATGCTCGCCGAAGGACTGCAGCATGTTGTAGAAGGTGAACACCCGCGGGATGACGATGCCCATCGGGCAGCCGTCCACACAGTACCGGCAGGACGTGCACGGCACGGTCTTGGAGGACAGGATCACATTGGCTGCGCGGTTGACGATCTCCTTCTCGGTGTCCGAAAGCGGCTTGAAGTCCGCGAAGATGTTCAGGTTGTCTTCCATCTGGCTCATCAGGCTCATGCCGGAAAGCACCACCTTGACGGCCGGCAGCGATGCGGCGTAGCGCAGGGCGAACGACGCGCTGGAGGCGTTCGGATCCGCCTCATCGAACACTTTGCGGGCTTCGGGGATGACGTTGGCCAGCAGGCCGCCCTTCACCGGCTCCATGACGATGACGGACTTGCCGTACTTCTCGCAGATCTCGTAGTTGCGGCGGGAGCAGATGGAGGCATTGTCCCAGTCGGCGTAGTTGATCTGCAGCTGCACGAACTCCACCTCCGGGTGAAGCTGCAGCAGCTGTTCCAGATACTCCGGAGACCCATGGAAGGAGAAGCCGATGTGCTTCAGGACGCCCTCTTCCTTCTTACGGTTGATGAACTCCCAGCACCCGTAGTCCTCATAGATGGTGCCATGGCTCTCCTGCAGGCTGTGCAGCAGGTAGTAGTCGATGTAGTCGACACCCATGCGGCTCATGGTCTCGGCCAGCATCTCTTCCGGACCGAAGCCCTCTTTCAGGCGCCAGCCGGCCAGTTTGGAAGCGATGGTGAAGCTTTCGCGCGGATGGCGCTCGACGACCGCCTTGCGGAAGGCTTCCTCGGAACCTTCGTACACGAAGGCCGTATCAAAATAGGTGAAGCCGTTTGCCAGGAAGGCATCCGCCATCTGACATACCTGCTCCATGTCAAAGTTTCCGTCTGCCAGCTTCGGCAGACGCATCAGGCCAAAGCCCAGTTTCTTCTCGGGCCAGTCTCTCATCTTGCTCGTTCTCCTTTCGGGCTAACCAACCATCCCAGCGGACAGAAAACCGCTGAGGGCACCGGCATTTCCTTCCCCGGCGCCTGTGAGCGACGCCCGCTTTTTTGCCGGATGCCGCCCGCCCCGGAGCCGACCCG
>CAMJGH010000006.1 GCA_946405185.1 uncultured Lachnospiraceae bacterium
CTGCTGCCGGTCCGTCTCCTGCAGGATCTCGTGCCGGTCTCCCTCGTACAGTTTGCAGATGACATCCCGCATGCCGGCCTGCAGGAACTCTTCATACACCTTCTTCACGCCCGCGCTGCGGTCGCCCACCGGGTCCTCGGCGCCCGAGACGATCAGCACCGGCAGGGCCTTGTTCATCTTCGCCAGGTTTTCCGGCTGGTTGTCGTAGGACGTGCTCTCCATGAGGATGCGGTAGCCGTTGAGCGAGAACGCGAACGTGTCCTTGGGGTCGTGATAGTATTTGGTCACGCTGTCCAGGTTCTTGGACAGCCAGCTGTTGGCCGGGTCCGAACCGTCCATGTTGTACCCCTTGTACGCCTTGCCGCCGAACGAGAGCTTGGGCATCAGACCGCTCTTGTGATCCGGCCCCTTGAACTTTTCGATCAGTCTGATGAGCGTCAGGCCCATCTTGGACGTCCCGTCCGGAACGGAGCCCGTGCCCATGACGATGGCGCCGGCGCAGTCTTTGATGCCGTCGGCCTTCTCACACAGGAACATCCGCAGCAGATACGACCCCATGCTGTGGCCCAGGATGAAGTGCGGCAGGCCCGGATACTGCTCCCGGATGAGGCAGTAGTTGGTGTACATGTCCTCCACCAGCGTGGCGGCCGGGGTCTTGGTGTGGAAGATCCCCCAGTCGGCCGGGCTCTCCACGGAATCCCCGTGGCCGATGTGATCGTGCCCCATGACCACGAAGCCTTTGCCCGCCAGATACTCCGCAAACTCCTCGTAGCGCTCGATGTACTCGATCATGCCGTGGACCAGCTGCATGACGGCGACGGGCTCTCCTGCGTCCGGTGTCCACTTGACTGCATGGATGGGTGTCTTCCGGTCATCCGCCGATGCAAACGTATAGATTTCCTTCATGATATCCCCTCTTCCCCCGCGCCCCGGCGCGGAAGTCTGTCCTGTCCAGATGTCGGGGTCAGCGCAGACTCCGACCACATTATATGGTATTATACCATATCCGTGCGGGATGAACAGAGGAAAGTTGTCCCGTTTGGACGAAAAAAGAAGAACATCCGGGCCCTTTCGGACCGGATGTTCCGGAAAACCACGTTATCCTGCTGCGGGCGTCAGCGTATCGAACGCCTCCAGCCACGCATCGGCGAGCGACTTCATGGCCTCATGCTCCGCCGTGTTGGCGGCATCGTACACGGCCACGGCGTAAAACCCGCCGTCTTTCGCGCCTCTGATGCCGGCCAGGATGTCCTCCGCCACCGCGCAGTCCGCGGGAGGCAGCCCCATGCGGCGGGCGGCTTCCCAATAGATATCCGGGAAACCCTTGCCGCGGGAGACATCCGCCAGCGTGACGAACGCATCAAAGAGCGGCTCGGCGCCGTTGCGGCGGACGGCCGCGCGGGCGGTCCGCTCCTCGCCGGCCGTGGCCAGCGCCAGCTTCAGGCCGGCCGTCTTCAGGCGCTTCAGGCACGCCAGTGCGCCGGGCTTGAAGGAAAGGCGATTGGCATAGGCATCCCACGCCATGTCCCGCCACTCCTGCATGACATCCTCCGGCGTCTCGTTCAGATGAAAGTGCGCGATGGTGTAGTCCGCGCACTCCCGAAAGCTCATGTGGGCGATGGAGGCCGCGTAGGAATCCGGCACCGTGATGCCGCGCTTCGCAAAAAAGTCCCGGTCGATCTGCTGCCAGACCCCCATGGAATCCAGCAGCGTCCCGTCCAGATCAAAGATCACCCCGCGGATGTGCGCGGGAAGTTTCACGTCACCCATCAGCAGACCACCGCCGGCTCATGCCGCACCTCGGCTGCCAGGGCTTTGACGGCTTCCAGATCCCCGCCGTACACCTGCAGGTAGACGCACCCTTCGCCGCCGCACACGCCGCCGGCCGCCGCCAGCACCGCCGTGGAGCCGGTCAGGTCTTTGATGGCGTCGATCTCCGTGTAGGCTTCGCCGGCCGCCGCCGTGAGGCGCAGGCCTTCGCCCTCCGGATCATTTAAGAGTTCCTGCAGTTCCCAGACCGGCGTGTCCACGCGCTTTTCCAGGCCCACCGGCAGGATGAGCTTCGCCCGGCGCGAGAACACCGCGCGGGAGGCTTCCATGATGGTGCCGCCCGTGGCGCCATTGCCGATCAGGATGGCCGCCGTGTGCGACGGCACGTGCACCGCGTTGGCGCCCTTAAAGATGACATCGCCCTGGCCCATGCCCGCGCAGATCTCCGGCAGGGCATCGCGGAAGATCACCTCGCCATGATCGATATAAAGGTCTCCGAGCTGCTCCGCCTTCACCGGCTTCGCGTCCGGCCCGTAGGAGACGCCGCGGTGGAAGGCCGGGAAGGTGACGCACGGGTCTTTCCCGAGGCATTTCAGCAGTTCGTTGGCCACGTAGGTGTTGGTCGTGCCGCCGATGACGAGGACTTTCCCGTCTTTCAGGGCTTTCTGCACGTCCGCGCGCCG
This sequence comes from uncultured Lachnospiraceae bacterium, assembly GCA_946405185.1. Taxonomy (GTDB): domain Bacteria; phylum Bacillota; class Clostridia; order Lachnospirales; family Lachnospiraceae; genus CAKQHB01. The sequence goes on from CAMJGH010000006.1 coordinate 2,454, forward strand.
CACCACGGCCTTCGCGATCAGGCGCTTGCCCGCCGCCGGCGTCAGCTGGATCTGAATGGATCTCATGTTATTCCTCTCTGCCCACCACCTGGAAGGACTTGTCGGTATACTGCATGTACTCCATCATGTTGCCCTCCGGGTCATGCAGCCACAGCTGGTACGTGTTGTCGCAGCCGAACGCGATATCACCGTCGATGTATTCTTCGCCGCCGCGGGCGATGACGTCCGCCTTGAACGCCTGCAGGTCATCCACGATGACCGCGTAGTGCGTCACGCCGGTGTAGTCGTGCCCCGCCGGGCGGACGATATCCTCGCCGGCTCTGTCAAACAGTTCGATAAAGTAACCCGGTGCGTCCGGATATTCCATGTAGCGGATCCAGACGCGGTCTCCCAGGGAGCGCAGGTATTTGGTGCGCTCGGTGACGCCGGTCTTGCGCTCGGTCTGCACCGCGAAATCCTCGTAGGTGAGGCAGAACTTTTCCTTCAGGCCCAGAATGTCCCGGTAGAACGGCAGGCACTTGTCCAGATCATGGCACACGATGCCCAGATGACAGTTGGCGATCATAGGGTACCTCCTCTTAGCGGTCATCCTGAGCGAGGCCGCTGGCCGAGCCGAAGGATCCCCGGCTTCTGGCCGCTTACGCTCCTCAGGATGACTCTCCTCACTGACTATTATCTCTGGCTTTCACGATCTTCACCACCCGGCTGGTGCCCAGGCGGTCCGCACCCAGTTTCAGAAATTCGTCGGCGTCTTCCAGGGAGGAAATGCCGCCGGCGGCCTTGATCTTCACGTCCGGGCCCACGTGGGCCGCGAACAGCTTCACATCCTCAAACGTGGCGCCGGCTTTGGAGAACCCGGTGGACGTCTTGATGTAGTCCGCACCGGCCTCGGTCACGATGCCGCACATGCGGATCTTTTCCTCGTCCGTCAGCAGGCAGGTCTCGATGATGACCTTCAGGATGACGTCCCGGCAGACGGCCCGCAGGGCCTTCACCTCCGCCAGCACGTACGCGTCGTTTCCGGCCTTCAGGGCGCCCACGTTGATGACCATGTCGATCTCCGCGGCGCCGTCGCGGATGGCCTCTTCCGCCTCCGCGCACTTGGCGGCCGTGGTATTGTAGCCGTTCGGGAAGCCGATCACCGTGCACACCGGCACGCGGCCGGCGGCGTAGGAAACCGCCTGCTTCACATAGCACGGCGGGATGCAGACGCTGGCCGTGCTGTAGGTGACGGCATCGTCGATGAGCGCGCGGATATCCTCCCAGCCGGCCGTCACGGCCAGCTGCGTGTGGTCACAGTGCGATACGATCTCGCGGATGCGTTCTTCGGTCATACCCGCTCCTTTCTCAGCCGAACAGCCCGGCCGCTTACCACTGCGGATGGATCTCCGCCTTCAGGTACTTGTCGTAGATGGCCTTGACGCCGGCCATCTGCTCATCGGTCAGCGCCGGCGACTCCGCCGCGCGGACGTTCGAGTACACTTGGCCCACCTTGCTGGCGCCCGGGATGACCACGGAGACGGCCGGGTTCATCAGGATGTAGCGCAGCGCGTACGGGATCAGATCCTCGGTGCCGAAAAGCTTCTTCAGCTCTTCCGCGGCATCGATGCCCAGATCGTACGGCACACCCGAGAACGTCTCACCCTTGTCAAACGCCGCGCCTTCGCGGTTGTAGGTGCGGTGGTCCTTCTCACCGAACGTGGTGGCCTTCGTGTAGCGGCCGGTCAGGATGCCGGAAGCCAGCGGCACGCGGGCAATGATGCCCACATTCTTCTCGATGGCCTTCGGGAACAGCTCCTCTTCGGGCTTTAAGCGGAACATGTTGTAGATGACTTCGATGCCGGCGATGTCATATTCCATGGCGGCCAGGCCTTCGGAGACCTTCTCGATGCTCACGCCGTAGTCGGCCAGCTTGCCGGCCTTCTTCAGGGCATCCAGCTTGCCGAAGATCTCGTCCCGGTAAAAGACCGGCGTGGGCGGGCAGTGCAGCAGGATCATGTCCAGTTTTTCAAGCTGAAGGCGGGAGAGGCTGCCGTCCACAAACTTTTCGATGGCCTCGGGCGTGTACATCTCCGCCGTGTGCGGGTTAAGCGCACGGCCGCACTTCGTGGTCACAAAGAAATGGTCCGGGTGTTTTTTCAGAAACCTGCCGATGGCCTTCTCCGAATTGTTTCCGTTGTAGACGTCGGCGGTGTCGATGAAGGTGATGCCGGTCTCATAGGCGGCCTCGAGGATCTTCTCCGCCTCCACCTCATTGAACGGCTGGCCCCAGACGGTGCCCAGCTGCCAGGTACCCAGACCGATCTCCGAAACGGCACGGCCGGTCTTGCCGAAAATACGCGTGTTCATGGGAATGCTTCCTTTCTGGTAAAACGTCCGTGATGGGTGACAGAGAGAGTATACCATACTCCCTCACTCATTTCATCCGCCTCCCGCTGCCCCAGGCGCCCTCGCCGGGCTCGGGTTTCAGCGGAAACTTCACGGGCTTTCCGGTCACGCCGGACCGGTAGATGGCGGTGAAGAGCTCCACCGCGCGGCGGCCGTCTGTAAGCGGCACCGCGGGCTCCCGCCCGGTCTGCACCGCGTCCACGAAGTCCTGCAGCTGCAGGCGGTGGTAGTGCGTGGCGGAGTCGATGCTGTTGAAGAAATCCGCGTCCGCCTTTCGGTAGTCCGCCAGCCTGTCCGCCTCGCCCGGCACGGTCCACAGGTCGTTGACCGGCGGTTCGGCAATGCTTGTCACACCGGCGATGAACATGGCCCCGCCGTCCGTCTGCACGCCCACGGTGGCGCCGTTCTCACCGGTCACGCGGACGTTGCCGAACAGGCCGGGATTGGTGGAATTGCTCACGAAGATATTGCCGAGGGCGCCGCTTTTGAAGCGCACCACGGCCATGGCGGTATCGTCCACTTCCAGCTCCGGGTGGTTTAAGGTGTCCCAGTAGCCGAAGACCTCCTCGATCTCGCCCATGAACCAGCAGAACAGATCCAGTTGATGCACGGCCTGGTTCACCAGCACACCGCCGCCTTCGCCTTCCCACGTGCCGCGCCAGGGGTCGGAGTGATAGTAATCCATATCCCGCCAGGACAGGACATTGACGCTCCCCATGATGGGCCGGCCGATCTTTCCCTCCTCGATCGCCTTCTTCATGCGCACCACCGGCTCGTAGTAGCGGCGCTGGCTGATCATGGAGCCCACCACGCCGCTCTCCTTCACCGCTTCGATGATGGCGTCGCAGTCCGCGAGCGTGGAGGCCAGCGGCTTTTCGACAGCCACCGCCATGCCCAGGCGCGCGGCTTCACAGGCGCCCGCGGCATGCGCCGGGTGCGGGGTGGCGATGGTCACGGCTTTCACACCGTCCGCGGCCATCTCCTCCAGGGTGGCATAGGCCTTTACGCCGTACTGCGCGGCAAACTCCTCCGCGCGCGCCCGGTTGTGGTTCCAGACACCCGCAAACTCACAGTTTTCAATACCGGCAAAGGCCTTCGCGTGGAAATGCGCCACCTTGCCCGCGCCGATGATGCCGATCCTGATCTTATCCATTTTCCGTCTCCTTTATGCCCTCATCCGTCACCGAGGCGTTGTCTCGGTGCCACCATCCCCCAGAGGGGGAAGGCTTACGGAATCAGCACGATCTTGTCCAGTCCGTCTTCGCGGTCGTACACCTTGTGGATCCACTGATCGCCTTCGGCCAGCGGGAAGCACCCGGAGACGATCTCCTCCGCGCGGGCCTTCCCCTCCGCGATCAGCTTCAGGCACTCCGGATACTCGCCGGCGGACGCGCAGGAACCGTGCAGGCCCAGCTGCTTCAGGATCACTTTCTGCAGCGGGATGGTCACCTCTTTGGCAAGGTTGCCCACAAAGACCACGTGGCCGTTCTCTTTGGTCTCCTCGATGCACTGCAGCACGGTTGCGGCGATGCCGGTCATATCGTAGCTGACATCCGGCCCCTTGCCGGCCGTGGCGGCCGCGATGCGCTCATGCGCGTTTTCGGTGCGGGAGTTGATCACGGCCGACGCGCCGGCTTTCTTCGCCAGTTCCAGCCGCCGGTCTTCCACATCCACGCCGATCACCGCGGGCACGCCCAGGCCTTTCAGCACCTGGATGGCCAGGATGCCGATGGTGCCGCACCCCACCACCATCGCCACGCCCTCCGTGGGGACGGGCGCCTGCATCACTCCGTGGTAGGCCACGGACATGGGCTCCACGAGAGACGCCTGCACAAAGCTCACCTCGTCCGGCAGCGGGTAGAGGATGTAGGCGGGCACCGTGAGGTACTCGGCCATGGCGCCGTGGCGGCGGTACTCCTCACACGAGACGCCCAGCACCTGCCGGTGCTCGCAGAGGTTGATGAGGCCGGCTTTGCAGGCCGGGCACTGCCCGCAGTAGACGGTGGAATCGAAGGTGACGCGCTCGCCCACCGCGTGGTCCGTCACGCCCTCGCCCAGTGCTTCAATGACGCCGGCCGCCTCATGCCCCATAATGAGCGGCGGGCGGCGCCTTCCGGTACTGCCGTCCATCCCGTGCACATCCGACCCGCAGACCGCGCAGGCTTTCACGCGGATGAGCACCTCCCCCGGGCCCGGTACGGGCGTGGGCCAGTCGCGGTAGACAAAATGTCCATACTCCTCCAAAACCAACGCTTTCATATCTCCTCCTCAGTGCCACGTCGCCTTCTGCTCCGTGTGAAAATACCCGGTGTAGGTTTTCTGCAGTTCCGTCAGTTTTTCTTCGTATGCGGTGCGCTGCGCATCCGACAGCGTGCCGGCCTCCGTCATCTCCGCCAGTTTGGCCGCAAAGTCCTTCAGGCCGTCGCGCACGTTGTCCTTGTAATTGTTGTTGGCGTTCACCTCAATGCCGTGCAGGATCTCCTCCAGCTCCGGCACCGTCTTTTTCTTCTTTCCGAAAAGCCACATATCCCCCTCCCAAAAGAACTTCTTTTATCAGTGTACGGGGAAAAGCGGGGAGCCGCAATCGGTTTTGCAAAGGGATTTTATAAAAAACGGGACACGGTATTGACAGTCGCGCCCAAATCGTGTAATTTTACACTATCCGGATAAGAAAGGTGTATCTTGCAATGAACCGGGATCAGTTTCTTCTGGAAGTCAGCCGCCGCCTGCGGCTGGTCAGGACCGAATACGCGCTCTCACAGGATGCCATGGCACAGGTGCTGGGCATCTCCAAAAAGACGCTCGTGGAGACGGAGAAAGGCCGGCGCACGCTCTCCTTCCCCGAAGCGGCCGCCGTGGTGGCCGTCTTTCCGGGAAGCGAGGTGCTGGGCAACGCCTTCGGCGGCGAGCTCTCGGACCTGCTGCGTGCCGTGGCGTTTGAAAACGCCGACGTCACCTACCCGCCCACCATGGGCGGCAAAGTCTGGTGGCGCGCCGTGGACGATGTCGGCGGCTACCGCATCCAGCAGAACATCGTCTCCGGGCACTACCGGCTGCTGGACCCGGCCGACGGCCGCATGTTTTCCAGCTTTGATCTGGCCGAAGTAAAAGCCTACCGCGACAGCTGCGGGATCCAATAGGAGGATGTCATGAAAAGCCATCACCGTTCCGTCACCCTGCACAACATCATCTTCCCCGTCTGGATGATCGTCTGGCTGCCCACGTGGCTGTGGCTTTTTGTCATCCCGGCCAACTATCTGGTGGACCGCCTCATCTTCACCCTGTCAGGCCGAAAGGAACACCCCGAGCGCACAGCTGCCTTCTTCCGGGCGCACACGTGGAAGCTGTGGCTGGCGGGCTTCGCCGCGGATTTCGCGGGGGCCGCGCTGCTGCTGGGGGCAGCCATGCTGCCGGACTGGCTCGGGTACGTGACAGGCGCCGGCACACAGACCGGCATCCTGGGCTGGGTCTCGCGCCACATCTCAAGCCCCGTCATGTTCAACCCCTTTACCGATGCAGCGGGGCTGCTGTTTACGCTGGTCTGCATCGCCGTCTCCGGGCTGCTGATCTACGCGTTTGACAAGGCCATCTTAAAAAACACCGAGGCGTTCACCCCAGCCGAAGCCAGCCGTATTGCACGGAAAATGGCCGTCTTCACCGCGCCGTATCTGTATCTGATCCCTGTCACATGGTTCAGAACGTTCTATTGACCAAAGAAGGCCCCCGGCAGCTGCCGGGGGCCGTTTCATGAGGGTGCCTTGCGCGTCACTCCTCTTCTTTCTTTTCGACGTCTTCCTCTTCTTCGGCTTCTTCTTCGGTGATGGTCAGTTCCACGTCGTACTCGCCGTCGCCGTTGGAATCCACGTAGACGGTATCGATCTCGCCGTCACCGGTGGTGTCCATTTCCACCACGTCCGACTGGCCGTCACCGGTGGTATCGTGGCCCACCACATCCGCCACGCCGTCGCCGTCCACATCCTGCAGGATGGTGTCGATCTGGCCGTCGCCGGTGGTGTCCACCATGACCGTATCCACCTGGCCGTCGCCGGTGGTATCCACGGCGATCACGTCCGCCTTGCCGTCTTCGTTCTCATCCGTGACGGCGCGGTCCCCCGCTTCCGCGTCATCCGCAAAGTCCTCGTCAAAGAAGTCCTCATCCCAGTCGTCCTTCTTGCGGGCATCCAGGACTTTCTTCACCACGTACGCCGCCGCGCAGGCCGTCACGGCACAGCCGCCGACGATCAGCAGGATCTTGGTCGATCTTTTCATCTGTGTTTCCTCCGTTTCCGAAACAATCTTTCTGGCTGTCATTATACGACACTCGCAGCCCCTTCGTCACCCTCTTTTGGAAAAGAATCCGGGAACTATTTTGAAAAACGCTCATCCGCGGGCTTTCCGGAAGGGGTTCTTCAGGCGCTCCGCGGCCTTCGGGTGGTTCCGGCAGAACGCCGGCAGGGCTCTCTGCCCCTCCGGGGTGACCGGCCGCACCCAGCGCCCGGAGTACATGTGCACCTGCATGATGACAAAGCGGATGATCTCATCGATGTAGCACATGGAGAAGATCCACAGGAACGGCGCTTTGATCACGTAAGCCGCCGTATACATGGCCGGAAGCACCATGACATACATGAAGCTGAGTTCCAGCACCGTGCCGGTCACGGCGTCGCCTGCCGCGCGGTAGGTATCGTTCTGCACCCAGTTGCACATACGGATGATGACCGCCGCACCGAAGATCCAGACCATGCCGCGCCCGATCCGCAGCGACTCACCCGACAGGCTCATGGCCGACAGCACCGGCGTGGCCACGCACTGGAAGACGGCACTCACGGCAAACATGGCCAGCCCGCATAAGAGCACCAGGCGCTTGGCGCGCTGGTAAGCCGTTTCCAGCTCGCCCGCACCCACGGCTTTGCCCACCACGATGGACGAGGCGTTGGCAAAGCCCGAGAAGAACGAGATGAACATGCCTTCGATGGTGCGGAACACTGCCACCGCCGCGATGGCCTCCTCCGACTGGTGTCCGAGGATGATGTTGATGATCATGGCCGACAGGCCGATGAACAGTTCGCCGATCAGGATCGGAAGGCACTTGCGGAAGTACTCAGCCAGATGGCTTCCGTTCCACCGGAAATGCGCGCGGAAGCGGAACAGGAACGGGTACCGCCTGGCCCCCGCGATCACGAACATGGTCAGCAGGTTCACGGCGTTGGCAATGACCGTGGCGATGGCCGCGCCCTTCGCACCCATGGCCGGCGCGCCCAGCTTACCGAAAATGAGCACCCAGTTCAGAAAAACGTTCGTAAAAACCGACACGATGGAGGCCACCAGCGGGATGCGCACGCGCTCGGTGGAGCGAAGCAGCGCCGCGGCCGCCATCGAGAACACCGTGAACGGGTAGCCGATGGCCACGATGCGCAGATACGGCACCGCGTGCTGTCTTATGTTCTCCTTGTCCGTGTACATGCTCATGACCGTTTCCGGCAGGCAGGTGCCGAGGATGCAGAAGATGACGGCCACCGTCATCATGCAGGTCCAGGTCATACCGTAGCTGCGGGAGATGCCCTCCTCGTCCCGCGCGCCCCAGTACTGCGAGATGAAGAGCATCCCGCCGCCCACAAAGCCCCAGTAGCACGCGAACATGAGCGAGGAAAACTGAGCCGACAGGCCCACGCCGCCCACCACCTTTTCGCCAAGCGTCGCGATCATCACCGTGTCCACCATGCTGCCGGTGGTGGTCAGCAGATTCTGCAGCGCCACCGGGATGGCGATCACGGCCACCTGTTTCAAAAACCGTTTCCAGTCAAAAGACGTCCGTTTCATTCCGCTTATACCAATGCCTTCTGTTTCCACTTACCCGAAAAATAGCGCACCATGGGCACGATGGCCCCGCACCCCCAGGAGATCGGCGTGGCGATCCACACCCCCAGGATGCCGAAATACGGTGCCAGCAGATACGAGAACGCCACGCGGCCGGCCAGCTCCGCAAAGCCCGCCAGCGCGCCCACGTTGACATCGCCCGCCCCCGTGATGACCGCCAGAAACCCCCGCATCAGCACGCACATCAGGTAGGCCGCACCCATGACCCGCAGGTACTGCGCGCCCACGGCGATGGTCTCAGGCCCCGCGTTGGCGCCCAGGAACAGCCGGATGAAGTGCTGACCGAACACGAACGTCAGCGCGGCGATGGCCACCGCCTCCGCGGCGCCGATGAAAAGGGTGCTGCGCAGGCCCTGCCGGATGCGCAAGAAATCCCGTCTGCCCATGTTCTGGCCGGTGAAGACTGCCAGTGCCGACGTGACCGATACGATGAACTGAACGGCGATGCCGTCCACCTTGATGGCGCCGGCGTAAGCCGCCATGACCGCCACGCCGAACGAGTTGATCAGCCGCTGCACCGCCATGTTGCCGAACGAGATCAGACACGACTGCAACGCCTGCGGCAGGCCGGCGCGAAAGACCAGCCTCACCTGCCCGGCTTCCGGCTTCCAGCAGATACCCGTCAGGTGCACACTCTCCCGCTCCTTATACAGCCGGACGATGCAGATGACGGCCGAGACGATCTGACTGATGGCCGTGGCCAGCGCCGCGCCGCGCACGCCCCACGGGATCACCGTCACAAACAGGATGTCCAGGGCGATGTTTAAGACCGATGAGACGATGAGCGCGATGAGCGGCGTCCGGGAATCCCCGACGCTGCGCAGGATGGAAGCCGCCCCGTTGTAGGCCACCTGGCCGCCGATCAGCCAGTACAGCACTTCCAGATACTGCGCAGCGTACGGCAGCACTTCCTCCGGCACCTGCAGCAGGCGCAGGAAGAAACGGTTGCCCGCCAGGCCCACGGCCATGGAGATGACGGTCATGATAAGACACGCCGTCACCGTGGCGGACACAGCGGCGCGCAGCCGCTTCCAGGCCTGTGCCCCGAAGCACTGCGCGGTGATGATGCCCGCGCCCACGGTCAGTCCGAACGTGACCGCCAGCACGAACATGGTGATGTTGTGGGTGGCCCCGACACCGGCCAGCGCCTCCTCGCCGAGGAAGCGCCCCACGATGACGGTATCCACCAGATTATAGACCTGCTGAAAGACGGCGCCGATCAGGAGCGGCACCGAAAATGCCAGGATCCGCTTCCAGGGTGTCCCCTCGGTCAGCAGAACGGCGCGTGAAGAATGAGATTTCATGAACAGCCTTACTGCGCCTCACACCGGACGGGTGCGGGGCTTTTCCCTGTAATGGAGCCTTACCGGAACAGCTCCCGGATACGTTTCGCTTCGCCTTCGAACTCTCCCATGGCGTCCTCCAGGTCCTCCTGCCGGTCTTCGGCTTCTTCAGCCCGCTCGGAAAGGCCTGCCTGTTCAAAGGCATACCGGTAGAACTCTTCGCCGTACCAGCGCCCCACCGCGTAGTATTCCGACAGCCCTTTGCCGGGCGTGCTGCCCACGCCGTGGTCCAGGTAGCGCCGGTACAGTTCGGCGTACTCGCCATCCTGCAGGTCCATCATCAGATACTCTTCCTTATCCGCATAGCCGCTCCGGGCCTCCCGGAGTTCCTTAAAGGCGGTGCCGAGAGTCATGAGAAAGACCATGGCCAGAAAAACGATCAGCACGTTCAGAAGCCTGCCGGGAAAGCGTTCTTTTTTATTTTTCATCGTACGCCTCCCTCAGGTTTTCGCACCCTTCCTCAATGGCCACGGCCTGCTGTGCGCGGGAGAGCGTCTCCAAAGAGGCGGCCTCCTCCGGCGTCATGCCGAGGTATGCGACATACAGCGCCTGCAGGTTTTCCCTCATGCCGGCGATGGCTTCCTGCGTCTTCTCGGCCTCGCGGTATTCCTCGTTCCAGGAACTGCCCTCGTGCAGCCGCTCGTAAAAGTCCTGAATCTGCTCCGTCACGTTCTTGACCGCGCGGTCATAGGAGGCGTAGCGGTCCGGCGTGACCAGATCCATCATGTACAGCTCCACGTACCGGTACAGGCTGCACAGGTAGTAGATCTCGCTGTACTCCTCGTAGCTGTCTTTGTACACAGAGATGCCCTTGGCCTGCACAAACGCCGCAAATTCCGCGTACTGGTGCTCTTCCAGATAGTCATCGAGGATGGGCCGGTACTCGTCCGCGCGCCTTTCGGCTTCCTTGCGCTGCCCCTCCCACACGATCGAGTAGCTCTCGCCGGCGACGATGAGGCTTGCGAGGATGCCGACCAGCAGCAGGGCGATGACCGCGATCTTCACCGTCAGCGACGAGATGCGGCGGGCTTTCCGGGTGACCTCCGTCTTGGTCTGTTCGTAATCTGCCTGATAGTGCAGCATGTCCCGCGCGTGCTGCCGGGCGGCTTCATTGGGCCGCCCGCAGTACGGGCAGGTCAGCGATTCCAGCGGCACTTCACCGCCGCAGTGCGGACACTTCATGGTATCGTCCCCCTTTAAGATATGGACTGCGCCCGGGCACACCGGCTCCGGGAGCTCCTTCTGTTCCGTGCAGCCTTACCGGAAAAACGCCTTGATGTCGTCCCAGGCCGGATACCCGCCGTTCTTCTTCAGCGAGGCATCAAACGTCTCCCAGTCCTCTTCGGATATCTCCAGGCACGCAGCCACTTCCTCCGGCAGTTCCCCGGCCAGTCCCGTCAGGCGCTCCTCGTCTTCCCGCAGCAGCTCCCGCCGGTAGGTCATGCCCCGCATCACCATCAGGCCGTAGAGCAGGTCCTCCTGGTAGTGCTCCTTCTCGGAAGGCTCGCTTTCGACAAATGCCAGTGTTTTGCGCGTATAGACGATGGTGCGATAGATCTGACAGAAATCGTCGTGCTCCCACTGCCACATGTCGTGGTCCGCCTCCTGCGCCGCCTCGTAGACCTCCAGCAGCTCCTCGTACTGCCCGGAGGCCAGCAGCTCGTCCATCTCCGGGAAGTGCTCCCGCTGCCAGCGGTACTCGGCGCGGGTGTCGGCTTTCTCCCGGGAGGCTTTCCACGCAAAGAGGCCGCCGAGCACAGCCAGAAAGGCCGCCGTGAGGATCACCAGCCGCAGCAGATGGCGCCCGGTGTGCCGGGCCGCCTCGCGGCCGGCGGCATCGCCCGCATCGCCCACGTCCTCCAGGTCTTCGCGCACGTCGTCCAGTTTTTCCATGTATTCCCGCTCCGCCGCCGGCACATACATGGTGCCGCAGTAGGGGCAGCGCGGCTCCGTGGCCGCAAAATGCGCCCCGCAGGACGGGCAGATCACCGTCTTTTCCGCCATGGCTCTCCTTTTCGGCTGCGCCTGCCGCCACGTTTTCCGGCAGGCCCGCCAAACGGCTCTATCTTACACGTTCCCGGCGGGAAAGTCCACCATGCCGGATGCGGTCCGTCAGGAGGCGGCCGACGGTGTTTTACGGGTATTGTGCGGGTGCTTCACGGATGCTTTCGGTTGACAAAAGGGCGTTATTCGGGTATAATTCGGGCATTCTATGATCCATTCCCTTCTCTTGTGCGAAAGGAGCCCGCCATGACCATCGAGGAGATGAAAAAGAAAAAACAGGAGTGGGGGTACACCAACGCCATGGTGGCCAGGATGGCCGACCTCCCGCTGGCCACCGTGCAGAAGGTGTTCTCCGGCGAGACCAAAAGCCCCCGGTATGACACACTGGAGGCGCTGGAAAAAGTCTTCCGCAAGGAAGTGCGCTTTCTCAAAGAACCCATCGCCGCCTACGGAAATGCCGCCCGCAGCAAAGAAGGCGGGCGCTTTACGGTGGAGGACTGGTTCAACCTCCCGCACGGCGTGCGGGCGGAACTCATCGACGGCGTGCTGTTTGAGATGCAGTCGCCTTCCGCTCCGCACCAGCTGATCGCAGCGGAGATCCACCGACAAGTCGCCAACTACATCTATGACCGCGGCGGCGCCGGCACGCTGTTCATCGCCCCCTTGGGCGTCCAGCTGGACCGGGATGACTACACCATGCTGGAGCCGGACATGCTCATCGTCTGTGACCCGTCGCTCATCCGCCGCAAATGCATCTTTGGCGCGCCGGATTTCGTGCTGGAAGTGCTCTCGCCCTCCAACCGCGGCAAGGATCTGCTGCTCAAACTCACCAAATACCGCGAAGCCGGCGTCCGGGAGTACTGGGTGCTGGACCCGGACAAACGCACGCTCATGGTCTACTTTTTCGAGGAGGAAGACTTCCTCACCATCTATGACCTGACCACCGTCCCCGAACCGGTTCCCGTGCGCATTTATAACGGGGAGCTGGCCATCGGCATGGAGCGCATCTGTCAGTGGGTGGCCGAAGGGGCGTTTCCGGAAGGGTGAGCATATCAAAAGGGACACATCCGCCTGGTATTTACCAGTTGGCTGCGTCCCTTTTGGTCCCATTTGGTCAGGCCCTGCATCAGGCCTTTCCGGCTTTCCCGTCGATCAGTTTGAACACCATCGGGTACACGCCGATAGCCGCGAACGTCACCACCGTGTAGCGCACCGCGCGCACCAGGAAGGCCGCCATGGTGGCGGAATCCAGGAACGCATCGGAGAACGGCAGCTTTAACAGCGTGTTCACGCCGAAGTACACGGCCACGCCGCCCACCAGGCGGACGATCACCTTCCACCACACCGTGGTGTTCTCAAACTTCACAAAGCGCTCTTCAAACGGCAGCGAGAGGAAGAACCCCGCCATGATGCCCAGCGACGTGTAGTAATCCGACGTCCGGCAGTAGAAAATGCCGGCCAGCGACACCACGAAGATCACCGTGCACAGCACGCCGCGCTTCACCTTGCGGGCCAGCACCGGCACCAGGAACACCACCACGGCGCCGCAGGCCCAGCCCACCAGCACATCCGTCGGGTAGTGGACGCCAAGGCAGAACCGGGAGATGCCCACCAGCGCCGGCAGGGCGATGCCGATTACCCGCAGCCACATCACACCCTTTTTGTACCGCGGAAAGCTGCCGTAGACGATGGCCGCGTTCATGGAATGCCCCGAGGGGAACGAGTACCCCTGCGCGGCAATGTCCATGATGTCCGCGTCCGCGTGCACGGGCTTCAGACATTTGATCTGCGCCCAGTCCATGTAGGGGCGGCGGCGCAGCGCGATGTTTTTGAGCATCGGGTTTAAGACCAGGCCCGTCACCAGGTTGATGCCGATGAACTTGCCAAACTCCTTGTCAAAGCACCAGTAGAGGTACCCCAGCACCGCCACCATGATCATCTCTTCGCCGAAGAGCGTGATCACGCTCATGATGGCGGCCCCGGCCGAACCCAGCGCCTGCTGCAGCCATGCCATCAGGGATACTTCCCAGTCAAACGCAAAGGTAATGCCTTCTGCCATATTCTCCTCCTGCTGTGTATGCCGGCATGATTCCGTATTGTAACCGCCCGCCGGGAAAATGTCCACGAGGAGTACATTTTGTATGACCGGCGGACCAAACTGCCCGGCATCTGTGGTATGATAGCCCCATGAACGATCCCGCAAGGAGGAAGCCTTCATGAATCATACTGTCCGTGAATACGGTGCCGCCGGCGACGGCCGCACCGACGACCGTGCCGCTATCCAGGCGGCCATCGACGCCGTCTGTGCTTCCGGCGGCGGCCGGGTGACGCTCGAGAGCGGCCACACCTACTATTCTTCCTCGCTCATCCTCAAAGAAAACGTGGACATGCACGTGGAAAAAGGCGCGAGGCTCCTCGCCTCGGCGGACCTTTCCACCTACGTCCACCCCAACGACGGCCAGCGCGACGCGGGCGTTGACCGCGTGGGCACGCCCGTCACCCTCAAGCCTTCCTACGCCTTTCTGTACGCGAAAGACGCCGCCCACGTCACCATCAGCGGCGAGGGCGTCATCGACGGCAACTGCTGCGCCTTTGTGAAGCGCGTGAGCCCGTACTACGTCACGGGGGATTTCTACCCCCGCCCCACGCTGATCTACGCGGAGCACTGTGACCATCTCACCGTGAAGGATATCACGCTCACCAACGCCCCGTTCTGGACGCTCCACCCGGCCGGGTGCGATGACGTGCTGATCAGCCGGATCCGCATCCTGAACCCGCTGGATGTGGCCAACTCCGACGGCATCGACCCGGACCACTCCAAAAACGTACGCATTCTGGGTTGCCACATCGAGTGCGCGGACGATGCCATCTGCCTGAAGAGTTCCTCCGGCAACATGGAATACGGCCCCACCGAGAACGTGGTCATCGCGGACTGCACGCTGGTCTCCACCTCGGCGGCGCTGAAGATCGGCACCGAAGGCACGGGGGATTTCCGCAACGTCACCGTGCACGACTGCCACATCTCCCGGTCCAACCGCGGCATCTCCATCCAGATCCGCGACGGCGGCAACGTGGAGCACGTCTTCTTTACGAACATCTTCATCGACACCCGGCGCTTCGCGGACTGCTGGTGGGGGACGGCTGAGCCCATCACCATCTCCTCCCACGACCGGGATCAGGAGACGCACTCCGGCACCATCCGCGACATCCGCTTCGCGCACATCCGGTGCGACTCCGAAAACGGCGTCTTTTTCTCCGGAAGCCCCGAAAAGAAGATCAAAGACGTGGTGCTGGAGGATGTTTCCGTCACCCTGCGCACCAAGAGCCGCTGGCCGAAGGGACAGTACGACCTGCGCCCCGGGTACGGCAAAGGCATTGAGGAATGTAAAAGCGCCGGCTTCATGGTGCGCGACGTGGACGGCATCCGCTTCACCGACTGTCAGGTCACCTTCGCCGATGACGGCGGCGGGAAGTTCGGCGAACCGTGCGTGCTGCAGGACAGCCTGCGCGTGAGAGGCGAAATCCTGTGACCAAATGGGACGCAGCAAACTGGTCTCTTTCCAAACCAAAAGGGACAGACCCATGAGTCTGTCCCTTTGGCATATTACTCTCCCGGTTCCTCGTCGGGCGCGTCCGGGTCGTATTCCAGCAGGTCGCCGGGCTGGCAGTCGAGCGCTTCGCAGAGTTTGGCGAGGGTGCTGACTTTCACGGCTTTGGCCTTGCCGTTCTTTAAGATGGAGATGTTGGCCATGGTGATGCCCACGCGGTCGGACAGTTCCATGACTTTCATCTTGCGTTTGGCGAGCATCACGTCGATGTTGAAGATGATCTGTCCCATGATGCCCTCCTTAAATGGTCAGGTCGGACTGCTGCTGCAGGTCCGCCGCGTTGTCCACCAGCCCTGCCAGGCCCTGGCAGACCACACCGATGGCCGCGCCGACAAACACCACGCCCAGCGCCATCAGCAGGATCCCCGGGTGGTTCATGTTCAGGAACGTGTAGACGATGTTGCCCACCAAAAACAGCGCGCTGTCAAAGTACGCCAGCCGGGCGATGGCGCGGAAGCGCGTGGCGTTTTCCGGCACGAACGGGCGCTCCGCCGCGAGGCTGTCCGCCACCTTCCAGGCCACCACCAGAGCCGCATAGCACGGGATGGCCGTCGCCCAGATGAGCGCCACCCACGGCCGGAACGCGTAGGCAAATTCCGGGTATCGCCCGACAATGGAAAGGCCGAACTGCGGGATAGCCCAGAAATACGCGCCGGCTCCCACCACCGCGAAGCCGATGATGACAAACCGCAGCCAGGCGGCCAGTTTCTTTTGTGTCATGAGTACACTCCTTCCCGGCACCGGCATCGCCGGCGCCCTCCCCACTGACACCGGGGAGTGTCCTCATCATATCGCCGCGCAGATTGATTGTCAAGTTGTTTTTATCGTTTTGCGATATATTCATTCTGTGAGGACCAAATGGGACGTAGCAAACTGGTATAAACCGTACCAGTTTGCTACGTCCCATTTGGTCTGCATTTGGTCTGCATTTCCTGCTTGCGCCGCCCTCCCTCTTTCGCTACACTGGGAAGGTGCGCGGAGGAACCGCGCCGGAAGGAGTTCCCTATGCCCGCCATCACCCGCCTGACCGATCTGGCAGCCCCGGAGCTGGCCGTCTACGCCACGCTCTCCGAAAAAGACATCCGCCACCTGTACGAGCCGGACGGCGGCCTGTTTGTGGCCGAGAGCCCCAAGGTGACCATGCGGGCGCTGGATGCCGGCATCAAACCCGTCTCGCTGCTGATCAGTGAAAAGCAGCTGTACGGTGAGAGTGAGGCTGCGCCGCTCGTCGAACGGCTCTCGCAGATGAACGTGCCGTTCTACACCGGCCCGGAAGAGATGTTAAAAGACCTGACAGGCCTGCCCGTCACCCGCGGGGTGCTCTGCGCCATGGAGCGCCCGGAGCCTGTGGATCCGGAGACGCTGCTGGAGACCACCCGCCGCGTGGCGGTGCTGGAGCGTGTGACCAACCCTACGAACGTCGGCGCCATCATCCGGTCGGCCGCTGCCCTGGGGGTGGATGCCGTGCTGCTGACGCCCTCCTGCGCGGACCCGCTCTACCGCCGGGCCATCCGCGTGAGCATGGGCACGGTTTTTCAGGTGCCCTGGGCGTATCTGCCGCACAATGACGGCGCTGCCTTCCTGCCCATCCTGAAAAAGCACGGCTTTGCCTCCGCCGCCATGGCGTTAAAGGAAGACTCCGTCTCCGTGGCCGATGCGGGCCCGCGCGGCGAGGAGAAGCTGGCCATCTGGCTGGGCGAGGAGGGGTACGGGCTGGCCGATGCCACCATCGCCGGGTGTGACTACACCGTGCTCATCCCCATGACCCACGGCGTGGATTCGCTGAACGTCGCCGCCGCCTCGGCGGTGGCGTTCTGGGAACTGTCCAAAAAAGACTGATTACGCTTTTCGAGAAGCCGTTTTGTGTTTGTTCCGGGGCAGCGCCCCGCCTGGAAAGCAGGATGTGGTATGAGCAGTACCGAAAGAAAGAAGATCTTCTACGGGTGGTACGTGGTGGCCGCCGGCTGCGCCGTCATCGCCTTTGACTACGGCATGGTGACCAACTGCTTCGGGCAGTTCATCAAGCCGGTCTGCGCGGGGCTTGGCTTTACGCGTGAGCAGATGAGCCTGAACCAGACCATCACCTCGATCATCTCCATGCTGGTGGCCATGTTCTGGGGGCAGATCCACCGCCGCATCAAGCTGCACCGCGCCATGTGCGTGAGCGCCGTGGTGGTGCCGCTTCTCTTCGCTTCGTATTCGTTCGCGCCAAACCTGGCGGTCTTTTACACCATCACGGTGCTGCTGTCCATCGCCAACTCCATCCTCACGCTGATGGTGCTGACCTTCATCATCAGCAACTGGTTCGTGGAACACCGCGGCGTGGCGCTGGGCCTGACCTCCATGGGCAGCGGCCTGGGCGCCATGATCATGAACACCGTCATCAGCCAGCTGATCCTGTCGTACGGCTGGCAGGCCGCCTACCGGATTTTGGGCGCGTTCATGGGGGTGGTCATCATCCCCTGCGTGTGGTTTGTCATCCGCGAGTATCCGCAGGATAAGGGCCTTTTGCCCTACGGCATGACGCGGGACACCAAAAACGTGGAGGCTTCCGCCTCCCCGTCCGCGCTTCCCGCCGCCGGCGTGACCTACGCCGAGGCCAGACGTTCCGCCCGCTACTGGCTGCTCTTCGCGGCCACGGTGCTGGTGGTCACGGCCATCAACATCTTCTACCCCACCGAAGCCCCGCACCTGTCGGATTCCGGGTACTCCGTGACGTTCGCGGCCGTCGTCGCCTCCGTCTCCATGGGCGCCATGGCGGCCGGCAAAGTGCTGCTGGGGCGCCTGTTTGACCGCTTCGGAACGCTGCCGGCGTCGCTTACCGCCTGCCTGGCCACGCTGGCCGGGACGCTGGGGCTCATCTGGTGCCGGTTCACGCCGATGCTCGCGCTCATCGTCTTCGGCGTGGCGCTGGGGTCGGTCTTCGGCGCCATGTGCCTGCCGTTTGTGGTGAGCGGCCTCTTCGGGCCGAAGGATTACGATACGATCCTGGGCAAGCAGAACGTCGCCGTGGCTTTAGGGTGTGCGGCCGGGCCGTACCTGTCCGGGATGATCTACGACACCGCCGGGAGTTACGTGCCCGCCTACTGGCTGGGCGCCGGGATGACGGTGGCGGGGATCGTGGTGCTGGTGGGGCTGCTTACGAAGAAATGAGCAGCGAAGGGGCGAGTCAGAAAGGGGCAGGTCATCTGACTCATTGGAAATTAGTCAGCAGTGACCTGTCCCTCTGACTCACCCCTTCCGGTACTGCGCCGGCGTCACGCCGGTTTCTTCCTTGAAGCACTGGATGAAATAATTGACCGTATTGAACGCCAGGCGTTCGGCAATCTCTCTGACCGGGCGGTCGGTGGATGTCAGCATCACTTTGGCGCGCTCCACGCGGGCGCGGCGGATGTAGGCACTCACGGACAGCCCGGTTTCTTTCTTGAATTTTTCCGTCAGATAATACTCCGTGTAGCCGCAGAGCATGGCCAGGTCCTTGACGCGGATCTTTTTGTCCAGGCTCAGGTCGATGTAATCGCAGCACTTGCGGATGGCTAACGAACACTCCGGACGGAAGTGCAGGTGATGCACGCGGTAGATGAAATCGTGGTACATGGTGAAGGTCATGGCGGAGAGCTCGCCGGAATCCCGGCAGTCCTCGGCGGCCTGGATGTAGGAATCCCCCAGTTCGTAGGCCACCTCCGGGCTCAGTCCCCCTTCCATGGCCGCGCGGGACACCAGGGTGACAAACACCGTGATGCTGGTCTTCATGGCGCGCAGCGGGTCCCGGGAGGTCACCGGGGTGCCGCCGCTTAAGCGCACGCTCCCCTGCAGGGCTTCCTGGTAGTTGATGTCGCCGTTGCGCACCATCTTTAAGAGCGCCTGCTCCGCCCGGTACACATCCGTGCGGTCGCGCTGTTCATCCGGCCGGATGACGGGGCCTTCCGCTTCCGGTTCCGGCGCGAAGGCCTCCAGCCCGCACTGTTCGCCCGTCAGCGCGTTGTGGATCATCAGCGCATACCGGGAAAAGACCGCGTAGGGCATGACCGGCAGGGCGGGCAGGCGCTCATACAGCTGCCGCTCCCACTCCGCCGATCCGGCCTCCCGCGGAAAGCCGCGCAGGCCTTCTTTTAACGCCCGCGCCTGCGGTGCCTGATAGAAGACCGGCCCGATGACAAAGAGCATCTCCTCCCGGCGCTCCACTTCCCGCGTGACGGCCCACTGCATGCCGATGGCGCTGCCGATCACCAGAGGGAGGCTGCCGGCGGCCGCGGCCGCCCGGGCCTTTTCAAACCCGCCCAGATACCGGAAGGCCCGGTCAAAGAAGTCCTCCTCCGGGCAGGAGGACGCGATCCGTTTTCCCGACAAACTGTAAGCCCAGACATAGAGTCTCTCCCCCTGGGGGATGATCTTCTCCAGCAGCAACAGGTTTTGTTCCGCCTGCGTTATCCTCTCTTCCATCTCATCCTGCCTCCCTCCTTGAGGACAGTCTATCACAAGCCGTCCAAAATAACCCGAATTTTTGTAACTTTTCCCGTTTTGCTGAATTTACGGCCCTCCCGGCTCTTTCTTACAATAAAGGCAGATCAAACACAGGGGCCCATCGGGGCCATTTCTTCAGCAAAAGGAGAGTCATTATGAGCAGACAGCATGCTGCGGCAAGCGAGATCGACGGTGTCCAGTACCGCCGCGCGAAACTCTGGCAGATCATCCTGATCGCCTTCAACGCCTTCAACGGCATGGCCATGTACTTCCTGATCGGCCTGGCCAGCTACTCGGCTTCCATCGGCTACGGCATCGCCACGGTGGCCGTCGGCGGGCTCTTAACCTTCACCCGCATCTTCGACGCCGTCACCGACCCGCTCTTAGCCTTCCTCTATGACCGCGTCAACACGCCGTTTGGCAAAGTCCGGCCGCTGCTCTTCCTCGGCTGGGCCATCCAGAGCCTGGGCGTGCTGTGCATGTTCAACTTCTTCTCCAGCAAGGGGCACGGCGTGATCGTCTTCGTCGCCTGCTACATGCTCTACGTCATCGGCTACACCATCGTCAACATGACCGCGCAGACCCTGCCCGCCCTGCTTACCAACGACCCGAAGCAGCGCCCCACCGTGGGTGTGTGGCAGACCGCCTTCAACTACGTGGTGCCCATGGCCTTAAACGTCATCGTCTACACCAAGATGATGCCGGCCTTCGGCGGAAGCTTCAACCAGGCGTTCTTAAACACCGTCACCTGGCTGTGCGTGGCTATGTCCTTCGTCGGTGTGGTGCTGGTGGCCATCGGCGTCTCCGCGTACGACAAGCCCGAGAACTTTGAGGGCATCGGCAAGCGCGAGCACCTGAAGGTCAAAGACATGCTCAACGTCCTGGCCCACAACAAGCCCCTGCAGAGCTACATCATCTCCGCTTCCTCCGACAAGATCGCCCAGCAGGCGGCCTCCGCGTCCATCGTGGGCACCATGCTCTCCGGCATCCTGATCGGCGACATGGGCCTGGCCACCACGCTCTCCGTGATCGGCATGTTCCCGTCCATCATCTTCGCCGTCATCGGCGCCCGCTACGCCGGCATCCACGGCAACAAGGAGTCCATCGTCACCTGGACGCGCTACTCCATCATTGCCAACCTGATCATGATCCTCTTCTTCGTGATCACCTACACGACCATCGGCACCACCAGCATCTCCCACATGGGCGTCACCATGATCGCCTACGTGGCCCTGACGCTCATCGTCAACGGCACGTCCATGTGCGTCACCACCGCCAACACGGGCTTTATGGCCGATATCATCGACTTTGAGCTGGACCGCAGCGGCAAGTACATCCCGGCCGTGGTCACCGGCACCTACAGCCTGGTGGACAAGATCGTCTCCTCGTTCTCGGCGGCCATCGCGACCGGTTGCGTGGCGCTGATCGGCTACACGCAGACCATGCCGCAGCCCACCGATCCGTCGACGCCCGGCGTCTTCTGGATGACCATGTTCCTGCGCTACGGCCTGGCCATCATCGGATTTATCTGCACGCTGATCGCCATGCGCTTCTGCAAGCTGGACAAGAAAGAAATGGTCAACGTCCAGAAGCGCATCGAAGAAAAGAAAGCGGAACTGGCCAAATAATACCGACACCTCTTTCAGCGGACAGACCGTCTTGTCTGTCCGCTGAACGCGTCTTACAGAAAGGAAAACTTCATGAGAAACATCACCCTCTTGCAGAACGACTGGCGCTTCGGCAAAAGCCGCGATGCCATCACCGAGTCCGTCACCCTGCCCCACACCTGGAACGCCGTGGACGGCCAGGACGGCGGCAACGATTACTTCCGCGGCACCGGCTGGTATGAGCGCGAGCTGACGGCTGAGGAGACCGCCGGCGAGGACGTCTACGCGGAATTTGCCGGTGCGGCCATGACGGCCGACGTGTACCTGAACGGCGAGAAACTGGCGAACCACGCAGGCGGATATTCCGCCTTCCGCGTCCGGCTGACCGGCCATCTGGCTGAGCAGAATGTACTGACCGTGGCCGTGGACAATTCCGATTCCCGCACCGTCTACCCGCAGAAGGCGGATTTCACCTTCTACGGCGGCCTCTACCGCGATGTGAAGCTGATCGCTGTTCCGCGCGAGCACTTTGAACTGGAAAAAGACGGCACGCCCGGCATCAAGGTGACGCCCGTGGTGGATCTGGACAAGAAGTGCGCCGCCGTCACCGTGGAAACCTGGCAGAACGCGGCGGAAGTGACCATGACCGTGGCCGGTCAGACGCAGACCGTGCCCTCCGAAAACGGGCACGCGAAGGCCGTCTTCACCATCGAAAACGTGCACCTGTGGGACGGCGTGGACGACCCGTACCTCTACACCGCCACGGCCTGCCTCGCCTCCGGCGATGAGGTGAGCACGCGCTTCGGCTGCCGGGTGTTTGCCTGCGACCCGCAGAAAGGCTTCTTCTTAAACGGCCGCTCCTACCCGCTGCGCGGCGTCTCCCGCCACCAGGACCGCAAGGGCAAAGGCAATGCCCTCTCGTATGAAGATCACGCCTCCGACATGGCGTTTGTGCGCGAGATCGGCGCCAACACGCTGCGCCTCGCGCACTACCAGCACGCGCAGGAATTCTACGATCTGTGCGATGAAAACGGCATCGTGGTGTGGGCGGAGATCCCCTACATCACCATGCACATGGCAGAAGGCCGGGAGAACACACTCTCGCAGATGAGAGAGCTGATCACGCAGTGCTATAATCATCCGTGCATCGCCGTCTGGGGACTCAGTAACGAGATCACCGCGGCCAGCCCGGTCAACGATGACCTGCTGGAGAACCACCGGCTCTTAAACGACCTCTGCCACCGCCTGGATCCCACGCGCCTGACCACCATGGCCAACGTCTTCATGCTGGAGACCGACAGCCCCATCCTGGAGATCCCGGACATCAACAGCTATAACCTGTACTTCGGTTGGTACCTGGGGGAGCTTTCGCAGACCGACGAGTTCTTTGACGAGTACCACACCACCTACCCGGACCGCGTGATCGGCTTCTCGGAGTACGGTGCCGACGCCAACCCGGCCTATCACTCCTCCCACCCCGAGAAGGGCGATTACACCGAGGAGTACCAGTGCGTCTACCACGAGCACATGCTGAAGATGATCGAAGACCGCCCGTTCCTGTGGGCCACGCACGTCTGGAACCTCTTTGACTTTGCGGCCGACGGGCGCGATGAAGGCGGCAAGCACGGCGAGAACCAGAAGGGCCTCGTGACCATCGACCGGCAGCTGCGCAAGGACGCCTTCTACCTCTACAAGGCCGCCTGGAACAAGACGGAACCGTTTGTACACCTGTGCGGCAAGCGCTACGCCAACCGCTGCGAGGAGGAAACGGACGTCAAAGTCTACTCCAACCAGCCCGCCGTCCGCCTGTTCGTGGACGGGACACTTCTGGCTGAGCAGACCGGCCGCACCGTCTTCACCTTCCGCGTACCGCTGCTCGGCGAGCACCTGATCCGCGCCGAGGCCGGTGAAGCATCCGATACCATGTGCATCCGCCGCGTGGCCGAGCCGGATGAGTCCTACGTGTTCAACAAGGCCGCCGCGTCCGTCACCAACTGGTTTGACGCGGACGACATCGATCCGACGTGCTTCTCCATCAGCGATACCCTGGGCGAGATCCGGCAGCACCCGCAGGCCGGCGCCATCGTGGACGCCATGATGGCCAAAGGCGCCTCCGAGCGCGGCGACGTGGCCGATGCCGTCAAGGACAACCCCGCGCTGCAGCGCATGATGGGCCGCATGACGATGCTCAGCCTCCTCAAGCAGGGCGGCGCGGATGAAGAAAGCATCAAGCAGCTCAACCGCATCCTGCAGGGGATCAAAAAATAAAAAACGGGCGGTCCGCCGCCGAAGGAGGGTCTGTGAAGTACTACTGCAATCCGATCAACGTGAATTACCGCTACCAGTTCATCGCGGACCAGCGCCGCGGCGGCCTGCAGATCTGCCGCGAGGCGGCCGATCCATCCCTCATCCGCTATGAGGGGCGGTACTATCTGTTCGCCTCCATGACGCTGGGCGTCTGGGTGAGCGACGATCTGGCCCACTGGGAGAACCACCGCCTGCCGGAAGACCTGCCGCTTTACGATTACGCGCCGGACGTGCGCGTGCTGAACGGCTGGGTGTATTTCTGCGCCTCCCGCCGGAGCGTGTGCGACCGCTGGCGCACCAAAGACATCCTGAACGGCCCGTACGAGAGGATCCCCGGCACGTTTGACTACTGGGATCCCAACCTGTTCGTGGATGACGACGGGCGCGTCTACTTCTACTGGGGCTGCACCAACTTCGCGCCCATCCACGGCGTGGAGCTGGACCCGCAGACCATGCTGCCGAAGGGGGAGCCGGTGGATCTGATCGCCGGCGATCCGGCCGTCAAGGGGTACGAGCGCGTGGGCGAAGACAACGCGCAGCTGCCCGCCACGCCCGAAGAGGTGGAAGCCGCCTACCAGGCCTTTGTCAAGAACGGCCCGGTACCGGAAGACCAGCTCCCGGCCGCCTACAAGCCGCTGATCCGCGGGATGTTCACCCGCCGGCCTTACATCGAGGGGCCGTGGATGGACAAGCATAACGGCCGTTACTATCTGCAGTATGCCTGCCCGGGCACGCAGTACAACACCTACTCGGACGGCGTGTACGTCTCCGACCGGCCGCTGGGGCCGTTCGTGCTGGCCGACAACAACCCGTTCTCCTACAAGCCGGGCGGATTCCTGCCGGGCGCGGGGCACGGTTCCACCATGGAAGACGCGGAAGGTGCCTGGTGGCATACGGCCACCATGCGCGTTTCGAAAAACCACGATTTCGAACGCCGCGTGGGCTTATGGCCCGCCGGGTTTGACGCGGACGGGCAGCTGTTCTGCAACCAGCGCTACGGCGACTGGCCTGTGAACGTGGATGAGTTTCGGCAGGATGTCTGGAAGAACCCTTCGTGGATGCTGCTGTCCGCCGGCAAGGCGGCTTCCGCCTCCTCCTGCGTGCCCGGCCATGGGCCCGAAAAGGCCGCCGAGGAGAACGTGCAGACCTGGTGGCGGGCGGCTTCGGCTGACCGCGGCGAGTGGCTCTGCCTGGATCTGGGGAAGGCCTTTGATGTGCACGCCGTGCAGGTGAACTTCGCGGACGACCGTATCGACATCCCCTGCCCCGGCGAGATCCGCCCCGGCACACAGGCCCGCTACATTGAGGAGGCCGACACCGTCACCCAGTGGAAGCTGGAGTACTCGGCGGACGGAAAAACCTGGACGGTGCTGGCGGACAAGTCCGCGGCCGACACCGACCTCTCCCACGATCTGATCGTGTGCGAAGAGGGCTTTGCGGCCCGGTACCTGCGCCTCTCCGATATGGCCGTTCCCTACGGCCAGGCGCCCTGCATCTCCGGCCTGCGCGTGTTCGGCCTGGGCGACGGCGCGGCCCCGGCGGTGCCGGCGTTTACGGCCACGCGGGATTCCGGCATCGACATGACCGTCGGCATTGAGGAACAGGCGGATACGGTGGGGTACAATATCCTCTTCGGCAGCAGCCCGGAGAAGCTCTACCACAGCTACATGGTGTTTGAGGCCGGAAAGAAGCGCGTGGGCGCGCTGGTGGAAGGCCGTGAATACTGCGTGCGCGTGGACGCTTTCAACGAGAACGGGATCACGGAAGGGACCTGTGTAAAACTCAGTTGACCGCAAGGGGACGTATCTCTTTTGGTCCCGTTTTGGGGGACCAAAAAGGTACGTCCCCACTGCCACCGGAAAGGAGCAATTCATGACATTCCCGAAAGATTTCTTCATCGGCGCTGCTACGGCAGCGCATCAAGTGGAGGGAAACAACATCCACAGCGATTACTGGGCGCAGGAGCACATGCCGCACACCAGCTTTTCGGAGCCGAGCGGGGAGGCCTGCGACCACTATCACCGCTATGAGGAGGACATCCGGCTGCTGGCTGAGGCCGGCCTGAACGCCTACCGTTTCTCGGTGGAGTGGGCCCGCATCGAGCCGGAAGAAGGACAGTTTGATGAGAACGAGATCGAACACTACCGTCAGGTGATCGCCTGTTGCAAACGGTACGGGGTGGAGCCCGTGGTCACGCTGCTGCACTTCACCAGCCCCGTCTGGCTGATCAGAAAAGGCGGCTGGGAGGCGGAAAGCACCGTGGAGGACTTCCGCCGCTACGCCGCGTACGTCACCGAACAGCTGGGCAACGAGCTGAACGTGATCTGCACCATCAACGAGGCCAACATGGGCCTGCAGATCGCCGCCATCGCCAGGCGCTACCAGCTGATGGCCGCGCAGGCCGCCAAAGCCGCGGCCGCCGCGCCGAAGGGCGAGGGGTCTGACGGCAAGGTGCAGGTGGGCATCAACCTGGAAAAGATGATGGAAAACCGGAAGCTCGCGGCCATGGAGAACGCCGCCGTGTTCGGCACCCCGCAGCCGCAGATCTTCGTGGGCGCCCGCACGCCGGAAGGGGACCGGCTGGTCATGCGCGCGCATCAGGCGGCCAAAGAGACCATCAAGGCGCGGTTCCCGCAGATGAAAGTGGGCCTCACCCTCTCGCTGCACGACATCCAGGCCGTACCCGGCGGCGAGGAAGCCGCAGCCGCAGCCTGGGATGAAGAGTTTGCCCACTACCTGCCGTACCTGCAGGGGGATGATTTTCTGGGCGTGCAGAATTACACCCGCTCCCAGTATGGCCCGCAGGGCCAGCTGCCGGCCCCGGAAGGCGCGGAGCTGACGCAGATGGACTACGAATTCTATCCCGCGGCGCTCGGCCACGTCATCCGCCGCGTCCATGAGACGTTTGCGGGTGATCTGATCGTCACCGAAAACGGCGTGGCCACCGCCGATGACACCCGCCGCGTCGCGTTCATCGACGAAGCGCTCGCCGGCGTGCAGGCGTGCATCGAAGACGGCATCCCGGTGAAGGGGTACTTCTACTGGAGCCTGCTGGACAACTTCGAGTGGCAGAAAGGCTTTTCGATGATGTTCGGGCTCATCGGCGTGGACCGGACGACGCAGGAAAGAAACCCCAAGCCCAGCCTGAAGAAGCTGGGGAGTTATAATACAAGGTAAGCAGAAAAATGAGTCAGGGGTCAGGCCCCTGACTCATTATGATCTCTTACTTAAAAGTAGATGCGAACCAGACGTACTCTCCGTTGTTGGCTTTGATCCGAATGCTTCCCGGGTCTGTCACCTTCCCGTCGGGATGGCCTTCTTTTGTGTAAACGGCGGTAACCTCCACATCCCAGTATCCCTTCCCTTTATGGATCAGATACTCCGCTTTTCCAACGGTCACTTCCAGCAGTTCTTCCCCGGCAACATATTTCAGTTCTTTATAATGCTGATAAAAATAATCAAGTGCCAGTTCTTTCGCACGTTCTTCTGTCAGGGTGTCTCCGCTGTAGTCCGCCGTGGTTTCCCTGATAAACATGGCGCTGATCAGTCTTCCGTCGCCGGCATAGCTGATACTGGCTTTATGCCCGCTGGGAGTTCCCTCCCTTAAGAGAACTATCGTAACCTGATAGTCAACCCCACTAAAGTCTGATACGGTAACCGTTTTCTCTTTTCCGAGAATACTCTCTTCACGATAAAAAACGCTGTCAAACAGTTCCTGCGCGGCTGCCGAGGCCTGTTCGGTCCCAAAATCCGACGAGGCTGTTTCCGGATATGTGGCATCCTTTCCCTGTACGTCATCTATTCTCAGGATGAAGCCGTTGTCACTGACATAATAGGAATACCGGTCATCTGCATAGACATGCACACTTCCTTCAATGCCCGGAAGCTGGGAGGCATTTTCCCTTCCCTTATAAGAAGCCTCCTTCAGCAACGGATGCGACTCTTTGATTTCCTCCGGAGAAGGAAGCGGATCAGCCCGGCCTTTTCCCAAGCTGATGGCGATCACGATTCCAGCCATCGCAACGACCAGCAATACTAACCATAACCAGGGTTTTTTCAGCACTTTCATGTTGATCCTCCTTTCTGTATCCCTTTATATTGATTATATCAAAAAAAAAACAAATGTCAATTTTTATTATATAGCCCAAAAGGTGAGTCAGGGATCTCCGGCCTTCGCGATCTGCCACACGCCGGAGTAGAACTCGGCCAGGAGGTACTCCCGGTCTTCTTCCGGCTTCATGCCAAACGTCTCTTCGTCGAAGGTGACCGTCACCTCGCGCTCTGTATCATCCGACCAGTTGAAGAGCACCAGCTCGCGGAAGGGCCTGTCCACGCCTTCCACGGCCACGCGGGTGGTGCCTTCGATGGTCAGTTCCGGCCAGATCAGTTTCATATTCTTTCCTTTCAGGCAGGAGAACAGGTTCTGCTGCCACCATACACCATCCGCCCATTACCCGCAATGGCGAAAAAACACCCCCTAATCCGCCGAAACCACCCTTTCGGAATTCCTTTCTCCGTCGTATGATGATACCTGTGAAGCGGATAAGCGCTTCTAAAACCAATCGAAAACCATAAGCGTTTACGGCAAAGGAGGACCGGCTGTGGAAAAGAGATTAACAAAATCAAGAGACAAGGTGCTGTCAGGTGTCTGCGGCGGGTTCGCCGAGTACTTCGGCATTGATCCCACCATCGTCCGCATCCTGTGGGTGATCTTCTGCTGCGGCGGCGGGTCAGGTGTGCTGGCCTACATCATCGCCGCGCTGATCATGCCCGAAGCGTAAGGAGGAAAGAACATGTTTGGAACCATCGGACTGATCGGCGGCGCAGTCGCCGGATGGCTGGCCGGTAAGATGGTCGGTTCGAAGCACGGCCTGCTGATGAACATCCTCTTAGGTGTCATCGGCTCGGTCTTCGGCGGATGGCTCTTCGGCCTCTTCGGCCTGACCACCTACTCGTGGATCGGCGATGTGCTGGTAGCAGCCGTGGGAGCGGCGCTTTTGATCGTCATCTTCCGGAAAGTACGAAAATAGACCTAAGCAGATAAACCGCCCGGCGGAGAGCCTGAAAGACTCTCCGCCGGGCGGTATCCTTTTTATGGAACGATCATAAGACAGATGACCTGTCCCTTTGTCTTACATCTTCCTCAATTCTTCCATGGCCACGCACATGTGCAGGAAAGCGCCCATGCCGTGCAGGTCGTTCTGGGTGGTCGGGCGATCGATGTACCACTGGTAGTCGCCTACGCCGGTGCCGATGCACACGCCGTTCACCACGATGCCGTTCTCGTCCCACTGCAGGCGGCTGATGACGCCTTCGTAGGCCTTCTCGGCCACCGGGCGGAGGGCCGGATCAAGCCAGCCGCGCACGATGCCTTTGGCGATGGCCGCGGCGTACAGGCAGGTGCAGGAGGTCTCCAGCCAGTTGGCGGGATCGTCCCCGCGGTTGACCACTTCGTACCACAGGCCGGTCTTCTCGTCCTGGAACGGCACGAGAGCGTGCAGCAGATCGGAGGCGATGCGCTTCATCTCATCCACGCCGAAGAACAGTTCCGGCATATAGTCCAGGTCTTCGTAGATGGCCACCGGCACCCAACCGATGGCGCGGCACCAGAACTCCGGCGAGCATCCGGTCACCGGGTCCGCCCACGGGCGCTCGCGCAGCACATCGTAGGCGTGGTACAGAAGCCCCGTCTTGGGGTCTCTCGTGCGGGCTTCCATGAGGATGGCGTTGAAGGCCACGATCTCGAAGCACAGCGGATCATTAAAGACTTTGCCGTAGGTGGCCAGGATGGGGCCGCCCATGTACAGGCTGTCCAGCCACAACTGGTTGCCCGGCGCGGGTTTGTGCTCGAAGCCGCCCTCCGGCGTGCGGGGCATCTTCTTCAAGCGGGCAATGAGGTCGTTCAAGGCCACCTTGTAGCGCAGATCCCGCGTCTTCTCATAGAGGTCAAAGAGGAGGATGCCGGGCTGGATGTCGTCAAGCTCATACGTGTTGGAGTTGTGCACAATGCCGTCTTCATCGATGTGCTTGTCCACCCAGGCCTTGATGTAGTCAAAATACTTCTGCTCGCCCGTCAGCTTCCAGGTCTTCTGCATGCCGGCCAGCGACACACCCTGGTGGTAATGAAAGCGCTCGGCCGGCGGCAGCTCGTTGGGGGTAAAGCGGCGGATGATGTTGTCGCACGCCTCTTTCGCGTAATCGATGGGCGTGTAGTTGGTGGTATCCGGTTTCATAGTCCCTCCTTGTGCGCGGGTTTTCATAACTAAAGGCAGTATAGCAAAGAGAGTCATTTGCCGTCAATCCGGCCCGACCAGATACGCCGCCGCATAATCATGGGCCACACGAAGATCGCAGAACTGCAGCAGGTCCTCACCGATATCCACCGGTATCCACGCGCTTTGGGCATCCGGATCCAGTTTTTTTGCCGTTTCACCGCCTGCCAGTACGCAGAACACCCTGCTGTCTTCCGTATCCTTCAGAAAAATGAGCACATCCTCTGGAGGACATTCCGTCACCTGCCGAAGATTGGCGCATGCCCAGGCACGCAGCTGATGGTCCGACGCCCCGTCCGCATACCACCCGGTGAGCCATTCCTTATCATACTTTTTCATCTCGTCTGTTATTTCAATTGAGCGAAGCGTCGAAAAGGATATTTCCGGCATATTGTCCGTATCATAAGGCCATTGTCCGGCATCCAATCCGTTCAATACCTCCTGATAATCCTCCCACCAGACCGGATTTGCAACAGACGTATCCGGATCAGCCACCCGTTCTCCCACGGCCAGACCGCGCCAGTACAGTGTCCTGCCGGCTGTCATACCGCGGAAAACCGGCTCCGTTCCGTACAGCAGCAGGAGATTTCCTCCCGAAACGGTATACGAGTAGTCATACCGGATCCCGCTCCCGTCTGTTCCCAGGCAGATGTGTTCCACCCACTCTTCTGCCGGCCAGCGCTCGTCCGGAATACTGCCTGCCGGCCAGGCATCCTCCGGAATGACCGGGCATTCCTCCACGGAAAGAGAAGAGCGGTCATGCATACAGGTATGGTCCATTCCCTTCCCCGGGACTTCACCCGTCCACCACATGCTCTGTCCCATGGCTATCAAAAACCCTTCGGCGCGGCGGTATTCACCGCTCATGGGCAGGCAGGAAAGATAGAGGGACTCTATTGGGAGATAATCCGCCTTCAGGACTTTGCAGCTCCACACCACGTATCCCGGCCCCTTGTAAAAAGGATCCAGCATGTCATGAGCCGTCTCGTCATACCTTTGCAGATCCGTGATCAATTCTTCCCTGGTCACGTTTTTGATGGTGAAAATGTATTCTTCCACAAACTTCAGGCTGACCGCCTCCCCGTCGGCATCCTTGTACTGACCGGGGATCCGGTAACACCAGTACCCCTCCGGTATGCTCAAACGGATTCCCGTTTTTCCCAATTCCACTTCCCCCGCTGTCACCGGTTGGGAAGTCGTCTCCTCGGGCTCATCGGGAAGTGCACTGGGAAGTTCATGGAGTGAGCGCATGGGGGTTCTGGGTTGGCTGAGCCCCCACTGGATCCGGGGTAAAGCCTTATTTGCCGTATCTTCCGAAGACACTTTGGGAGCAGCAAATGACGCTCTCAGATGCTCCGTCACCCGGAAATCCGCCCGTGAGAAGGAAAATGTCTCCACCCTTCCCTCCGAAGAGGATACGGTGGTTTCCGTTTCTTCTGTTGAAGATGGCGCGTTTCTTTCCGTTTCCGAAGGAGATGCCGACGGAATGCTGGCTGATTCCGTCACAGGAACAGAAGACGAAAAGGTACCCTGATAATTTTGCCGGCTGCAGGAGCAAAGAATACAGGCAAGCAACAGCAAGTACGCCCCGCTTTTTTTCATGATATGCCTCCTCCTATATAAACGGCCCTCTTTTCTTGTAAAAAAGAGGGCAGCACACCAGCTGCCCTTAAACCATATTTATCCCCAGAAATACGGCAGATACCGCCACACCCACTGGTAGACTTCCCAGTAGTTGTGTTTGGCGCCTTCCTCGATGGCATAGTGGAAATTGCCTTTGGTCGCATCCTCGTCGTACGCGAAGACTTCCGGATACTTCTTCATTTCTTCCAGCATCGGGAACATGTTGGGGTAGGCGATGTCCTCGGTGCCGGTGCCGGCGTAGATGCGGAAATCCGCCGCCGTCATGCCAAAGCCCTTCACCGTGTCCGCCATCAGCCGTGCGGTCTCGGCGCACTTCTCCGACCCGCCGAAGCGCCCGAAGCGCCAGACATCGCCCGAGATGGGCAGGAAGACGGACACCTTGTCCAGATGGTTCATCATCACTTCCCAGGTGGTGACGCTGCCCATGGAGAAACCGCCGAAGGCGCGGTGCTCCCGCGAGGCTTTGAAGCCTTCCAGCGTGGCGTGCGCGGCGCAGGTGTGGAAGCGGCTCTCGACCGCCGGCATCACATCCTCCTCAAACTCCTTCATGAAGTGCATGACCTGCGCGTACTCCCACTCGCCGTTCACGCCGTTGGTGCGGTGGTCGTGCGACGGCCCCAGGTAGAACGAAGGAAACGCCACCAGAAACGGTTTGCAGCGCTCCCAGTCAAAGCTCTGGTCCAGCACGTTTTTGACCATCGTCGAATCCAGCCACGTGTCCGGGTTGCCCCCGCCGCCGTGCATCAGATAGAGGATGTTGTACGGCTTGTCCGCATCGTACCCGTACGGCACGTACACGTTGACGTACTTGTGGATGTACTCGTCTTCCGGCCCCGTGGTGCGGTAGTCCACGCGGACGATGCTGCCGCGGTGCGCCGGGCCTTTCCATACATGGTTGTCCAGTTCCATTGCGTTTCCTCCTGTCAGTCAACTTATCCGATCACGTACGATCACGTCACAGTCCCAGCAGATTGATCACGCCGCTGATACCGATCATCACGTAGGTAAGTTTGCGCAGCATGTCCGCGTTCACCTTGTCCACGATGCGGTTGGCGATGAACGCGCCGGCGAGGATGCCCGCCGCGCAGACCACGCACGGCAGCAGATGGGCGCCGGTGAGCACCCCGGTGGCAAATCGGAAGCCGGTGTTCCACACGCAGGTGATGAGGAAGAAAAACTGGATCATCCCCAGAAACTCGTGCGCCGTTTTGGTCTGCCCCAAGTAGTAGACCGCCATCAGCGGACCGCCGATGCCGAACAGCCCGTCGCACACGGCCGAGATGCCGATGGCGCCCGCGGCGGCAGGCGGCGACATGGGCTTGCCGGCAGCTGCCTTATGGAAGAACAGATAGTAGATGGACAGCACGATGAGGAACCCGCCCAGGATCCGTTTGATCAGCGCCGCGTCCATCTTCGACCCGAAGTGGATGGCCGCCGTGCACACCGCGATGTAGAGGATGGCCGGCAGCACGGCTTTTTTCACCGTCAGTTCCTTCCGGTAGTGCCAGGCCATGGCGGCGTTTAAGGCCACCGCGGCCGCAATAGCGATGCCCGCGGACACCGTCACGCCGTAAAAATAAGGATAGACCAGCATCATGATGATGCAGCACCCGAAACCCGTCACGCCCTGCACCAGGCCGGAGATGCCGGCCACCAGGGCCATGAGGAGCAGTCTGATCAGCATAAAAAAACCTCCCGGAGCCAATGCTCCAGGAGGTAGCATACCATAAGATGTGCGGGGCGGGCAACCGTCCGCGGTCTTTCCGCCGGGCTTTTTGCCCACAGCGTCACGCCTTCATGTGCACGTCCAGCTGATTGTACGGGATAACGATGCCGGCGGCATCGAAGGCCACCTTGGTCTGCTCCAGCAGGCCCAGGTACACATCCCAGTAGGTGGCGGACTTGGTCCAGGCGCGGACCGTCACCTTGGTGCCGTTGCCGGCGCCGAAATCCGTGACGCGGGCGAACGGAGCGGGATCGGTGAGGACCAGGTCGTTGGCGGCGCAGACATCCAGGATGGTCTTCTTGACCAGCTCCGGATCGTTGCCGGCCACCGAGAAGTCCAGATCCACGCGGCGCAGTTCCTTCTCCGAGTAGTTCACGATGTTGCCGGAAGAGAGCGCACCGTTGGGCAGGTAGACCACCTTGTTGTCCAGGGTGACCAGCTTGGTGTTGATGATGCGGATCTCCTCGACGATGCCCTCCACGCCCTGCGCGGAAATGTAGTCGCCGATCTTGAACGGCCGGGTGACCAGCAGCAGCATGCCGCCCGCAAAGTTGGAGACCGCACCGTTGATGGCCAGGCCGACGGAAACACCCAGGGAAGCGATCAGCGCCGAAATGCTGCTGGTCTCGATGCCCAGGTACCCCACCATGCAGACCGCCAGCAGGATCTTCAGGCCGGCCTTGCCGATGTAGACCAGCGTCTTGGCCAGCGTGTGGTCGATCTTGCCCGCCGCCAGGATCTTCGTCTCCAGTCTCTTGAAGATGGCGTTGATGACTTTAAAGCCGATGATCAGGACGAGAACGGCGATCACGATCTTGATACCGGTCGTGGCCGCCCAGTTGCCAAGTGTCTGTAACATAGCAATCATCTCCTTTCGTGGTATGGTCTTATGATACCGCAATGCGGAAGCCGGCGCAAGAAAAAAAGGAAGAGCCTGTCAGAACAGGTTCTTCCTTTTGGATGTTCGGCCTGCCGGCTCTCACGCCTGTGCGGCCGCCCGGGCCGGGCGCGCCGGCAGGCCGGCGCTGTTGTAGAGGTTGACCCGGAACCAGTCGCCGATGCCGATCTCCGCGCGCACGGCGCCCTTCCGGATGGCGGGCGATGTGAGCGTCACCGCGTCCCCGGCAGCCTCGGCCTGCAGGCCATTCGCAGGCACTTCCGTATCATCGATAAACAGCCGCAGGCCTTCCAGCCGGTGCGGGTCGGTGGCGGCGCCATCCGGCGTGTGATCCGTCAGATACAGCCCGTCTCCCGCGTTTTCAAAGCGCAGGCGCACGCAGTCTTCCTCCGCCTCCACCGCGCAGAGCGTGGGCGCCTCGCAGAGCACGTCTTCGCCGTAGATCCGGTTTTCGGCCAGCAGCGCCAGGCGCTCGCCGACGGGCTTCTTTTTCTTGGGGTGGATGTCCAGTTCCATACCAATGTCCGTGATCACCGCCATGCCGGTGCCCGGCACGGTGTCCGCGGTGTGCTGCTGGGCGTCGCGGATGATGCCGTACGGCTTGCCGCTGATGGCCAGCCACTGGCCGAACGGCGCCAACTGCACGAACAGGAACGGCAGTTCTTCGCCCCACAGCCGGCGGAAGCCACGGATCAGCGCCGGGAAGAGCGTTGCGTACGCTTCCGGGTGGGAGTCGCCGTCCGACTCGCCCTGGTAGTACAGCACGCCTTTCAGCCCGTACGGCGCTACCTGGCAGAGCATGCTCTCATACAGGCCGCCCGGGCGGTTCTCACTCTTCGGCCCCATGGCCGGCGGCTGCCAGCCTGCCTCGATCTGTTCCGGCGTCGGCGTAAAGCCGAAAACCTCCTGGAAGATCTCCACCAGCGTCTTTCCTTCCATCAGTTTCACGGAAAACGGACTGGCGAAGGGATCCGTGTGGAAGTTGGCCTCAATGGAAGCAAACTGTCTGTTGTAAGCATCCACATCCAGCGTCTCCACGGCCTTCCGGTAGTCTTCCAGGAACGCCTCTCCGCCGCCTTCGCGGATGGACTCTTCGCTCATCCAGGCGCAGGCCGGCGTGCCGCCCCAATTGCAGCCGACAATGCCCACCGGGATGCCGTACCGCTTCTGAAGGGCTTTGGCGCAGTAGTAGGCCGGCGCCGAAAACCACTGCAGATCGTCCGGTGCGGCTTTGCGCCAGAAGCCGAAGTTTTTCCCGTAATCGGCGTCGTCAAGCTGCCCCACATAGGAGACTTCCGGGTAGTCAAAGAAACGGATATGGTCGTTGGCGCAGACCGTCTTCTCCTCTGCAAAGTCCGCATCGTAGCGCATGTGGAATTCCATATTGGACTGGCCGGCGGCCAGAAAGACATCGCCCACCTGTACATCGGAAAACGTGACGGTCTCCGCGCCGTCACTCACGCGGACTTCCTCGGAAAACGAGACGGCCAGCGGCCCCACGGCCACGCGCCAGTTCCCGTCCGCGTCCGCCTCGGCTGTGTACGATGCCCCCTGCACCGTGACGGTGACCGCCGCGCCGGGAGCGGCCGTCCCCCAGATGGCCACGGGCTTTTCCCGCTGCAGTGTCATATGGTCCTGAAAGATCAGTGCCGGTTTCAACATGTAAAGCCTCCTGCATCTGCTGTATTTTCTGTCATTCCATTACCTTAAGCGGCACCCACTTCCGGAAATCCCCGGAGACCAGATCGTACGTGACGCCGCGGACCTCGCCCATCAGGCTGTCGTGGAAGCGCGTCTGGCCGTGGCAGTGGGCGTAGATCACGCGCTTCACACCGTACTCTTCGGCCATGCGCGTGAAGCCGCTCTCCTCCTCGAGGATGTTCGTGGGCGGGTAGTGCAGGAACATAATGTATTCGCGGAAGCCGTCTTTTCTGGCGGCCTCAAACGAGGTGCGCAGGCGGTCCAGCTCGCGCTCCACCAGCTTCTTCGCGTGTTCAAACGCGGCCTCGTCCCAGTCCACCACACGGCCACGCCCGTCGATCCAGAACGGCCCTTCAAACGTGTACCCTTTGGTGCCCACCAGGGCGATGTCGCCGTAAGGCACATAGTTGTTCTGCAGGAATGTCAGCCGCCCGGCAAACTCTTTGTTCAGGCGTTCCGTTTTATTGGCATCCCAGAACATGTCGTGGTTGCCGCGGGTTAACACTTTGCGGCCCGGAAGGGCCTCGATATAGGCGAGATCCTTCTCGCACTCCGCCCGGTTTTTGCCCCAGCTGTGATCGCCGACCAGCACCAGGGTGTCCTCCGGGGTGATCAGCTTTTCGCAGATCTTCCCAAACTTTTCTTCGTGGTTCTTCCACACGCGGTCGTGCAGCTGCCCGGGGGCTTTGAGCTGTGACTGAAAGTGCAGGTGCAGATCGCCGATGGCATACAGACTCATGCAGACTCCTTACGTGGCGGCGGCTGCAGCCGCTTCCGCGTCCAGCACCGCGTCGATGGCCAGCACCACGGCGACGACCGCGGGTTCGACGACATCGTCCGCAATGGTGATCCGGTAGGCATCACCGAAACCCTTCAGCTCCTTCCGGATGCGGCCGATGGCCCGCCCGTTGTCCCAGATGGTGTAGTTGTGCTCCGAGAAGGTCCCTTCCACCTCCCAGTTCGGCCCTGCCACCAGATAGACCGGTGAGAAAGCGCCTTTGCGGCGGATCTCGGCGACCACTTCGCCGCCGGCTTCCATGTAGAAGGTGGGCTTCCAGGACCACGCCTTCTCGCGCAGAAACGCCACTTCCGTTCCGTTCACGTCGCGGATGTGCAGTTTTTTGGACCAGATGCTGTCTCCTTCCACGGTATAGCGCACCTGGCCCTCCGGATCCAGCACTTCGGCCTTGTCGTGCCACGAAAACGCTTTCTGCTTCAGATACAGATTCATGAAACCGCTCCTTCTCCGGCTTTTTGGGCTTTTCTTCCGCCGGTACTTGCATCTTACCGCTTCCCGGGTGTATTCTGCAAGGGCGGCGGCAGCGGACACACCGCCCCTATTTCCGCACCAAAGGAGACTTCCCCATGGAACAGACATCCCTTTCCGGCAAACTGGTCTACGGCTTCGGCGACAGCATCGTCTACGGACACACCCACCCGGAATACTGCTTTCTGCGCCAGCTTTCGGAAAAATACGGCTTCCGGCTGGAAAACTATGCCGTGAACGGCGCTACCGTGATGAGGAGCGACAACCACATCTTAAAAGAAGTGGAAAACGCGCCGGATGTGCAGCCGGACTTTATCGTCTTCAACGGCTTCACGAACGACTGCTACGCCTCCGCCGAGGGGAAGATCGGGGAGATCTCCGAAGGCTTTGACGGTCCGTTTGACGATACCCTCTTCGTCCCGGGGTTTGAAAAGATCATCAAGACCATGAAGGACAAGTACCCGCAGGCGAAACTCATCTACGTGGCCATGCACCGCTCGAACGCCCGCCCGGATATGATCACCGAGAAGGGGGAGCGCGTCTCCGTGCAGGTGCTGATGCAGAAGCTCACGCACGAAGTCTGCGCCAAGTGGGGCGTGACCGTGGCCGACCTCTGGAACGACAGCCCGTTTGACACCAACCTCCCCGGCATGAGCGAGAAGTACATCATCGACGGCGCCGGCAGCCATCCCAACGAAGAAGCCTGCCGGGAATTTTACGTGCCGGTGGTCGAGAAAAAACTGTTGGAGTGAGTCAGCGGGACAGGTGATATGCCAAAGTATGCCAAAGGGACAGGTCAAATGGCATATCGATCCGAATAAACGGGAGGCCGGGCTATCCGCTCAGCCTCCCGTCTTTCATTCAGCCTATTCTTCGGTTCACCTCGTCAGTCCGTCCCAGAACGCCACCATCCGCTCCGGCCACCCCGCGGCGCCCGTGAGATCGCCCCGCCCGAAGCCGTGACTGCCGTGCTCCGCCAGGTCCAGCCCTGTGGGGATGCCAAGCTTCTGCAGTTTTTCGTGCATCGCCAGGCTGTTCTCCACCGGCACGGCCGGATCGTCTTTGGCGTGCACAAAGTAGGCCGGTGGGTAGTCGGCATCCACCTGCGTGTACACATCGTACGCATCGGCATCGGCCTGCGTATGGCCAGGGCCGAACAGCATGTCAAACATGAGCCGGCGCCAGTCGGTGGCCTGTGAATACGTTTTTGCCAGCATGGCCAGCGGATAGACGGGGATGAGCATCTCCGGCTTCGGCTGGCCGTATTTCTGATAGCCGAGCCCCGGCACGCCCCAGGCGGCCGCTACATACCCGCCGGCAGAGAATCCGCCCACGGCATAGCGGTCCGCGTCCAGCCCGAAGGCATCGGCGTGAGCGCGCACGAACGCCACGGCGGCGGCCAGATCCTCCAGCGGCTTTGGCAGAAGCGGTGTTTCGTTCACCCGGTAGGTGAGGCAGAAGACCGCGATGCCCCGGCGGTTGAGTTCCGCGGCCACCGGCATGGACTCCCACAGCGAACAGACGCGCATGAACGCGCCGCCCGCGCATAAGATCACCCACCGGCGGCTGCCAGGGGCCGGGAAATACACCAGGTTCACGCACGCCTTGTCCGGCTCGGCGGCGGTCTCTTCCCCGGTGTAGACCGGATACAGCGCTTTCTCGCCGCTCTCCGTGATGGCGGCCAGACGGCGGGCGGCATCGGTCACCTCATCCGGCCCCCACGGGGAATCCGGCATGGGTGCGTCCGCCAGGCGCTGTGCCGGCGTGATCCGCGTACCGTAGACCGGATAACAGAAGTACGGGACGATGGGCCCGATGCCGGGATGGGCTTCGAGTTCGGCAAAAGTGGTGTTCTCGGTGATCAGCATAGGTGCCTCCTTTAAAAGACGAATACAATTGCGTGATCTCATGTCTGCCATGAGACAGATGACCTGTCCTTTCGGTTTATGTGATGTCCATCAGGTACCGGATGGGGATGACGGTGCCGTCCGTAAGGACGACGGTGCGTTCAAATTCATCGATCTTTTTAAGATGCCCGGTCACGGTGCGGTAGGCGCCGCCGGCTTTCTTTTCGTCAGGGGCGAAGTAGGTGACGGTGACGGACGGACGGTCCGCCAGTCTTCCGCGCAGCTCCGCCAGGCGCTCGTCCAGATACGCCGCGCGGTCATCGGCCAGAACCGCCTGCTCATCCGTCACGCGGCCGGTCTCTTCGATGACATCGTCATACCCCGTCAATGCCGCGAACGGCGCGAACTGGGCCGCGCGGTTCTCCGCCGGCATGGGCGGGTGCCGGCGCGAGACGGGATGGGGGAGATTCAGGATATCGTGATAGGGAAAGGTGTCTTCCATGATGGTTTTCCTACTCATGCCTTGTGCCCACCGATCTGGCCGTGGCGCTCCCGGCCGGTGGCGCCTTCTTCAAAACTGACGCCGCGCACCACCGCGTTCTTGCCGTACTTCTGCCGGATGACCAGCAGCGCCTCCTGCACGCGGCGCTCTTTTTCCAGTGCTTCCGCCTCTTTGGCGCGCTTCTCCTCTTCGGCCGCGTAGTCGGTGAACAGATCCAGCTGCTCGTAGGTCTCTTCGGAGGCCTTTTTCGCTTCCGCCTCCGGCACCACTTTGTTGACGTTCACGTACATGCGGCGCACCAGAAGCGCCGGGTCCACCGTCCGGTCGTAGACGGACAGCACCGCCTCGCGGATCAGCCTGGCGGACGAGGTGGGCGCATTCAGATTGGCGGTTCCGTGCGCGGGCTTGGGAATCTGCCGGCCGTACCAGTCCTTCGTGACGGGGCCTTTGTAAGCCCGGCGTCTCTCCGGGTCCTTCAGGTTTTCGATGTCATACCCCACCGTGAGCGTCACCTGGCTGGTGACCAGGCCTTTTTCCAGAAGTCCCATGGCGGCTTCATCGGCCATCTCCTCCACCACCACGCGCGCCTGCGCGAAGGGATAGGGGCCGGTCAGCACCTGCCCGGAGGAAAATGAGTGGTCATCCGGCTCGTAGGCCTTCACCTGCGCGATGGTGCAGGGCTCCCACCCCCAGGCGTGGTCGATCAGCAGCTCCGCGTTGATGCCGAAGAGCCGGTAGAGCAGGTCCTCGTTGTAATACTCGCCAGGCTGCCCCACCGAACATCGGGCGATATCGCCCATGGTGTACAGGCCGTTCTCCTCCAGCTTGCGGGCATAGCCGCGGCCCACCCGCCAGAAATCCGTGAGCGGCCGGTGCGTCCAGAGGTTCTTCCGGTAGCTCATCTCATCCAGCTCCGCGATGCGCACGCCGTACTCATCCGCCTCCACGTGCTTGGCCATGATGTCCATGGCGATCTTGGCCAGGTACAGATTGGTGCCGATGCCCGCAGTGGCCGTGATGCCCGTGGCCTCGCGCACCTCGCTCACCAGTTTCATGGCCAGCGCGCGCGGCGTGGTCTGATAGAACGACAGATAGGCCGTGGCATCGATGAACACCTCGTCGATGGAATAGACGTGGATGTCTTCCGGGGAAATGTATTTCAGATAGATCTGGTAGATGCGCGAGCTGTACTCCATATAGTGGGCCATGCGCGGCACGGCCGCCAGGTACCCCACGGCCATCTCCGGGTGGGCCTTCAGTTCCGTGTCATCATACGACTCCCCGGACAGCCTCCCGCCCGCCGCCAGATGCCGCTCGGCGTTCACCCGGCGCAGGCGTTCGACCACCTCAAACAGCCGCGCACGGCCGGGGATGCCGTAGGCCTTGAGCGACGGCGAGACCGCCAGGCAGATGGTCTTTTCGGTGCGGCTCGCATCGGCCACCACCAGATTGGTGGTCAGCGGATCCAGGCCGCGCTCCATGCACTCCACGGAGGCGTAGAAGGACTTTAAGTCGATGGCGATATACGTGCGGTCCATAATGCCTCCTGACTCATCTGTCCCCGATGTATTCGTTTCTGGTCTTCGAGTACGCGAAGCGCTGGGTGCCGTACAGCCCGTAGTAGCCGGACAGCGCGAACGAGAGCGACACCGTGATCATGAAGTACGGCAGGCCGGTGCCATGGAACATTTCCATGGCGATCATGAGGGAGGCGATGGGGCAGTTGGTCACGCCGGCGAACAGCGCGATCATGCCGCAGGCGGCACCCAGGGGTTTGGGCATGGCGGTCAGCTGCCCGAAGAGCGCACCGAAGCTGGCGCCGATGGCCAGCGTGGGTACGATCTCGCCGCCGCGGAAGCCCCCGGCCACCGCGATGCAGGTGAACAGGAGCTTGAGCACAAACGCCCACTCATCGACCGTGCCTGACATGGCATCGTCCACCAGGTTGATGCCGGCACCGGTGTATTTCTGCGTGCCCAGCGCCATGGTGAGAAGCCCGGTCAGCACGGCGGCTGCCACCACGCGCAGGTACGGGTTCTTCAGATACTTGCGGGCTCCTTTTTCGACGCTGTGGATGGAAACGGTCATGACCACCGAGAGCAGCGCGCACAGGATCCCCAGCAGTACCGACAGCAGCACGTATTTGGGCGCCAGCGACGGCACCATCGACAACAGCCACGAATCCGTCCCGCG
The DNA here is from genome assembly GCA_946405185.1 of uncultured Lachnospiraceae bacterium. Lineage (GTDB taxonomy): Bacteria > Bacillota > Clostridia > Lachnospirales > Lachnospiraceae > CAKQHB01. The sequence continues at coordinate 44,102 of CAMJGH010000006.1, forward strand.
GCCCATCCAGCCGCCGATCTGCGAACCGATCAGCGCCGAAAACATGCAGGGCACCAGCGCTGCGTAGTAGAACACGCCCACGCTGATGACTTCGATACAGAAGATGGCGGCCGCTACCGGCGTGCCGAACACCGCCGCAAACACCGCGGCCATGCCGCACATGATGCCGACGCGCTTGTTCTTCTCATCCAGTCCGGTCAGCTCGGCCAGCCGCGCGCCAAGCCATCCGCCCAGCTGCAGCGAGGCGCCCTCACGCCCGACGGAGGCGCCGCCCAGGTGCGAAAGGATGGATGAGACAAAGATCAGCGGCCCGGTGGCCATGGTCACGCGGTCGCCCGCCGAGATGGACGCCAGCACCATGTTGACGCCGCGGTTCTTCTCTTCGCCCGTCACCTGATAGAGCCACACGATGGCAAGACCGCAGAGCGGGAGCACCGCCATCACCCACGGGGATGCCGCGCGCAGCCCCGTGACCAGGCGGATGGCCCGGGCAAACAGGCCGCCCAGGAAACCGCCGGCGGTACCGGTGAGCGCGGCAAACACCCCCCAGCACAGGAGGTAGAGGATGCCTTCGACGATCGGATGGCGCAGCAGTTTTTCTTTCACGGATCACAACTCCCCACAAAAAAAGATACCCTTTCGGATATCCTCATCATATCAGAACTGTATTTATTTCGCCACTGTCAACAGCCGGGTGCTGTATGGCTCATTGCATAACGTAAACAGGGGTACCGATCCGCCTTACCGCTGAACCGATACCCCACTCAATGAATGATAGAAAGTTTCACTTAATAACCTCTCTTTCGATACTCCTGTGAGTTTCTCTATATTCAGTTTTCTCTGCCGTTCCGCTTATCTGCTTCCGCTTCTGTCTGCGATGATCTTATCTTATCTTCTGCGTGCAGGACTTTTCTCTTTTGCCTGTTCACGCTGTCTCGCTGTCTGTTTGGGAAGTTCCTGGGAACGGGCTTCAGGTCTTCATCGGTTTGTCCTCCACCGGTTTGGCCGTTTCCTTGTGCCTCTCAGACGAATCTATATAGGTTAACTCCTTCCTGGGAGATTTCTATGGAGATCCGTAACTGTGCTAGCCCATTGGACCGTACCTCCTGGTCTTGCTTTCCGATGATGCGTTGACGGGTTCTTTGGTGCTCTTTGGTGCTTTGTGGAACTTGTGGTACATGGGACTCGGTCTTGCTACGTACGCGGTTCTTGCTTCTTTGTCGACTATTGGTTTCCTTTGCAGCTGCTTCGGTTTTGTTTCTCTCTTTTGATGGCTTGATTCTAGCGCAAAAAGCATAGACTGTCAAGCATTTTCGGAAGATTTTTTACATCTTTTTAAGCGGAATTGTCAAATTATTTGCTTTATTGTGGCAACACTTTGCGGAATTTGCACGGTTTCCGGCAACAACTCCGGGAATTGTACGGCCCGGCGGATACAATAAACCCTTTTGCGGCACAATAAGTTCGGTCCGTTTTGCACAAAAGTTAACGCCGGAGGGGATTTCCCTCCGGCGTCTGCTCTGTTTTTGTCCGTTACTGAATGCCGATCTGCCAGGAAAGCATCTCAAAATCCGCCCGGTACTCTTTGGCCAGCGCCGGCCCGCAGGAGTTGGACCCCAGGCCGCTCATGACGGCATCGAGGCAGATGGTCACATCCTCCTCTTCCGCCAGCTCGTAGTTGTGCGCCTTGCCGGCCAGCTCCTCCTGGGTGTAGTGCGAGGCGTTGAAGGAGAACGGCTGCGCCCCCGCGAAGTGCCACCCGTACTCGCCGCCGGCCCACAGATCCGCACAGCCGAAGCGGCTGCCGTTCTCCTGCGGCTTCAGGTAATCCTCGTGGAGGTTGCGCACCGTGGAGGCAAAGCGGCCGAAGCGCGATGCCAGGTGCTTGTCCCAGTAGCTTTCATTCGGGCCGTACCCCAGGTAGCGGACCGACTCGCTGCCGCCTTTTAACTTCATGCGCAGGCCAAAGCGCGGCAGGAACGGGAAGGCCGCATCGCGCCGGACATCCGCGTTCAGGTGGATGGTGCCGTCCGCGAAGACCGTCCAGGCCACCGCCAGCCGCAAAACCGGCTGCAGGGCCGGCGCCGCGATGGAGAGTGTGGTGCGGATGATGACTTTCTGATCCCCCTCTTCCACCTTGGTGCCGTAGGTGCGCACCGTCATGTGGCGGTACCCCGCCGCATCCCAGTCGTGGATGATGTTGCGGTCGTTGTCCGTGGGCGCGCGAAAGATGTTCCAGTCCATATCCGCCAGCTCCGCGCGGTCCGTGCGGTGCAGGTAGCGGAAGGTGCCGCGGTAGGTGTTATAGTCGTAGAGGAACCCGTCGCCCACCACCAGGACGCTGCCGGCCGCGCGGTTGCGCTCGACCACCTGCAGCGGATGCGGGCAGGCCTCCGGCTCCGGCAGGGCGTACGCCTCGCGGAGAATGAATGACTCAAAGCCCAGCACATGGCCGGCGCGGGTGAAGACTTCTTCCTCCCGCTGTCTGGCCGTAAAGACGATGGTCAGGAACTTCCCTTCCGTCGGCGGCACGGGCACGGCAAAGCGCACCGTTTCGTGCGGCGCGCAGGCGGGCAGTTCCACCTCGCCGGCCGCCACGTCCACACCGTCCGCCTCGTACCGCCACAGCAGGGAGGCCTTCCCGGAAAACTCCGTGAAGTCATACCGGTTGGTGAACTCGTACAGACCGGCCGCCGGATCCACCGGCGCCACCGCGAACGGCTTGGCGGCCTGCTTCAGTTCCTTCAGGCCGGTGTGCGGCGTGCGGTCCGGATAGACCAGGCCGTCCATGCAGAAGTTGCCGTCGTGCGGGTACTCGCCGAAATCGCCGCCGTACCCGTACATCACTTTGCCGGCTTCCGTGGTGCCCTGCATCAGGGCATGGTCGCACCACTCCCAGACAAAGCCGCCGGCGTAGCCGGGATACTGCCAGATCTGGCCGTAGTTGCGGGCCAGGTCCCCCGGGCCGTTGCCCATGGCGTGGCAGAACTCGCACTGGATGTACGGCCGGCGCTTGCCGCCGAAGGTATCCAGGATGCTCCCCTGGTAGCCTTCCGGCATGGTGGCCGGATCCTGGTCCAGCCGGTACGGGAAGCGCGGATGGTCGCTGGTGAAGTATTCGTCCACCCACTCCGGCGCGGCGTACATGGTGCTCAGAAGATCCAGCTGGGACACGTCGTTTTTATGCCCGTCGGTGATCCACAGCGAGCTCTCGTAGTGCAGCAGGCGGGTGGGGTCATAGGCCTTGATCCAGCGGGCAGCCTTCTCGAGGTTCTGGCCGTACCCGGACTCGTTGCCCATGGACCAGATGACGATGCTGGGGTGGTTCTTGTCGCGCATGACGTTGCGCTGCTCGCGGTCCAGGACGGCGTCCTCAAACTGCGGGTCCTGCATCAGATAGCCGAACGTGGAGATCTGGTCGCCGCCCAGGATGGTGGTGGTGCCGTGGCTCTCCAGGTCCGTCTCGCCGATCACGTAGAAGCCGTACTCGTCCGTCAGGTCGGTGAACCACGGCGCGTTCGGGTAGTGGCTGGTGCGGATGGCGTTGATGTTGTGCTGCTTCATGAGCGCGAGGTCGCGCAGGACTTCCTCTTTGGTCACGGCAAAGCCGTTCTCGGGGCTGGAATCGTGGCGGTTGACGCCGCGGAACTTGATGGGGGAGCCATTCAGCATCACCACGCCGTCCTCCACGTGGATCTCGCGGATGCCGGTGCGCTGGGTGAGGCGCTCCTCCTCGGTCTGCAGGACGACGGTGTAGAGGACCGGGTGCTCGGCATCCCACAGGCGCGGCTCTTCCACCGCAAAGGCCGTCTCCGCCACGGCCGTGCCGGTCTCATCCAGCGAGAACCGCACGGTGTGGCAGGCCATCTCCTCCCCCGCCGGGTCAAGGAGCTTGACGTCCGCCGTCAGCGGCGCGGTGGCGCACATGGCCACCTTCACCTCCGCCTCACCACCCGCCGGTGCGGCCGTCACGGTGAAATCGCGGATGAACTTTTCCGGGCGGAAGATCAGCGACACGTCGCGGAAGATGCCGGTCATGCGGAACTTGTCCTGGTCCTCCAGGTACGACCCGTCGCACCACTTGAGCACCACCACCATGAGGGTGTTCTCGCCCACCTTCACGTGGCGGGTGATCTCAAACTCCGAGCTGGAGTGCGACACTTCGGAGTAGCCCACGAACGCGCCGTTCACCCAGACGTAGAAGCACGAATCCACGCCTTCAAAATAGAGGAAGCTGCGCTCGCCGGCCTCAAACGCAGACAGCGTGAAGCGCTTCCGGTAGAGGGCCGCCGGGTTCTCCTTGGGGACATACGGCGGATCGTACGGGAAGGGATAGCGGACGTTCGTGTACATCTGCTGGTCGTACCCGAACATCTGGATGCAGGAAGGCACGGGGATGCGCTCGTAGTCGTCATCCGTGTACGTCCACGGATCCTCGGCGATCTCCTGGAAGGTGGGGAAATACCGGAAATCCCACTCGCAGCCGGACAGCACCCGGACGCGGTCTTCCCCTTCGGGGCCCGCCGGCAGATAGTAGCTGCGGTTGGGCTCCCGCCCCACGTGGATGATGGACGGATCTTCATAGTACGGGGCCAGTTTCATAGCAAACTCCTTCTGCCGCGTTTAATTCGCCAAAACCGCGGATTAAGCGCCGCTAATGTGTCATTTCAGAGAAATAAAGCCCTCACACCGCCCCGCGTGTTTCTTTTTTCCGGCGGTCTGCGGTGATAAGATAGAATTGTTCTGCTGACAGTGTAATCCAAAACGGCGGGACTCGCAATGCTCATCTTTCATTATAAAAGGAGAGTTACCCATGCTGGTACCCATTCTTCTGTTTGCGTTAGGCCTCGTTCTGCTGATCAAAGGCGGCGACTGGTTTGTGGACGGCGCCACGGGCATCGCCCACCGCTTCCACCTTCCCGAACTGCTGATCGGCGCCACCGTGGTGTCCATCGGCACCACGCTGCCGGAGGTCATGGTCTCCACCTCCTCCGCAGCCATGGGCCACGGGCAGCTCTCCTACGGCAACGCCATCGGCTCCATCATCTGCAACACCTCGCTGATCTGCGCGCTGACGCTGATCGCTTCGCCGGGCGCGGTGGACCGCAAGGCCCTGCGCACGCCGGTCATCTTCTTCGCGCTGACCACGGCCATCTACGTCTGCTGCGCCTACTTCTTCCGACAGTTCACCAGACCCTTAGGCTTCGTGCTGCTGGCCGTCTTCCTGATCTACATGGTGGTCACGGTGCGCCAGGCCCTGCGCTCGAGCGTCCGCGAGACCCTCGAGGCGCGCAAGGCCGACACGGCTGAGGCTGCCGCGGCGGCTCCTGCCGCAGAGCCGGAAGAAGGTGGGAAGCAGCGCACGTTCATTATGGAAGTGGTGCTGCTGGTCATCGGCGCGGCGCTGATCGCCGTGGGTGCGGACCTGCTGGTGGACAACGGCGTCATCATCGCCGAGGCGCTGGGCGTGCCGGAATCCGTCATCGGCCTGACCTTCGTGGCCCTGGGCACGTCGCTGCCGGAACTGGTGACGGCGGTCACCTCCATCATCAAGAAGCACGCGTCGCTCTCGCTGGGCAACATCATCGGCGCCAACCTCTTCAACCTGGTGCTGGTCTCCGGTATGTCCATCGCCATCAACCCGTTCGGCGTGCCGGATGCGCAGAAGCTCTTCGGGTGGCCGCTCTCGCTGGTCGTGGACCTGCCGGTGATGCTCTTAGTCTCCTGCATCCTGCTGGTGCCGTCGCTGGTGCGCGGCAGGATCGCAAGATGGCAGGGCATCGCGCTGCTGGCCTGTTACGCCGCCTTCTGCGTGCTGCAGTTCACCATCCTCTAACGCCTGACTTTTCAGACGGCCGGCTGTCATGCCGGCCGTTTTTTGTGTTATACTGGGCTGAGAAATACCGGCGGATGTTTCCGGCACGAAGGGAGGAACCGTTATGGCGGAATTTGAAGAGAAGATCGCGAAACTGCAGCAGATGATCGATGACAGTCAGTCCATCTGCTTCTTTACCGGAGCCGGCATTTCCGTCCCCTCCGGCATCCCGGACTTCCGGTCCGCCAGCGGCATCTACAACCAGACGGACGGGTACACCTACAGCCCGGAGGAGATGGTCTCGCACACCTTCCTCTACTCCCACACCAAAGACTTCTACGAGTTCTACCGCTCCAAGATGCTCTGGCCGGACGCGCAGCCGAACGACGCGCATAAGTATATCGCCGCCCTGCAGGAGCGAAAAGACGTCTCCGTGGTCACCCAGAACATCGACGGCCTTCACCAGAAGGCCGGCAGCCGCCGCGTGTATGAGCTGCACGGCAGCGTGGAGCGCAACTACTGCACGCGCTGCGGCAAGCGCTTCCCGGCCTCCTTCATCGCTGAAAGCACCGGCGTCCCGAAGTGTGACGTCTGCGGCGCCATGGTCCGCCCGGACGTGGTGCTCTACGAAGAAGGCTTGGACGGCGATGTCATCGAAGGCGCCGTCAACGCCATCGCCTCCGCCGACATGCTGGTGGTCATCGGCACCAGCCTCGTGGTCTACCCCGCCGCATCGTTCGTGCGCTACTACCGCGGCAACAAGTTCGTGGTGGTCAACCTGTCACAGACCCAGTACGACCGCTACACCAACCTGGCCGTATACGAAGACTGCGCGAAGGTAGCGCGGACGCTGAGGTGATAATTACGAAGTGATAATACCAGAAAGCTACCTGGCACAAGGCCTGGCAGCTTTCTGGTATTAAAGTGATGTATTAAGCAAAGCTGATAGGTTTGATCGGCTTTTCCATGCGATGACCATCCGGAGTCTTATAATCGAGCATGGTGACTTCCTCCGTTTCCCTGTTCACAGACACTCTGCCAAATACAGTCCACAAACCAGTCTCTTCATCTCCTTCAAACCCAAGGAAATACTCATAATCCACTTCTGCTTCATCAGTGGGATAAGACTGACAGGCCTCCTTTATATGTGACCTGAAATAGTCTGTTCCTACTACCTCAGCAATTGCTCCGCATGCATACATCTTGGCCTCAAAAGTACTTAGCATGTTCATTCACCTCCAAACAACTGCATGTATACTGCTTTGGATCTGTTATTGATCTTATTAGGAACCGTTCCCATCTCCAGTACCCCGTGTTCGCCAAAAGTACAGGTCCGCCCATTCGGAGTAACTATCATACTGGTCCTTTGCCCCACGGCGGACCTCAATTCTCTGATAAGTGCTCTGTCTGCAAGAGAAGGAGCACAGTCATCATTAAAAGGGTGACTATGAAACTCAAGGATCCCGCGGTGTCTCTTCATCTCCGCAAATATGTCTGCAGGTATGGTTGTGCCGTGTGAATCCCCTCGGATCAAGTAAGACTTTTCTCCAATAGTAACCTTTGCAAATTCCACTCCTGCTTCCTTAGACAGAAGCGAATCAGGAAGAAATGCGCGATTTCATGGGCAATCGTCATCCGATCCCTTCCCTTACCATCACAGGCACCCTCGTAAACGCTTTCCTTGATTCGGATCAGACCATTACTTGTGTCCGTGCAGGCATGGGTATCGTCTGGGAGTTCATTATCCGGAACAATCTCATAGTTGAACCCTGGTAGTTTGTCCGCCAGAATATCCAGTAATTCCACCACAGGGATCCATAATGTTCCTTCCAACCCCAACATTTTTCGAAGTTGTTTTGCGAAGGCACGTATCTCCTTCCTTGACAGCGGATCGGCAACCTCTCTTTTTCTGCGCAAAGCTTACTCCCCCCTGCGCTTTTTCAGGATACGATGGAGCATTTGTGCTGTCTCGTCGTCCAACGTCGGGAACCGTCTCGCAAACAGAACAGCCAATTCCCGATTTTCACCAGACGCATTGCGGATATCAACCTCTACTGTATCGCTGGATTCCACCATGGCTTTTTGCAATTCCTCCATCTGGCTCGGCGTAAGCCCATACAGTTTTTCCAATTTAGGCAGCCAGGCTTCCGGCATTTTCTTCCTTCCATTCTCAACGGCAGATAGAAATGCGGATGATACTGTCAACTTATCAGCCATATCGCGCAGGATTTCCTCCCTGTCGATACGGAGCTTTCTTAAAAACTT
>CAMJGH010000007.1 GCA_946405185.1 uncultured Lachnospiraceae bacterium
CAAAACACGAAGAACGGAGCGATTTTGCGCTTGGAAAGCGCAAAATGGCGGGAGTTCTGAGTGTTTTAGCAGCACATGGCACGCGCAGCGTGCGTGCTGCGTGTCATAGCTGGGGGCAAAACTTGTTTTGACCCCAGCATCATGTTATGCCATCTCTTCCGGGTGGAACACCTCATCGAAGCGCTCCGGTGTCAGGAACCCCAGCTTCACGCAGGCTTCCTTCAGCGTGATGTTCTCCGCAAAGGCCAGCTTGGCGGTCTTCGCGGCGTTCTCGTACCCGATGTAGGGGTTCAGCGCCGTCACGAGCATCAGCGACCGGGTGAGGTTTTCGGCCATCTTCTCCCGGTTCGGGCGGATGCCTTCGACGCACCGCTCGCGGAAGGCGTCCAGCGACTCCGCCAGGAGCCTCGCCGACTGCAGGAAGTTGTACGCCAGCACCGGCATGAAGACGTTCAGTTCGAAGTTGCCCTGGCTGGCGGCCACGGAGACGGCCGTGTCGTTGCCCATCACCTGTACGGCCACCATGGTCACCTGCTCGCACTGGGTGGGGTTGACTTTGCCGGGCATGATGGAAGACCCCGGCTCATTCTCCGGGATGGTGATCTCGCCAAGGCCCAGGCGCGGCCCGGAAGCCAGCCAGCGGATGTCGTTGGCCATCTTCATCATGTCGCAGGCCAGCGCCTTTAAGGCACCGTGCGCCACTACCAGCTCATCCTTGCTGGTGAGCGCGTGGAACTTGTTCTCATGCGGCACGAAGGCCTTGCCGGTCACCTCGGACAGCACCCGGCACACCTCCCGGTCAAACCCGGCCGGGGCGTTCAGCCCCGTGCCCACGGCCGTGCCGCCGATGGCCAGGCGCCGCACAAAACCGGCCGCTTCCAGAAGCATCTCCCGGTCCATCTGAAGCGACGCGCGCCACCCCGAGATCTCCTGCGAGAAGCGGATGGGCGTGGCGTCCTGCAGATGCGTGCGCCCGCTCTTGACGATCCCTTCGTTCTCTGCCTCCAGTTTCTGCAGCGCCGCGATCATGCGGTCCACGGCCGGGAGCACCTTATCCTCCAGCGCCAGATCCGCCGCGATGTGCATGGCGGTGGGGAAGGTATCGTTGCTTGACTGCGACATGTTGACATCGTCATTCGGGTGCAGAAGCTTCTTGCCGGCGATGTCGTTGCCACGGTTGGCGATCACCTCGTTGGCGTTCATATTGGACTGCGTGCCGGAACCGGTCTGCCAGACCACCAGCGGGAAATGGTCATCCAGCAGGCCTTCGGCCACTTCACCGGCCGCCTGCGCGATGGCCTGCCGCTTCTCCTCGGTCATGCGCGCCGGGACCAGCAGGTGGTTGGCCTCGGCCGCCGCGCGCTTTAAGAGCCCGAAGGCGTGCGTGATCTCGCGCGGCATGGTCTCCTGCCCCACGCCGATGGGGAAGTTCAGGCGGCTGCGCTCGGTCTGCGCGCCCCAGTAACGGTCGGCAGGCACCTGCATCTCGCCCATGGAATCGTGTTCGGTGCGGTATTGGATCATGTTGGCTCCTTGGTGGGGGGACATGCCTGTTTGGTAACCAAAAACGTTACCAAACAGGTACGTCCCCATGTGAAAGGTGATCATTTACGGTACGCGGCTGGTGTGGCAGGTAAAGTACAGTACCTGGTAGCGGCCGGCCACCCGGTGCAGGAACGAGAAGCCGCCCTGCATCTTTTCATCGTCCAGGTTGACCAGCGGGTCATCGAGGATCAAAAACGGCTTTTCCTGGCCGTACATGGCGTCCGTCATGGCCAGGCGCCGGCACAGGCCCACCAGGTCCTGGATGCCTTCGCTCAGGAACCCGGTATCCCGCGTGATGCCGCCGTCCACCATGGTCAGCTGCAGGTCCGCGCTCAGGCGGTACCGGCGGCCGTCCTCCGGCGAGAGCATGCCGTAATACTGCTCGAACGCCTCCCGGACGGGCTCCACGTAGCGGTTGGTGAAGCGGTTTCTGGCTTCCTCCAGGCGCTTTGAGGTCTCGGTGAGCAGCTCGTAGCGGCCGGTCAGTTCGTCGATGCGGCCCTTCAGCTCGCCCGCCTTCTCCTCGTCGGCGGCCAGTTCTTCCAGGCGGTCCTCCGCCTCGTCGATGGCGCGGCCGCGGGCGGCGGCCTCCTGCTGCAGGGCGCGCTCCTCGGCGCGCAGGACCGACTGCCGCTCACTGATGGCGGACAGCGGACGGCCCGGCATGGAAGCCGGCAGCGCCCGCAGGGCGTCCAGATCCACCTCGCCGCCAAAGTCCGCCACGCGCTCCTCGCGCGCGGCCACTTCTTCCGTCAGCTGCTGCAGACGCTCGGACATCTGCCGGATGCTCATGACCTGCGCCTCGGCATCCGTCTTCGTGTGGAAGCCGTAACGCTCCAGGAAGCGGCTGATCATGCCCTCCTGCTTTTCGTACTTCTCCTGCGCGATGGCTTCGTTCTCGCGGCGCAGCGACAGCCTTTCGGCATCCTCGCGGTCACGCCGCAGAAGGGCGATGCCTTCGGCAAAGCCGCAGGAGGCATACCCGCCCAGCGACTCCGTGAGCGCCTGCTCGCGGATCTCGGTCTCGCGTTTGGCGGCGGAGTTTTCGGCCTTCTCGCGCTTGGCGGAGAGCTCGTGGTACTGCGCGGCGGTATCGCGCAGCTTGTACAGGTTGGCGATGATGTTCTCCCGCCGGTACGGCAGGCCTTCGATGCGCTCGTACACGGCCCTGGTCTGCTCTTCCAGGCGGTTCGTCTCCGCTTCGGCCTTCTCCTTTTCGGCCGCCGCGGCACTCTCACGCTCGGTCAGGTCCTTCAGGCGGGCGGCGCGGTCATCGGCGCCCCGCTTGCCGGCGGCGTACAGCGCCACCGCCAGGATGAGCCCGGCCACCGCGATGGCCACGCCCGCCGGGCGTGACCACATGAAGCAGGCCAGAATGCCGGCGGCCAGCACGAAGATGCCGGCAAAGACGCCCAGCCCCGTGGTATCCTTCACCGCCTGCAGCGTCTCGCGCTGGGTGCGCAGATCCTCGATCTGGCGGCCCTTCTCCTCCGCGAGCGCCTGCACGGCGCCGTTCTTCTCCCAGCGGCCGGCCATATCCGCAAACACGGCCGGATCCGGGTCTTCCTTCGCAAACAGGCGCGTCTCCGCGCGCAGCAGTTTTTCTTCCTCGGGCGTGAGGGCGATGGCCTGCCACTCCCCGCGCACCTCTTCATAGTGTGCCAGGTCCTCCTCCAGGCGGTCCGGCAGATCCTCGTCCGCCTCCACCGTGGACAGGCGGTCTTCCACCACCGCCAGCCACGCCTCCTCGGTTTCGGACAGGCGGTAGGCGTTGCGCTCGGCCATGACCGCGTCCTGCGAGGAGGCCGCGCTCACGATCGAGTCGATGACCTCGCGGTCCGGCACCTCGCCCGGGAACGACGACAGCAGCGCGTCCCGCTTCGCTTCCGCGGCGCGCACTTCCTCCAGCAGGCCTTCCAGCCGCTCACGCTTGGCCTGGCCTTCCTGCCAGGCGGACACCGCCTCCTGCTCGGCCTGCAGGGCCTTCTCCTCTTCGGCCAACTCCTCGCGGCGTCTGGCCGCCGCCTCCTCTTCAGCCAGCAGAGCCGCCAGTTCCGCCTCGCGGGCGGGACGGGCCGCGGCACGGCCGGCCAGCTGGGCCGCCTCGTCGCGCAGCCTGTAGATCTCGCCGGTCTTGCGGGACGGGCTTAAGGCCAGCGCCATGGTGCCCAGCTTCTCCTGGGCAGCGCCGTAGCGCGCCATGTCGGTCTCATCGCCCTCCACCCCGCCGATCTTGGCGGTGATGCCGGGCGTCACGTCCGTGCGCACGTGGAGCTGCTCCTGGCAGACCGTGCGCAAAAAAGACGCCTGGTCGATGCCGAAGAGTTCCCGGCCGATGTTCTCGGTATAGTCATGCGAGGGCAGCCCGGCGATATCGTCAAAGAGGGCGAACGTATCTGCCGACTTCTTCTCCCCGAACGTGCGCTCCACGCGGTAGCGCTTCCCGCCCGCCTCAAATGTGAGGCTGCCGCCGTAGCCGCCGCCCTGCCAGGGAGCGAAGCGGCTCCTCTCGCGCTCGAGGGCGCTGCGTTTGCCGTCCGTCTCGAAGCCGAAGAACATGATGCGCAAAAAAGCGCAGAGCGTGCTCTTGCCCCAGCCGTTGCCCAGCTCCATGACGTTCAGGCCGTCCGTAAATTCCTTGCGGTAATCACTCAGGCACCCGAAATGATCGATGTGAATGCGGATCAGCTTCATTCGATCTCCTCCCCGGTGAGCGCCAGAAGCCCCGTGCGGATCAGCTCCGCCCGGCGGTCTTCGGTGAGCGACTCATCCTCCATCAGCATGCGGACATACTCGCCTTTCAGAGACGCATCCTGCGCGTACGCTTCCCGGTCCACGCGGTATTTCGTCTCATCCTCCAGGCGGAAGAGATAAAAGCGCTCCTTCCAGTCGTTTTCGACCACCCGCAGGTCTTTCTCGGCGTTCACGTCCATGCGCCCGGTCAGGACCACCTTCACGCAGTCGTCCGGCCCGCAGTCCTCCTCGTCGAGCGCCGCGCTCACCTCCCGCAGGATGTCCGGCGTGTTGAGGCACTCCGAGACGTCCACGCGCACCACATGCACCGTCCGCCCCGGGAAGCGCACGAACCGCGCCTCGTACGACAGGTCGTTCTCGTCGATGGTCAGCAGGATGTAGCCGTGGGTGCCGGGCTCGTCGAACCCGCGCGCCTCCAGGCACCCGCTGTAGCAGTACTCGCCGCGGGAGTCGATGCGCCCGCGCCGGTACTCGTGCACGTGGCCGAGCGCCAGATAGTCGATGTTTTTCCCGCGCAGGCTGTGCAGGGCGATGACGGAATCATCCCCGGCGCTGGCGTGCTCCGCCACCGTGCCGTGCAGCATCACGATGTTGAGGTCCTCCGCCCGGAGCGACAGGCCTTCCGGCGCGCCGGCGCCGTGGTCCGCGTCGATCTCCCGCGAGGAGAGCGTCACCCTGCGGCCGTCCTTCTCAAACAGCGTGTACGTGGTCCACTCCGGCGTAAACAGGTGAAGGTTGGCGGGGCAGTCGGACAGCGACTCCACGAACGCGCTCCCCTCGTGGTTGCCGGTCACGTAGTAGAAGTCCAGCTCCGGATGGGAGCGGATGGCATCCTCCACCACGTTGCGGGCGGCCGCGGAGATCCGCTTGGTGTCAAACAGATCCCCCGCCAGAAAGATGCCGGCGCACCCGGACTCCCGGGCGCAGGCGATGATCCGGCCGAAGTTGGCCAGGATCTCCGCGCGACGCATTTTGGCTTTTTCCGGACCCAGGAGCGATGCCATACGGGCATCCAGATGCAGGTCCGCACAGTGGATGAATTTCATAAGAGCCTCCTTTGGTGAGGATTTTCTTACGGATCAGCCGCCCGCGGGCGGCTTATGGCTTACAGCAGGCGCACCCCCGCCTCCGCGCAGCGGCGCCTGGTCTCTTCGTCCCAGACCGAGGCCTGTACCTCGCCGATGTGGGCACTGCCCAGGATCAGCATGCACAGGCGGCTCTGGCCGATGCCGCCGCCGATGGTGTACGGCAGCTCGCCCGCCAGCAGCGCTTTGTGGAACGGGAGGGCCCGGCGGTCATCCGCACCGGCTTCCGAAAGCTGACGGTCCAGGCTTTCGGGGCTCACGCGGATGCCCATGCTCGAAAGCTCGTAGCTGATGCCCAGCACGTCATTCCAGAACAGCAGGTCGCCGTTTAAGTCCCAGTCGTCGTAGTCCGGCGCGCGCCCGTCGTGCGGGAGGCCGCTGGCCAGCTTCCGGCCGATCTTCATGAGAAACGTGGTGCCGTAGGCCTTCACGAAGGCGTTCTCGCGCTCCTTCGGGGTCAGATCCGGGTAGAGGTCTTCCAGCTCCTGCGTGGTGATAAAGGTCACCTCGTGGCTGTGCATGGGCAGCGACTCCAACCCCGGGAACTGCGCGCGCACCGCCAGCTCCGTGGCGCAGACCGCGCTCACGATACTGCGGACCACGCTCTGCAGGTAGGTGATGGTGCGGTCCTCCTCGCGGATGACCTTCTCCCAGTCCCACTGGTCCACGTAGATGGAGTGGAGGTTGTCCATCTCCTCGTCGCGCCGGATGGCGTTCATATCGCAGTAGAGGCCTTTGCCCACGTGAAAATCATATTCTTTTAAGGCCTGGCGCTTCCACTTGGCCAGGCTCTGCACCACCTCGATGATGCCGGGCACTTCCGGCGCGTCAAACGACACCTTGCGCTCCACGCCGTTCAAGTCATCGTTCAGGCCGGTGCTCTTCTCCACGAACAGCGGCGCGCTCACGCGGTGCAGGTTCAGCGTGGCGGTCAGCATGTCGGCGAACGTGCGCTTGATGGTGCCGATGGCGCGCTGCGTGTCGTACAGCCCCAGCGCGGCGTGATATCCTTCCGGAATAACGGTCTTGCTCATAAAAACTCCTGTTCTCGCGGCTGCCTGCCGCACCCCGCCGCCTGCCCCCGCAGGCGGATACATTATTATACCAAAACGCGGGGGCGCTTTCCATCTCTTTTGAAAAAGCGCTCCCGCAGGAAACTCACAGGATATCCGCCAGTTCGCGGATCATCCGCTCGGTCTTCTCCCACCCCAGGCAGGGGTCGGTGATGGACTGGCCGTAGACGCCGCCGTCCGGCGCCTGGCAGCCGTCCAGCAGGTACGATTCGATCATCAGCCCCTTGACCATCTTCTTGATGTCCGGCGACAGCATCATGCTGTGCAGCACCTCGCGGGCGATGCGCGGCTGCTCGGCAAAGTGCTTCCCGGAGTTGGCGTGGTTGGTGTCCACGATGACCGCCGGGTTTTCCAGGCCGCTCTGATCGTAGAGATCCCGGACGAACATCAGATCCTCATAGTGGTAGTTGGGCGCCGAATGGCCCGACTTGTGCGAATACCCGCGCAGGATGGCGTGCGCCAGCGGGTTGCCGCGGCTGACCACCTCCCAGCCGGAGTAGACGAAGGTGTGCCCGTGCTGGGCCGCGGTGATGGCGTTCATCATGACGCTCATCATGCCGCCCGTGGGGTTCTTCATGCCCACCGGGATGTCCAGGCCGCTGGAGGTCAGGCGGTGCATCTGGTTTTCGACCGACCGGGCGCCCACGGCCACGTAGCTTAAGACGTCCGAGAGGTACGGGTGATTCTGCGGGTAGAGCATCTCATCCGCACACGAAAAGCCGTACTCCTCCAGAGCCTTCAGGTGGAGCCTGCGGATGGCGATCAGGCCCTTCAGCATGTCGGGCGCGCTGCCCGGATCCGGCTGGTGCAGCATCCCCTTGTAGCCCGCGCCCGTGGTGCGGGGCTTGTTGGTGTAGATGCGCGGCACGATGACGATCTTGTCCGCCACGTCCTCCTGCACCCCGCGCAGGCGGCTGATGTACTCCAGCACCGCGTCCTCGCGGTCCGCCGAGCACGGCCCGATGATCAGCAGGAACCGGTCATCTTCCCCTTTGAAAATGGCCTGCACGGCCGCATCGTTCGCTTTTTTGCGGGCAGCGCCCTCGTCGGAGAGCGGGTACATCTCCTTGACCACCCGCGCCGACGGCAGCTCCCGTTTCCATTCCATGTTCATCTTCGCTCCTCACTTTTCAAACAGCTTCCGCTGCGCGGTCGACTGCCGCATCACGGCCCGCATGCCCTCTTCATCGTTCGATTGCAGCATTTCGCGAAAGGCCTGAAACTGCGTCTCAAACGCATCCATCTGCCGCAGCAGTTCCTCTTTGTTCTTCAAAAACAGCTCCGCCCACATGGCGTCGTTGATGCGCGCGATGCGCGTCAGATCCCGGAAGGAATCGCCCGTGTAGGCGGTCAGGTGCTCCACCGGCCGGCAGGTCATGAGCGTCACCGCGATGACATGCGTCAATTGCGATAAGAACCCGATCATCTCGTCGTGCGCTTCCGGCGAGAGGCGGCTGATCCGCGCAAAGCCGAGCGTCTGCCCCAGCGCCTCGCAGGTACCGATGGCCTGCTCCGTGTTGGCGGCTGTGGGCGTCACGATGTAGTTGGCGCCGGAAAAGATGCGCGCATCGGCGTTTTCCAGCCCGCAGACCTCCCGCCCCGCCATGGGGTGGGCTCCGATGAACTCGCAGTCCTTCCGCAGCATCTCCTGCACCGGGTAGACCACGCTCTTCTTCACGCCGGTCACATCCGTCAGCAGGGCGCCGGGTTTTAAGAACGCTTGGTACTCTTCCAGCCAGGACAGCAATCTGTCCGGGTAGAGGCCGAAGATCACCAGATCAAACTGCCCCAGATACGCCGCGTCCGGTGTGGTCCTTCCGTGGGCGATGAAGCCTTTTTCGAGCGCCAGCGCGATGGTCTCTTCCCGCCTGGCGATGCCGCCCACTTCATACCCCTTTTTTGAAAGCGCCTCGGCGTAGCTGCCGCCGATCAGCCCGAGGCCCACGATCAGGATCTTCAGGCTCTTGTCAAGTTCAGCAGCCATCGCCCGCCTCCCCTTCCGCCAGGGCCTTCAGGAAATCCATCCCTTCCAGATACCCGGCAAAGCCTTTGCCCGTGATGGTCTTCACACAGGCCAGGCGGATGTAGCTGACCTGCCGGAAGTCCTCGCGCTCTTCCACCTTGCTGATGTGCACCTCCACCGTGGGGATGCTCACGCTCTTCACCGCGTCCAGCAGCGCCACGCTGGTGTGCGTGTAGGCGCCGGGGTTGATCACGATGCCGTCCACCTTGTCAAAGTAGGCCTGCTGGATGGCATCCACCAGCGCGCCTTCGTGGTTGGACTGGAAGAAGGACACTTCCACGCCCGTCTCTTCCGCGTGCCGGCGGATGAGCGCCAGCAGGTCCTCGTAGGTTTCGCGCCCGTAGTGGGCCGGCTCCCGGATGCCCAGCATGTTCAGATTGGGGCCGTTCATCACCAGTATCTTCATGATCCTTCCCTCACCGCCCGCAGCACGGTCTGTGCCGCGGATTCCGCATCGCCGCGGACGTCCACGCGGATGTCCGCCGTCTCACAGTAGCGTTCGTACCGCTCTTCGTAGCGTTTCTTCAATGCCCCGGCATCCCGCGAGAGAGGCCGGTCCGGCGTTCCCACCAGTTCGGCAAGCGGCCGGTCCAGAAAGATGAGCGTGCCGTTCTGGCGAAGCGCCCTCACATTCTCGTCCCGCAGGATGGCCCCGCCGCCGGTCGCGATCACGCGGCCGGGCTCTTTGGCTTCCCGGACGCACACTGCGGCTTCCACGTCGCGGAAAGCCGCTTCGCCGTGCGCGGCAAAAAAGTCCGCGATCGGCATGCCGGTCTCCTTCACGATCTCCTCGTCCAGATCCACGAACGGATGGCCAAGCGCTTCCGCCAGCAGCCGTCCCACCGTGGACTTGCCGGACCCGGGCATGCCGGTCAGCACCAGATTGCCCCGCAGGGCGGCCACGTGGCGGTAGGCTTTGTCGATCAGCGCCCGCTCCCTGTCCGGCCCGAACGCTTCGTCCAGAAACCATTCGGCCGCATAGACGGCCTGCGCCGCCAGCATCAAAAGCCCCCCTTCGGCAAACACGCCGCACGCGCGGGCCTGCTGCACCAGGCGCGTGCGCAGCGGGTTGTAGATCACGTCGATCACGCCCAGAAGTCCCGGGAAAGCCGCCGGGTCGACGGGCATGCCATCGTTGTGCGGGTACATGCCCACCGGCGTGGCGTTCAGCAGAAACGCCGCATCCGTGTCGTCCCGCAGGGCCTCCTCGTAGGTGATGGCTCCCTCACGCCCGGTCCGGGAGACCGTGATCACCGGCTCGCACCCGAGCGAGGTGAGCACCGCGCGCGCCGTCTTGGCCGTGCCGCCAGTGCCGAGGATCAGCGCCTTTTTGCCGGACAGATCCGCCGGGCAGCGCAGCACCAGCTCGCGCAGGCCCGCAAAATCCGTGTTGTGGCCGATCAGCCTCCCACCGCGGTTCACAATGGTGTTCACCGCGCCGATGGCCCGCGCCTCCTCCGAGATCTCGTCCAGGAACGGGATCACAAACTCCTTGTAGGGGATGGTCACGTTGATGGCCCGAAACTCGCGTTTTGTCAGCAGATCGGCCGCCTGTTCCCGGGTCACTTCACACAGCTCATACTTGTAGTCCGCGATCTGTTCGTGAATCTCCCGCGAGTAGCTGTGCCCCAGCGGCATCCCGATCAGTCCATATTCCATGGGATGGTCTCCTTTCCGCCGTTACAAAAGCGCCAGCAGCTCCTCCGGCGTCATCTCCCGCAGGACGAACCGTCCCACTTCCTCCACGCAGACCGCCGTGATGGTGCCGGCGCCGCGCTTCTTGTCGTGCACCAGGTACGGCCGCAGGGCCTCGGCGGTGTACGGGATGTCCGTCTGCAGGCCGTAGGCCGCCAAGGCCTTTTTCAGGCGAGGCCGCAGGGCGGGCGCCGTCAGCGGGATCATGCCCATGGCCACGCACTCGCCGTGCAGCAGGATGCCTCCGGCCGCGGCTTCCACCGCGTGGCCGAGGGTGTGGCCGAAGTTCAGGCACTTGCGCAGGCCTTTTTCCAGCACGTCCTGCTCCACCACGTCCCGCTTGATCAGAAGACTCCCGCGGATGATCTCCTGCAGGAGGTCCGGATCCGTCATGGCGGCGGCGCCGGCCTTCTCCATATCTTCAAAGAGTTTTTTGTCGTAGATAAAGGCCATCTTCAGGGCTTCGGCCAGGCCCGCCGCCACGTGGCGCGCCGGCAGCGTCCCCAGCACGTCCGGGTCGATGATCACCCGCTGAGGCTGGTAGAACGCCCCCACGATGTTCTTGGTCCCCTCAAAATCCACCGCCGTCTTGCCGCCGATGGACGAATCCACCTGCGACAGCAGCGTGGTGGGGATGTTGATGAACGGGATGCCCCGCATGTAGCAGGCCGCGGCAAACCCGGCCATATCACCGGCCACGCCGCCGCCCACGGCCACCACCGCATCCCGGCGGGTCATATCCGCCGCCAGCATGGCCTGCAGGATCCCCTGCCAGGTGGTCAGGTTCTTGCTGCCCTCCCCCTGTGGGAAGACATGCACGGCCGCCTGCGGGAGCGCCTGCGTCACCATCTGCACCCATTTCCCGGGCACGCCGTCATCCGTCACCACGAAGGCCTTCTTGTCCGCCGGGAGATATTCTGCGGCGTTGGCCAGCGCCCCGCGCTCCAGCACGATATCGTATCCGCCCGCGGGCGTTTTCACCGGGATGATCACGTGTCGCTCCTTTCCGCCGGCGCCTGTCCGGCCGTTCCTCCGTTACGCCTGCCCGTCCGTGTCAAAGCTGCCCACCAGCTTCAGGCCGGCGCACAGGACGCCCAGTTCGCGCAGCATATCCTGCCCGTTCCCGTTGTGGATGTTGCCCTCAGCCTCCACGTAGAAATAGTAGTTCCACGGGAGATCCTTCATGGGGCGGCTGCGCAGGCAGCGCATGTTGAACCCGTGCGCGCCGATGATGTTCAGCGTCTGCGCCAGCGCGCCGGCTTCGTTCTTGACCGTAAAGACCAGGATGAAGCTTTCCTCGGTATCTTTCTTGCGCGCCGCCGGGCGGTTTTCCACCCGCGAGAACACCGCGAAGCGCGTGGTGTTCTGGTCGCTGTCCTGGATGTTTTCCGCCAGCACCGTCAGCCCGAAAAGCGATGCCGTCTCCGCCGAGGCGATGGCCGCCACGGTCACATCGCCCGCTTCCGCCACCGCCTGCGCGGCCATGGCGGTGTTGCCGGCCGCGATGGTCCCCAGGCCCTGCCCCTCCAGGAACTGCCGGCACTGGTCGAGCGCCTGCGGGTGGCTCTTGACGGTGCGGATATCCGACAGTTTCGCGCCAGGGCACCCCAGCAGCTGGTGTCTCACCGGCAGGTTGTAGACGCGGTTGATGTGAAGCGGCCCGGAGAACATCAGATCCGTCACCTGGCCCACCTCGCCGGCCGAGCTGTTCTCGATGGGAAGCACTGCGCAGTCGCAGGCGCCTTCCTCCACGGCCGCGTAGGCCTCCGAGAAGCTCCCGTACTGCACCAGTTTGGCCGTCGGGAAGAGGTGCTTTGCCGCCATCCAGGCAAACGCGCCCGGCACGCCGGAGTAGGCCACGGTCAGCCCGGAGAGCATGCGCTCTTCGTAGGCGCAGGCCACGTCCATGACGTGGCGCTGGAAGCGCACGTAGTACTCTTCCACCACCGGGTCCGTGATCCACTGCCGGTTGCGGGCGATCACGTCCGCCTCGCGGGCGGCATCCTTGACGGGCAGGCCCCGCTCCCCCTTCCAGGCAGCGATGTCCGCACACACCTTCATGCGCTCCTCAAACAGTGCGGCCATCTGCCTGTCGATCCGGGTGATGGCTTCGCGGGATTCGGTCAGATCTTTCATGGCGGTCTCCTCTTTTTGATCGGTCGGCGGCAGGCCGGGCTTTTCACACAGCCGGCTGCTTCATAAAGAAAGCGGCCTCCCTTCCGGGAAGCCGCCTGACTTGGCAAACGCGTTGGCGTTTGGTCCGCTCAGGGTTTCGGGGAAGGCGTAGGTACGGCACGGTAAAAGGCGTAAAAATAATAAAAGCAGTGCGCATTAAAAAATCGCACTGCTTCCGCAAAACCGTTATTCACGCACGCCGGGGCCAGGGCGCAGGAAACACACCCATGTGTCAGGGAATGTTCGGTTCGGGCCTGCTGCCTGATCATATCCGGCTCCTTCCAAAGCGGCGGGTGTCCGCCGCGCTGTTTAGCACTATAACGCGTTGAAGGGTTCTTGTCAACCCACGCCTCACTGCCCGGCTTTTTTCATCCAACGCCCGCGGGCCATGCGGATGAGGAAGATCAGGCCGCGGAAGCACAGTTCCCCCGCCATGGCCATCCACGCGCCGCGAAGCCCGTAGCGCGGGGCCAGAAAGGCCGCCGCCGGGATGCGCACACCCCACATGGAGATGAGCGAGAGAATGGACGGCACCAGCGTGTCGCCCGCGCCGCGCAGGGCGCCGGCCGTCACGATGGAGGCCGCGTAGAGCGGCTCCGCGAACGCCTCGATGCGCAGCACCGCCGCGCCCAGCTCCCGCACCTGCGGGTCCGGGGTGAGCATCGAAAGCATCTGCGGGGCGAAGGCGTACATGAGCGCGCCGGTGGCCGTCATGAAGAACACGCCGAACCCGGTGCAGATCCAGCCCATGCGCTTGGCCAGGTCCTTCCGCCCGGCGCCGACGCTCTGCCCCACCAGGGTGGAGGCCGCCGCGCCCACGCCATAACCCGGCATGTAGCAAAGGCTCTCTGCCGTGATGGACAAGGAGTTTGCCGCCAGCGCCACCTTGCCGAGCGGCGCCACCACGCTGGTGAACGCCACGTAGGCGGAGCTGGTGATCACGCGCTCCACGCCCACCGGCAGGCCGATGCGCAGGGCGCGCTTCAGTTCGTCCTTCACAAAGTGCATGTGCTCGCCGCGCCGCAGCTTCAGGATGGGCGAGCGCGCCAGGAGCGCCGTCAGCATCAGGCTGGCTGTGATGACCATCGAAAGCGACGTGCCGAGCGCCGCGCCGGCCACGCCCAGGCCCAGGCCCGGCAGCGGAATCCCCAGCACGGTGATGGTGCCGGAGGAAAAGATGAACAGGGCGTTGAAGACCACGTTCATGGTGCAGGTGAGGATGTTTAAGAGCGCCGGCGTCCGCATGTCGCCCGAGGACTGCAGCATGCCGCCCGCCAGCGAGTTCATCTGGAAGGCCGGCAGCGCCGCCGAGTGGATCAGGAAGTACCACATGGAATCGGTGAACAGTTCTTCCTCATCCGAGAGCCACCCGGGCAGCGGTTTGGCCACCGCACAGCCGATCACGACCATGACCACCGAGAACAGTAGTCCGATGATGAGCGCCTGCTTCATGAGGTTGCGGGCCTGCTCTTCCTTGCGGCCGCCCAGCATCTGCGCCGCCTGCACGGTAAAGCCCGTGGTGCACGAGGCCATGATGCCGCCGAACAGCCACGTGGACGAGGCCACCAGCCCGATGGAGGCCGTGGCATCCGCGCCCAGGCTCCCCACCATGGAGGCATCCACGTACTCCATGATGATGGTGGACAGCTCCGCCATCATGGCCGGGAAGCTCAGCGCCGCCGTTAAGGAGAGCACTTCCTTGAAGCGCAGCGTTTCTCCATTCTGCAGTTTTCTCAGGTTTGCGTTCTGCCTTGCCACCGCCGCTCCTTCCGTTCTGCCGCCGTTTTCCGGCAGCTCTCCCATTGTAATCGTCCGCGTGCAAAAAAACAATCCCGGAAGAGATTTCGGGCTTTTCAACGGGACGGTTTCGGGATAAGATGAAGGCAGTTCTTTCACGGAAAAAATCCGGATTTTACTATCCGAAAGGAGTCTGTCATGCTCAAAGCCTCGCTTCAGGCCGAGCGCCGCTCGGTCCTCTCCGCCGTCGATCCGCGCATCTACGGGTCGTTCATCGAGCACCTCGGGCGCGCCGTCTACGAAGGCATCTACCAGCCCGGCTCCCCCTTTGCCGATGAGAATGGCTTCCGCACGGACGTCATCAAACTCATCAACGAGCTGAACGTCCCCATCGTCCGCTATCCGGGCGGCAACTTCGTCTCCGGCTACAAGTGGGAGGACGGCGTGGGCCCGAAGGAAAACCGCCCGCGCCGCGCGGATCTGGCCTGGAACACCATCGAGACCAACCAGTTCGGCCTGCACGAGTTCATGAAGTGGACCGAAGCCGCGCACACCTCGCCCATGATGGCCGTCAACCTGGGCACCCGCGGCGTGCAGGAGGCGAAAGACCTCCTCGAGTACACCGCCATCCCCGGCGGCACGAAGCTTTCCGACTGGCGCCGGGCCAATGGGCAGGAGAAGCCGTTTGACATCCCGCTCTGGTGCCTGGGCAACGAGATGGACGGCCCGTGGCAGATGGGCCACAAGACGGCCGCCGAGTACGGGCGTCTGGCCGCTGAGGCCGGCCGCGTCATGAAGATGACGGCTCCCGGCATCGAGCTGGTGGCCTGCGGATCCTCCAACTACTACATGCCCACGTTCGGCTGCTGGGAGGACACGGTGCTGGATCTGGCCTACGATCAGGTGGATTATATCTCCCTGCATGAGTACTTCTCCAACGCGGCGGACAACACGCCGGAATTCCTGGCGGAATCCGTCGGGTTCGATCAGTTCATTTCGGCGGTCATCGCCATCTGCGACGGCGTGCGGGCCCGGAAGAAGAAATCCAGGAAGATCAACCTGTCGTTCGATGAGTGGAATGTCTGGTACCACTCCAAAGATCAGGATAAGGAGATCCCGCACTGGATCACGGCTCCGCACCTGCTGGAGGATGTCTACAACTTTGAGGATGCCCTGCTGGTGGCCAGTCTCATGATCACGCTTCTGCGCCATGCGGACCGCGTGAAGGTGGCGTGTCTGGCGCAGCTGGTCAACGTGATCGCGCCCATCATGACGTCGGATACCGGCGCCTGGCGTCAGACCATCTTCCATCCGTTTGCCATGATCAGCAACCATGGGCGCGGCGAGGTGCTGCACACGGAGGTGGTGTCGGATGCCTACGAGTGCCGGCACGGGGATGCCAAGTACCTGGATGCCGTGGTGGTCAAGGACGAGGAGAATGAGACGTTTACGGTGTTTGCGGTGAACAAGTCGCTGACGGACTCGATGGAGCTGACGGCGGACTTCCGCCCGTTTGCGGGGTACCGGCTGGCAGAGCACCAGGTGCTGCGGCATGAGGATCTGAAGGCCGTCAATACGGAGGCGGAGCCGGAGAATGTGAAGCCGGTGGCCGGTTCCGGAGCGGTGTTTGAAGACGGGAAGCTGACGGCGGTGCTGCCGGATAAGTCGTTTACGATGCTCGTCTTCAAAAAATGAGCTGAGGCGTCTTAACGGACCGGTCTCCACCCGTTCCGGAATGTTGCTGAGGCGTCTGCTGTTCGCTGACCTCCACCCGTTCCGGAGAGTCGCTGAGGCAGCGCTAAGGGAGCCGGTCTCCACCCGTTCCGGCTGAGCGCTACGCTCCGGTGAACTAGCGGCTAACTGCGTCTCGCACCAAAACCAACAAGAACCGCCCTTTCGGAGCCTGTAGTCTCCGACGGGCGGTTCTTATGCGTGTTGGTTTTGGCACGGACTCCGTAAGCCGCGGATTTCACCTCCGCTAGGGGCGCGCTCTGATCCGCCGTCAGGGTGGATGACCGTCTCTTCGGGCGCTGCCGCCGGGTTTTCACCCGACCGCTAGGGACGGGTCGCATGCGCCAGGGAAAGACGCCGCCGGGTTTTCACCCGACCGCTGCAGACGGGTCGCGGGCGCTGGGGAACAGACGCCGCCGGGTTTTCACCCGACCGCTGGGGATGATTTGCGTATGCAGAAGGTTGTCACTTCGAGCCAGTGAGCCGCCGGTTGATGGTGTTTAACACAATCTTCTTGTGCAGGCACCATTCGGGTGCGATGAGCAACCTTCTCGGTCCGTCTCCGGTCATGCGGTGGAGGACGGTTTCTTCCGGCAGGATGGCGGCGCTTTGGGCGATGAGGTCGGCGTATTCGTCGAGGGTGAGCAGGGGGAAGGGCTCGCGGAGGTACTCGTCTCCGAGGCGGGTGCCGGTGAGGACTTGGAGCATCTGCAGTTTGATGCCGGGGAGGGGCGGGTTCAGGGCGGCGAGGTACCGGATGGTGTCCAGCATGTCCTCTTTCGTTTCGCCGGGGAGGCCGAGGATCACGTGTACGATCACGGTGATGCCAGCGGCGGTCAGTTGGCGGTAGGCTTCTTCGAATACCGGCAGCGCGTAGCCGCGGTTGATGCGTGCGGCGGTCTTCTCGTGGATGGTCTGCAGGCCCAGTTCCACCCAGACGGGCTTGATAGCCGCCAGGTCTTTCAGCATCGCCATCACGTCCTCTCCCAGGCAGTCCGGCCGGGTGCCGATGGCGAGGACGGCCACGTCTTCCCGGCGGATGGCCTCTTCGTACAGCTTCCGCAGGCGGCCGATATCCCCGTAGGTGTTGGTGAAGGACTGGAAATAGGCGATGAAGCGGCGGGCGTCGGTTTTGGCGGCGATCCGCTTTTTGGCTTCCCGGATCTGGTCATCCAGGGGGCCGGGGGGTGCGGCAAACTCTCCGGAGCCGCCTTCCGAGCAGAACGAGCACCCGCCGAAACCTACGGTCCCGTCGCGGTTGGGGCAGGTGCAGCCGGCGCGCAGGGAGAGGCGGTAGATCTTCTCCCCGTAGGTTTCTTTCAGCACATCCGACAGACGCCTCATAGCCCCTCTCTTTCAGAAAAAAGGAAGTCCGTCGCTCTCCGGCGGACTTCCTCTAAGATACCGTTACAGTTTCAACAGCCCGAACACGCTGGCCAGGGAGCTGAGCAGGATGATCAGGATGAAGACGGGCGCGATGTAGCGTACGCACACGTCGTAGAGCCCTTCAAAGCGGAAGCGGGAGGACTGTTTGACTTCCTCGGAGATCTTCCGCACCGTGATGGCCCGCACCACGAAGAGGCAGATCATGAAGGCCGCGATGGGCATCATCACGGAGTTGGTCAGGAAATCGAAGAAGTCCAGGATGTCCATGCCCAGGATGCTGACGTTGGCCAGCGGTCCGAAGCCGAGCGATGACAGCGACCCCAGCACCAGCACGATGACGGCCACCACCGCTGCGGCCGCGCCGCGCGAAAGGTGCAGTTCATCCTGCAGGGTGGAGGTGCAGGTTTCGGCCAGCGAGATGGCACTGGTCAGCGCCGCGAAGAGCACCAGCACAAAGAACAACAGCCCGATGATGCCGCCGCCTCCCATGTCCGCAAACACCTTCGGCATGGTCACAAACATCAGCGACGGTCCCTGGTTCAGGGCGTGCGCATCGCCGCCGGAGAACGCGAAGACGGCCGGAATGATCATCAGGCCCGCCATGATGGCGATGCTGGAGTCAAAGTAGATGACGTTGTGCATGGCGTTTTCGATGTTGACTTCCTTCTTCATGTACGAGCCGTACGTGATGAGGATGCCCATGGCGATGGACAGCGAGTAGAACATCTGCCCCAGTGCCGCCACCACCGTCATCCACGTGAAGTGCTTGAGGTCCGGGATGAGGAAGTACTTGATGCCTTCCGCGGCTCCCGGCCGGGTCATGGAGTAGATGGCCACGCCGATGGTCAGCACCACCAGCACCGGCATCATCAGTTTGGAGACGCGCTCCACGCCGTTTTCCACGCCCAGTACGATGACCAGGATGGTGAGGGCCGCGAAGATCAGGAAGCACACCTCCGCCTCCACGGGCGCGCTGATAAAGGTGACGAAGAACCCGTCGGCTGCGGCGGCCGTGCCAGCCCCGCGCAGGTATTCAAACAGATATTTGACCACCCATCCGCCGATGACCGAATAGTACGGCAGGATGAGGAACGGGATGACGGCGTTGATCCAGCCGCCGGCCACCCACCCTTTTTTGCCTTTGCCGAGGCTGGTAAACGCCCCGACCGGGCTCTTTTTCGTCATGCGGCCGATGGCCGTCTCGGACACCATCATGGTGTAGCCGAAGGTCAGCGCCAGCACCAGATAGACCAGCACGAAGATGCCGCCGCCGTGGCGCGCCGCCAGATACGGAAACCGCCAGATGTTGCCCAGGCCCACCGCCGAACCGGCGGCCGCCAGCACGTAACCGATATGGCCGGAGAACGCTCCCCGGCCGGCTTTTTTCTTATCGCTCATCGTTCCCCCTCCGTCTGTCCCGGATCAGCCGCCAAAACGGCTGTGCTCACTCCTGCCCCTTGCGCAGATATTTCCCCAGAATATCCGCCATGCGGGCGTTCAGCTCGCGGTCGCGCGTGATCAGATCGTACACGCCGTCCTCCGAGAGCACGCCGCGCTTCAGGTTTTTCGGGATCTTGCCGGCTTCATCTGCCTCAAAATCCTCCATCCAGA
Organism: uncultured Lachnospiraceae bacterium; assembly: GCA_946405185.1. GTDB lineage: Bacteria > Bacillota > Clostridia > Lachnospirales > Lachnospiraceae > CAKQHB01. The sequence goes on from CAMJGH010000007.1 coordinate 18,816, forward strand.
CATCGCCGGAATAATAGTCGTCCAGCTGGTCAAACTTATCCTGCACGGCTTCATAGGTATCCAGAGCCGCTTCCAGGCTGCCGACGGCCGCTCTCACTTCGTCAAAGATCTTCTCCATCGCTTCGATGCGTTCGATCTGCGTCATCTCTTTCCTCCTTAATATGCCAAAAGGACAGGTCAGATGGCATATGTCCCGCATCCGCCTTTTGCCTCCTCCGGCTTATTCCCCACACTCTACCGCCAGACGGGCCTCCCTGTCAACCGGAAGGCCCGCCTGTGAGCGTGTTTTTATTAATATTCATCAATAAATGTTATTTTCACTGCGTTTTATCGGCCAGTCCGTGCGCCTTCATGTAGCGGTGATAGACAATGGCCGTCAGCGTGACGGTGAACACGTCCGCCGTCAGCTGTGCCCAGACGATGCCGTACATGCCGAAGAAATGCTCCAGGATGAAGAGCATCGGGATGTTGAAGGCGATCCAGCGGAACACCGCCAGGAACAGGGCCCGGCCGCCTTCGCCCAGCGCCTGGAACATGTGCACGTGGTAGAAACTGGCGAACATCAGCGGCGTGGCCAGCACGCGCACCCGCAGGAAATCCGTCCCCAGGCGCACCGTTTCGGCATCCGCGATGAACGCCCGCATGATCAGCCCCGCCGACAGCTCGTACAGCGCGATGGAGATCACGCCCACCGCCAGCCCCACCAGCAGCGAGAACCGGATGACCGCCTTCATGCGCTTATGGTCGCCCGACGTGTAGTTGTAGGCCACAAGCGGCATCATCCCCTGGCAGATGCCGCCGCCCACGTTTAACGGCAGGCGCTCCGCCTTCAGCACGATGCCCACGGCCGCCAGCGCGATGTCGCCGTACCCGGCCATCAGCTTGTCGATGATGACGTAGTCCAGGTCAAAGAGGAACCCCGCCATAGCCGAGGGGATGCCCACGTTGTAGACGCTTTTGACACTCGCCGGCGAGGGCTTGCCGCCGCCGCGGAAGAACCGGATGACCGTGGCGCCGCGGAAGCCGCGGATCTGCCGCACAAAGTACACGCACACCACGATGTTGCTGACAAACGTGGCCAGGCCGGCGGCCATCACCTCATGCCCGCGCGGGATCAGCACGAACATGAACAGCGGGTCCAGCGCCATGTTGAGGATTCCGCCCATGGTGATGCCGAAGCCCGCCTTTTTCGCGTACCCCGTGCTGCGCAGGAGGTTGGCCATCACGTTGCTCAGCACCGTGGGCAGGCCGCCCAGCACGATGACGCACAGCGCATACTCCTTCGCGTACCCGTAGGTGTTGCCGGAGGCGCCTAAGAGCGTCAGCAGCGGGTGCATGAACGCCAGCGTGATCAGCGAGAAAAACGCGGTGATGATGACGGCCACGCGGAACACGTAGGCCGACACCCGGCTGGCTTCCTCTTCCTCCCCCGCGCCGAGAAGCCGCGAGATCTGCGAGCCGCCGCCCACACCGGGCAGGCCCGAGAGCGCCAGCGAGATGTTGAACACCGGCAGCACCAGCGACGCCGCCGCCACCATGTAGGGGTTGTTGACACGGCCGATCCAGAAGGTGTCGGCCATGTTGTAGATCAGCACGATGATCTGGCTGGCGATGGTCGGCAGCGCCATGCTGCGCACGGCCTGTGGCACCGGCATGGTCTCAAAGACCGCGCGGTTCTCCCCGGAAACGGCGGCACTCATGACCGCCTGCTTTCTGCATTCCTCTCTTTGTACGCCCGCCAGGCGTTCTCAAAGAAATAGTCCGGTTCCGGCAGCGGCCTCACCGGTCGCCACGAACACGCCACCGTCCCGTCCGGCAGGAGCCTCACCTCCTGCGTGACATCCCGCAGCCCGCCGTCCGGCGCGGCAAAGCGGAAAGTTTCGGGAAGGCCGGCCGGCAGCACCCCGTCCGATGCCGGGTAGAGGGCCGACCCGCGGCTCGTTCCCCCTTTGGCGCGGTAATCCCGGATGGCCGACAGGTACACCTTCTGGGCCGTCACCATGTCGATCAGCCGGAAGTAGAGCCCCACGCCCGCCGGACCCGGTTTGGCCGCGCGCTCCGGCAGATGGGCCAGCAGGTCGTCGGCCCACGCGATCTGCGCGTCGATCTTCTCCGCATCCTTGAAGATGCCGGCGGCTTCGCTCATGCGGGCAGCCGCCTCCCGGAAGAGGCTCTGCACCGAGGCCTCTCCGGAAGCCTGCGCGTAGCATTCCGCGAAGGCTTCATCCTCCGCCGAAAGTCCGGCTTCCTGCCAGGCCTCTCGTCTTTCGCCCGCTGCGTGGCGCAGGCGGATGCACTCCGCCGCGCGGTAAGCCCCGCACTGGCCGGCGTTTAAGGCCGTGCCGCCGGGCCTGGTCACCCCGTGCGTGCCGGCCAGCTCGCCCACCGCGAAGAGGCCCTTGATGCCGGTCTCCCAGTAACCGTCCACCGCCAGGCCGCCGTTGTTGTGCTGCACGCACACGGCGATCTCCAGCTTTTCGGTCTCCAGATCCACGCCGTGCTCGCGGTAGAAGTCCACCGCGGCGGCGTTCATCTTCCACAGGCGTTCAAACGGCGTTCCGAAGCACGCGCCGGCCTGCGTCAGGTAATCCACGGCTTCCGGCGAGAGGGCCTCAAAATCCACCTCACCGCCGCCGGCGTTGGCCGTGTAGTCCAGCCACACGCGCCGGCCGCGCAGCACCGTCTCGCGGTAGACCGCCAGATCGATGACACTCGACCCGTTCTCCGCCTTGGCGGCGTCAAACGGCCACTGGTAGCCCTTCAGGAACACAGCCGAGAGCATGGCGGCCTCTTCCGTGTAGTATTCGCGCAGGAATTCGCGCTCATCGCCGCCCTCCGCGTCCGTGGAGACAAAGCGCGGCAGCACCTGCATGTAGGTGCCGGACACGTTCCAGCGGGGACGGAGCGAGGCCATGCCGAACTGCCACTCCGTCAGGTTCTTGCCGGCCGCACCGGCCGCAAAAGCCATGCCCGAAGCGCCCAACTGGCTTCCCGGGTAGACCGAATCCTTATACATACCCGCCGGGCCGCCGGTGGCCAGGATCACGTTTTCGGCGTAGAACGCCGCAAACGACACCTCGCCGCTCCACTCGGTCTCGGCCAGGTCCAGGCACAGGACCCCGCGCACCTCACCATCCTTCACCAGCACCCGGATAGCCTGGCACCGGTCGATGACCGGCACGGACAGGCGCTTTGCCTCGGCCTCCAGCACCTCCGTCATCTGTTTGGAGGTGTACGGCCCGGCGCTCGTGGCGCGCCGCCCGCGGTCATGGTCCGTCTTGTAGCCCATGAACTCGCCGTACTCATTGTCCGGGAAGGCCACGCCCAGCTCCGCCAGCCGGTAAAAGCTCCTGGCCGAGAGCGCCGCCTCGCACAGCGCGTTGTCGCCGTCCACGCATCCGCCGGCAAAGAGGTCTTCCGCCATGGCGCGCACGCTGTCGGCATCGCCCGCCGCCAGCGACAGCTTGTAGTACGTCTGCTTGTCCGACCCGGTGTTGCGCGAGGTGCCGCTGTTCACGCTCTCGGTGATGAGCGCCACCTCCTCGCCGGCCGATGCCAGCCGGATGGCCGCCGAAAAGCCGGCGGCGCCGGAGCCGATGACCAGATTGGCGATGCGTTCTTCTCTCAGATTCACGTTTGTCTCCTTAAACCTGGCGGTTGTAGATGGCCGCCACATGCTTTGCGTTGCCGCCGATGAAGATGACCGCGCTCACCGCGCAGATCATCATGAACGTAAACAGCACCCACCGTTCCGGCATGACGACCGTCAGGGCGCCGGCCAGAAACTCGCCGGCCAGCACACCTACGGTGTTGAGCATGTTGAACGCCCCGTTAAAGCGCCCCTTTTTCTCGTCCGGCACGTAGCTCTGCGTGGCCGAGATGCGGATGGTGTAGCTGGTCACGCCGCCGAAGCCGTTCAGGAACGTGCACACCATCATGAGGGCCAGCGGCAGGAACAGGTACACTCCCTCCAGCACCGAGATGACGATGTAGACGGTAAGCGCCACTGCGTAGCGACGTTTTTCCGGTATTTTCGTGCGGTAGTGGATGCTGCCGCCGATCATCCGCCCCACGATGGCCATCCCCCAGACCAGCATATACCGGTACTCGCCGTTGGGGAAGGCCGCCTTGAAATACGGCAGGGTGATGACGGAGCTGGCGCCGCCCGTAAACGACGACACCGTAAAGTACAGCGCCACCGCCAGCAGTCCCTTTTCGGTCAGGAGATACCGAAGCCCTTCCTTCACGTCCGCCGTCATGCGGCGGAAGCCTTTCACGTTCTCGTCGGCCTGCTCCTTCTGCCTGTCGATGTACTCCTCTTTCACGCCGATGCGCGTTTCCAGACACGCCGCGATGAAGAAGCACGCCGCGTTGATGCCCACCAGCGGCGCCAGCCCGATGCGCTTGTACAGAAACGTGGCCACCGGCACCATCACCGCCGTCAGCGTTTCCAGGACACTGGCGATGGAGTAGGCCTTCTGGTAGTTGCCCTCCGTGATGGTCAGCGGGTACAGGCTCTCATACGCCACAAAGTAAATGCTCTCGATGGAGCCGATCACAAAGCACCCCACCGCGAACAGCGGGAACGAAAACCACCCGCGCGACAGCAGCAGCGCGAACGCCGCGTAGATGCCGGCCGTGATGAAATCCAGCATGTAGATGGTCTTCTTGCGCGAGAAGCGGTCCAGAAGCGCTCCCGCAAACATGGGCATGATCAGGCTGGGCGCCGTGAACATGATGATGTAGATGGCGTACAGCAGGGTGGACTGGCTGATGTCGAGCACCATCAGGCTCATGGCGAAGCCCGACATGGAGTTCCCTAACATCGACACCACCGAGCCCAGCGTGATGATCGTAAAGTCCCGGGTCCAGAGGGGGTTGCCCCGCGAACCCGGCGTCAGGTCTGTTGATCTTTCCTCTTTCATAAAACTCATTCTCCGAGGGAAGACACCGGCACCTCACTCCAGCAGAAACTCCGCCAGCACGCGGTTGCTGACATCCATCCCGAACGCCGTCAGCCGCACGTTATCGCCCGAAACGGCCAGCAGGCCTTCGGCAGCCAGCTGCCCGGTGATCTTCCCGTATATCCTGTCATAATCCGTCCCGAAATCCGCGGCAAACCGCGCCTTCGAGATGCCTTCCGTGCACCGCAGGCCGAGGAACATCCTCTCCTCCATGCGGTCGTTCAGACTGAGCGGCAGGCGCTCAGCGATCAGTGCCCTCAGGTCCGGGGCCGCCTTCTCCAGCTCCGCACAGTACGTTTCCCGGTCCGTCACCGCCCGGTACCGGACGGCTTCAAACAGGCCGGCCGCGCCGATGCCGAACCCCAGATAGTCCCCGCCCTGCCAGTAGCGGAGGTTGTGCCGGCACGCGTACCCGGGCTTTGCGTAGTTGGACACTTCGTACCGCCGGTAGCCTGCGGCCGCCAGCATTTCGTGCGTCAGCGCATCGAACGCCACCTCCGTCTCCTCGTCCGGGAAGGTCAGCTGATCCCGCTTTTCATAAAGCGGTGTCCCCTCCTCGAGGATGAGCGAGTACGACGAGATGTGCTCCGGCGCCCGTTTGATGACCTCTGCCAGCGTCCGCTCATGCATGGCCAGCGTCTGCCCGGGGAGGCTGCTCATCACGTCCACACTGACATTCGTGAACCCGGCCTCCCGCACCGCATCGTACGTGCGGCCAAAGTCCTCATAGGTGTGGATGCGGCCGATGGCGGCCAGCAGCCTGTCATCCGCCGACTGCAGGCCCAGGCTCACCCGGCTGACCCCCAGCGCCCGGTACGCACGCAGTTTCTCTGCCGTGACCGTGCCCGGGTTCATCTCCATGGATATCTCCGCGTCCGGGGCGATGGCAAAAGCCTCCCGCAGCGCGCCGAACACCTGCTCCGCTTCCGAAGGCGACAAAAGCGACGGAGTCCCGCCGCCCAAAAAAACGGAGGGAACCCGCAGTTTCCCTCCGTCAAATCCTCTTCTCTGTGACAGGCTTTCCCCGACAAGGCGGATCTGGCGCGCCAAAGCAGCCGTGTAACGGCGGCGCGCGTCATCCCCGGCCGGGGCAGAGAGGAAATCGCAGTAGGCACACTTGCGGACACAAAAAGGAATGTGAAGGTAGATGGCAGCCTCCTTCACGCACGCGGTATCCATGGTTTTGCCTCTTACACTCTCCTCTTGATCATGACGCACCTCTGCTGCCGGCGCCGCCTGTCAGGCTGCCGGCCATACGGGCTAACTATATCGTATGGAACAGGTTCTGTCAATTGTCCTCATCCGTCAGCCCATAGTAGAGCATCTCGTTGTATTTCATGTTGTAGTACTCCGCCTGCTTTTTGGACACCCAGTGGTCCACATCGCTATTGATGGCCAGCATCTCATCAGCGATCTCTTCCATGCTGCGGGGTTTGGCCTGATGCAGGTAGCTGATCATGCGGCGCATCATCTTTTCGCTTCCCAGGGAGTCCGCGATGACCATGCCGAACTCCTGCGGGTAGCCCATGCGGGCGATGGCGCGGATCAGATCCTTGCGTGCTTCCGCGCGCGGGTCGTAATCGTTCATGTCAGTCTCCGATCTTTATCACTTCGAAATCGTCGAACGTCCCCCAACTGCCGGGAATACTGTCGACCGTGACGGCGATCGTCAGCATTCCGTCTTTCCCCACTTCGATGCGCCCGATCTCCGGCCGCTGCCAGTCAGCCCACGTCGTGACCATGAAGGGCACTTCGATGTCCTGCAGCCCGGACATCGCCCGCAGGGCCATGTAAGAGTCCTCGCCCATATCGCCGCCCTGCGCCATCACCGACACGCGGTAGACGCCGGGGTCAAGCCCCGTCAGGCGCTGACTCAGCGTGAAAGCCACCCGCTCGTCCCCGCGCCAGAAGTGGAAGGCAGTCTCGCCTGTCCAGGCGTCCTCCGTCTTTTTCTGCCAGTCCGTCGGATCCGATGAGCCGTACCACTCCACTTCCCAGACGGAGGTGTCCGGCTCCTCAAAGCCCGGGTTCTTCACCAGGTTTTCGGAAGGTTTTGCCGGAGCAGGTGCGTCCGGCGTGCCCGTTTTCAGCAGGCCGAAGACGGAAAGCGAGGCCAGCGGGCGGCCTTCAAAATCAAACAGCGCCTGGTTTTCCCAGGAGCATCCGCCGTAGTACAGACCCGCGTCTTCAGGGTCGTAATCCGAAGCATAGGAGGACGCCCAGCCGCTCCCGTACCGCTCCCAGAGCGGGGAGTTGTCCGCGTCGGCGGGACCGACCGGCAGCCACGTCCCTTCCCAGTAGAATACGCCGGCGGCGCCGGCTTCCGCGGCCGCCGCGCAGACGTCGCGGACCATGTCCGCCTGTCCCTGCACCGTGGCCGGATATCCCGGCACCTCATCGCCCGGGGCAAAACTGTTGCCGCTGCCGTCCCCGTCCTCAAGCGTCCAGGCGTAGGATGTCTCCGCCAGCATCACCTCGGCCCCGGCCGGCAGGCGGTCCTTCACCCAGGCGAGGGTATCGCGCATCGCGGCGACGGAGCCGTCCCAGAAGGGGTAATAAGAAAGCGCAAAGACGTCGTACGAAACGCCGTATTCCTCAAGCTGCCGCACGATCTCCTCAAGCCCCGGCCGGTCCGTGATCCGCGTGAAGTGCACCGCCGCCAGGATGGGTGTTCCCGTTTCCTCCGCCACGCGGTGCACCGCATCGCACCCGGCGGCGATCAGGCGCATGAAATCCTCCGGGGCGGTCTCGCCGGCCATGCCGAAGTTGGTCTCGTTGCCCGCCTGCACCATGCGCACGTCCACGCCTTCATCAAGAAGCCGCTTAAGGGTCTCTTCCGTAAAGGCCGACAGCGCTTCCGCCTTCTCTCCGACGCTCATTCCCTCCCATGCTTTCGGCGCGTGCTGACGCTTGGGATCCGCCCAGAAGTCCGAGTAATGAAAATCGATGCAGACGCCCAGGCCTGCCTGTGTTGCCCGCCTGCCCAGCACGGCAGCGGTATCCGCATCGCAGTTTCCTCCGCCGTACCCGCGGCCTTCCGCATCGTACGGATCGTTCCACACCCGCAGGCGCACCATGGTGACGCCGGCCTCCGCCAGGGTTTCAAAGACGTCCGTTTCCGTGCCGTCAAACCCGTAGTAGACGGCGCCGCTGTTCTCCACCGCCAGCACCGCCGAGGTGTCCATGCCGAGGATGAAGCCTTCCGGCAGGTCCGGGACGGGAACGACCGTGATGCCGGCTTCTCCGGGACCCGGCTCCTCCGTTTCCGGAGGGACCTCTTCCGTTTCCGTGGGCTGTTCTTCCGTCTCCTCCGGGGTTTCTTCGGAGGACTCTTCGGAAGTGCGGTCCATGGAAGGCGCTTCCGTATCCGCGGTTTCGTCCCGGTGGCGGCGGGAGCGCCGCTCCGTCTCCTCTTTCGTCTCTTCCTCCGCCGCGCGGCGGGTGCTTCCGGGATCCCCCTGGCGGGCGCAGCCCGCGATCAGAAGCATCGCCAGGAACAGGCACAGAAATCTGAGGTGATATCGTTTCATGGTTTTCTCCGTTTCCGGTCCGTAAACGCGTTTGGCTGCCCCGGGGGCAGCCAAATGCGATCCGCGTCACCGTTTAAGACCCTCATCCGGCGCTTCGCGCCACCTTCCCCCATGGGGGGAAGGCTTCTATTCTTCGTCCAGCTTCAGGACACTCATGAAGGCTTTCTGCGGGATCTCCACGTTTCCGATCTGGCGCATACGTTTCTTGCCTTCCTTTTGCTTTTCCAACAGCTTCTTCTTGCGGGTGATGTCGCCGCCGTAGCACTTGGCCAGCACGTCCTTGCGCACGGCCTTGACCGTCTCACGGGCGATGATTTTGCCGCCCACCGCCGCCTGGATGGGGATCTCAAACAGGTGCCGCGGGATCTCCTCCTTCAGCTTCTCGCACATCTTGCGGCCGCGCTCGTAGGCGTTGCCCTCGAAGACGATGAAGGACAGGGCGTCCACTTCCTCGCGGTTGATCAGGATGTCCAGCTTGACCATGTCGGACTTGACGTACCCCTTCAGCTCGTAGTCAAACGACGCGTACCCGCGCGAGCGGCTCTTTAAGGCATCAAAGAAATCGTAGATGATCTCGTTGAGCGGCAGCTCGTATTTCAGCAGCGCTCTGGTCTGCTCGATGTACTCGGTGCCCAGATACACGCCGCGCCGTTCCTGGCAGAGCGCCATGATGGGCCCGATGAACTCCGTGGTGACCATGATCTCGGCCGAGACCACCGGCTCCTCCATGTAGTCGATCTCGGTCGGCTGCGGGAGGTTAGAGGGGTTGGTCAGCTCGATCATGGTGCCGTCCGTCTTGTGCACGCGGTAGACCACGGAAGGCGCCGTGGTCACCAGGTCCAGGTTGTACTCGCGCTCCAGCCGCTCCTCGATGATCTCCAGGTGCAGCAGTCCCAGGAAACCGCAGCGGAAGCCGAAGCCCAGCGCGATGGACGTCTCCGGCTCATAAAAGAGCGAAGCGTCGTTGAGCTGCAGTTTTTCGAGCGCATCCCGCAGGTCCCCGTACTTGCTGCCGTCCGCCGGGTACATGCCGCAGTAGACCATGGGGTTCACTTTCTTGTAGCCGGGCAGCGGCTCGGATGCCGGGTTGGCATCGTCCGTCACGGTGTCGCCCACGCGCGTATCGCGCACGTTCTTGATGGAGGCGGTCAGATAGCCAACCATGCCGGCCGAGAGCTCGTCGCACGGGATGAACTGCCCGGCGCCGAAGTACCCGACCTCCACCACCTCTTCCACGGCGCCCGTGGCCATCATGCGCACGCGGGTACCCTTGCGGACCGTCCCCTCCATGACGCGCATGAAGACGATGACGCCGCGGTAGCTGTCGTAGACCGAGTCGAAGATCAGCGCCTTTAACGGCGCGTTCGGATCCCCTTGCGGGGCCGGGATCTTCTCCACGATGGCCTCCAGCACCTGATCGATGTTGATGCCGTTCTTGGCCGAGATCTGCGGCGCGTCCTGCGCCTCGATGCCGATGACGTCCTCGATCTCCTCGATGACGCGCTCCGGCTCGGCGCTCGGCAGGTCGATCTTGTTGATGACCGGGAAGACGTCCAGGTTGTGGTCCAGCGCCAGATAGACGTTGGCGAGCGTCTGCGCCTCGATGCCCTGCGCCGCGTCCACCACCAGGATGGCGCCGTCGCAGGCGGCCAGGCTCCGGCTCACCTCATAGTTGAAGTCCACATGGCCAGGGGTGTCGATCAGGTTGAAGATATACTCCTCCCCGTTTTTGGCGCGATAGACGGTGCGCACCGCCTGACTCTTGATAGTGATGCCGCGCTCGCGCTCCAGTTCCATGTTATCGAGCACCTGCTCCTGCATCTCACGGCGCGTCAGAAGCCCGGTGTCCTCGATGATGCGGTCCGCCAGGGTGGATTTGCCGTGATCGATGTGCGCGATGATGCAGAAATTGCGGATCTTTGTCTGGTCCACAGCCATGTGTTCTTCCTCCGTAAAGCCCTCATCCGTCAGGCTTCGCCTGACACCTTCCCCCAACGGGGGAAGGCTTCAGATCTCTCTCAGTCCCTTGCCGGCTTTTCTCGCCAGCGCCGCGACGTCCTCATACTCTCTCTTGGATTTCGTCACGCCGTACCCGGTGCCGGTCTTCACGTGCACCGTGCCCGCGTCCGTCTCCTCTTCCGAGAAGGTGATGTCCATCGCGTAGCGGCTGCAGGCCCGCACACGCACGCCGAAACTGGTGGTGTGCTGCAGCATCAGCGCCGCAAACTTGTCCGTATCCGCCTCTTTGCACAGCACCGAGATCATCTGCGCCGGGCGGTTTTTCTTCATAAAGATGGGCGTGGCGTACACATCCAGCGCGCCCGCCGCCAGGAGCTGCTCAAACGCGTACCCGATCTGCTCGCCCGTCATGTCGTCCACGTTGACGGAGAGCTCGGAGATGCGCTGGTTGGGGCCGCCCGTTTTCACGGTTTCCTCGCCGATCATCGCGCGCACGCCGTTGACGGCCGCAAACTCCTTCTTGCCCATGCCGTACCCGGTCTTTTCCACGCGCAGCACGGGCATGGGGCCGAACTCATCGGCAAAGGCCGCCAGAAGCGCCGCGCCGGTAGGCGTGCACAGCTCGCCCACGCGCTCCGGGTTCTGGTAGTACGGAATGCCCGAAAGGATCGTTGCCGTGGCCGGAGCCGGCACCGGCAGGATGCCGTGCGCCGCGCGCACCTGGCCGTTGCCCACGTTGACGGGCGAGGCGATGACGCGCTCCGGGGCCAGCAGGTACAGTGCCAGGCAGGCGCCCGTCACATCTGCCACGGCGTCCAGCGCCCCCACTTCGTGAAAGTGGATTTCCTCCACCGGCACCCCGTGGGCGGCGGATTCCGCGGCCGCCAGCCGCGCATAGACCGCCTTAGCCTTCTCTTTTACCGCCTCCGGCACCGCGAACGAGTCGATGGCCGCCGTGATCTCAGCCATGCCGCGGTGCACGTGGTGGTGATGATGCTCATGATCATGGTCATGGTGATGCTCGTGATCATGCTCATGGTGATGGTCGTGTTCGTGGTCATGATCGTGATGGTGCTCATGATCATGTTCGTGTTCGTGATGATGCTCCAGGCCTGGGTCCTCCCCGGCCTCCTCTTCCGACCCGTTCACCAGCACGTTCATGCCGCACCCCAGGATGCCGCAGCGTGTGCGCGGCTCGGCCGACACCGTGATCTCCGGCATCAGACCGTTCATGGTGGTCAGGAACTCTTCTTTCTTTTCGTCCGAAAGCAGAGAAAACAAGGCGGCCGTCAGCATATCGCCGGCGGCGCCCATCGCGCAGTCCAGATACAGCGTTTTCATGCGTTATTCCTCGCTGACACCGTCCATCTTGTTGATGCGCGATGCCAGAAAACCGGCTCCGAAGCCGTTGTCGATATTGACCACGCTCACCCCGCTGGCGCAGGAGTTGAGCATGGAGAGCAATGCGGAGAGGCCGTTGAAGCTGGCGCCGTACCCCACCGAGGTGGGCACCGCGATGACCGGGCAGTCCACCAGACCGCCCACCACCGAGGCCAGAGCCCCTTCCATGCCGGCCACGGCGATCACGCACCGGGCCGTCATGAGCGGCTCCAGGTTGGAGAGCAGCCGGTGCAGACCGGCCACGCCCACGTCGTACAGGCGCGTCACCTTGCTGCCCAGAGCCTCCGCCGTCAGTGCGGCCTCCTCACAGACCGGAAGGTCTGAGGTGCCGCCGGAGACCACCACCACGGAGCCGACCAGTTTGCGCGGCGCCGGGTTGGCGATGGCCAGGCGCGGCGCTTCGTAATAATCAAACGGGAACTGCCCGGCCATGGCCTCAGCCGCACCATCCTTAAGGCGGGTGATCAGGATGTTCTCCTCCCCGCGGGCCATCATCGCCTTCACGATGCCGGCGATCTGCTCCGGTGTCTTGTTCTGCCCGAAGATCACCTCGTTGGCGCCCTGACGGAGCCCCCGGTGGTGGTCGATGCGGGCGTACCCCAGGTCTTCGTACGGCGCCAGCTTCAGTGCCGTGATGGCCTGATCCGGCGTCATGCCGCCGTCTTTCACCTGTTCCAGAATGTCACGGATGCGGTCCGCTTCCATGGTTGTCCCTCTTTCTGTTCACTGCCTCAGTGCCGTCACGATTACCATCTCCAGCGCCAGCTGCTCGGAGAGTCTGCCGCTCTTGAACGCCGCCTCCTGCTCCGCGCAGTAAGCGAGGAGCTTCTGCAGCTTCTCCCCGGAAAAACGCTCGGCCTGGCGCGAGAGCCGCCCGGCTGCGCCGTAGGAAACATGCAGGGCGTCCATAATGGCGTTGCGCCCGCCGCCGCACTCTTTGGCGGCCAGAAGCTGCCGGAACTGCCGCTCAATGAGCGCCAGCAGCCGCATGCCGGACTCGCGGCGGGCCAGCATGTCCGTGTAGACCGCCATGGCCCGGGCCTCCTCGCCCGCCGCCACGGCATCCGTGAGAGCAAACACCGACGACTCCAGGCTGCGGATGCAGACATCCTTCACGGTGTCTTCCGTGATGTCCGTCCCTTCGCCCACCGCCGCGATGAGTTTTTCCATTTCGCTGGCCAAATTGTCCAGATCCGGCCCGGCGTACTCCAGAAGCCGGGCACACCCGGAACCCGTGATGCGCTTGCCGGCCTTGCCGAGATACCGCACGGCCCACGCCTGCAGAGGCTTCTCCTCCAGCGGCTGGCAGTCGCACGGGATGCCGGCCTTCAGCACCGCCTTATAAAGTTTGCCGCGCTTATCCACGGTCTCCTCATCAAAGAGCAGCACGCAGGAGTCCGGCACCGCGGCTGCGAAGGCTGCCCAGTCCTCGTGTGACCCGGAAAAGAGCCCCGTATCCTCCAGGATGATCAGCCTCCGCTCCGCAAAAAACGGCATGGTCTCCGCCAGATCCTTCACCTCCCGCAATTCCGGATTCTTTCCGGAAAAGACGGTGCAGTTCATCTCGTCCCCGCCGGTCACCGCCTCGCGCACCTGCGCCTTGTAGCGCCGCCGCAGGTAGTGCTCCGGGCCGAACAGCAGGATGACGCCCGGCAGGCTTCCCGACGAGAGCGCCTCCGGCAGCGTGCTCATGACAGGGCGGCCAGGATCTTGTCGCCCATCTCCTTGTACTCTTCATCGGTCAGGAAGGTCTTCTCCGGGTTCATGGCGAACACGCCGCCCCACTCAAAGCCATCCTCGTACTTGGGCACCATGTGCACGTGCAGATGATGCAGCTTGTCGGAATACATGCCGTAGTTCATCTTGGCCGGTCCGAACGCCTTGCTGATGGCGCGGGAGACCTTCACCACGTCCGCCATGAAATCGTTCCGGTCGGCATCGGAAAGCTCCGCGATCTCGCGCACGTGATCCTTGCAGGCCACGATCACACGCCCCGGATGACTCTGCTCCTTGAACAGGATCAGCTCGGAGTGGTCAAGCTCCGCCAGTTTGATGCCGAATTTGGCCAGCAGTTCGCCCCCCTGGCAGTACGGGCAAGTCAGTCTCTCATCCATGATGTCCTCCTTGATGGCCGGCTAAGCCGGGTTCACATACATTCAATAACACAGAGCAGAACACGGCCATTTCCGTCTTCAGCCCCTGTGTTATTTGTTACTTGGAATTGTTATTCCTGCCACAGGTATTTCTCATCCGGTACCAGGCCGTATTTCTCAAACAGTCTGATGATCACATCAGAATCATCAGGTGAATACAGAGCATTCTGTTCAGAGCGGCCGACATCTGTTTCAATATACCACTGTGCGTCTCTTCTGATCAGTTCAACATAATGCTCATATCCTGCGGCAACCACTTTCAGTACACATGCTTCATCGGAGCAATACACCGTCTTTATAAACTTATTCCCGCTTCCCGGAAAAACGGCAGCAACCTCGAGAGGATTGTACAACAGCGTTCGATACTCGGTAAACCCATTCCAGGAAAGGCGAAGTTTGGCGTAACGTTCACTCCAGTCACGCACAACGTCCCCCGACACTCTGTCAAAAAAGGACCATTTCTCTGAGAACAGCCAGGCTGCATACCAGTTTTCAAGCGTTTCCTGCACATCTTTCCCGGGAACGAGACTGCCCGGCTCACGATAGGTCTCCCAGTCAATCGACCACCCGTATGGGATCAACTCCCTGCAATCGGATAATGCCTTTGTTTCCGCATCAGACGGCAGGGTTCTTCCTTCGAAGCCATACACATCCCCTCCGAAGATATGTTCCTGTGCAGTTTCATTTGCCAGAGAAGGATCAATGCGGGTCAGCCATATTCCCTCTTCCACCTGAAAAACACCATACCAGCTGCCCGACTGCTTCTTCACCGGCAGAAAGCGGTCATTAAGCACCGGAGAACAGAACACGGAAAAGACCAACCCGGTTGACATATTCTCTTCCTGCAAAAGCCCTCCTTCTGTCCTTTTCGGATCCAGGATCAGGGTTCCTTCATTCGAGCACTCATAATACAATCGGAGGTCCTTACCGTCCCTGTCCCGATGAGCCATCACACAAAGGACGTTATCCTCGCACACCAGGCCATTGATCTCATGCGTTTCATATCCCAATGCACTGACATGAAGATCATCTTCGAAAAGGAGTTTCCCGTCATCCAGGACCCAGATACGGCAAGAGGGACGGTCTGCCAATACAGTTAAGCCATTAACTGCGGCCACAAAAGACGCTGTGACTCCATAGTCTTTCAGATCGGTCTCTGTCACTTGGCCGTTATCTGCGCATTCCCGCAGTACCTGGCTTCCTGAATTGTTCTGTAATAACAGCAGTGCTTTCGTTTTGTCGATCGCAAAATCGACAAACGTCAATTCATCCGGGACCGACGTCACAATACTGAGAGATGCATCTCCCGTCTCCGTTTCTGAAGTGGCTGTTGTCTCCGGCTCCGAAAAAGGCGCTGAAGAGCCGGACACTTCCTCCGTCATGGTTCCAACCGTTGTTTCTCTCGGGCCATCCGGCTCATCCCTCTGCGCACATCCAGAGAATAAAGACATCATAAGGACTGCCGTCATAGCGACAGCAGTTCTCTTTATGGACAGCGCCACAAAATGATCCATTCGCATCTCTGCCCTGTCCTTTCCGCAACCATGCCGCACACTTGCTTTTTCACCGTTTTCACAGTACGATAACACCATCCGGCCGCAATCCGGCAGGATAGAGGGATTATAGCATGATGCCCGGGGCAAGACAAGTTCCGCCGCGCCCGCACCCGCGCCGCACAGGCCGCTTGTCTCTCTTCCTTGCCGGCAGGACGGCCTCATGGGGGGCTTGGTATGGATTTCGATTTTACGACTGTCTGGGAACGCCGCGGACACGACGCCATCGCCGTGGACGCGCTGTATGAGGAAGGCCCGCATCCGCGGGTGCCGGAAACCGTCACGGATCCCCTTCCCATGTGGATCGCGGACATGAACTTTGCCACGGCGCCGGCCGTGACCAAAGCCATCGGGGAGCGCCTGGCGCACCCGCTTTTCGGGTACTTTGCGCCGCGCGGGGAGTACTATGAGGCCATCCTGCGCTGGCAGAAGGCGCGCAACGGCCGCTCCGACCTCACCAAAGAGGACATCCGCTTTGAAAACGGGGTGCTGGGCGGCGTCATCAACGCCTTAAACGTCTGCTGTTCGCGGGCCGACAAGGTGCTGGTGCACTCCCCGGTCTACGTGGGCTTTACGGGCGTGCTCGCCAACAACGGCTACCAAGCCGTGCACAGCCCGCTCATCAAAGACGCGCAGGGCGTCTGGCGGATGGATTTTGACGACATGGAAAAGAAGGTGACGGAGCAGAAGATCCACGCCGTCATCTTCTGCAGCCCGCACAATCCGACCGGCCGCGTCTGGGAAAAAGAAGAAGTGGAAGCGTTCATGGATTTCGCGAAGCGCCACGACCTGACTGTGCTGTCGGACGAGATCTGGTCGGACCTGCTGCTTGACGGCCACAAACACGTGCCCACGCAGAGTGTGAGCGAGGATGCCCGGATGCGCACCGTCACCTTCCACGCCCCCACCAAGACCTTCAGTCTGGCGGGGCTGACCGGGTCCTACCGGATCTGCCCGAACAAAAAAATGCAGGAGCGGCTGGACCGCGAGGCCTCCCTCTCCCACTTCAACAACCTGAACGTTCTTTCCATGTATTCCGTCATCGGCGCGTTCTCGCCGGAGGGCGAGGCGTGGCTGGACGCTCTGCTGCCGGTGCTTTCGGATAACGTGAGGATCCTCACGGACTTTCTGCAGGGCATCCCGGGTGTCTCCCTCACCCCGCCGGAAGGCACCTACATGCTCTTCCCGGACTTCACGGAGTGGTGCCGGCTGCATGGCCGGACGCTTGACGACATGCTCACGGCCGCCTGGGCGGCCGGCGTGGCCATCCAGGACGGACGGCCGTTCTTCGGAGAAAACTGCGTGCGGATCAACGCCGCGCTGCCGACGGCACGGGTGCGGGAGGCGGTGGAAAGGCTGAGGAAGATTCTGTGATTGGCCTCGCCGGCATAAAAATCGCCGCCCACGCGGGCGGCGATTTTGTTTACTCTTCCACCGCCGGTCTGGCGGCGCGTTTTTTCCAGAGGCCTGAGAGGAGGTAGGTGGCCCCGATGAGGAACGGCACACACCCCGCGAGGGCGTTGCCGTACCAGAAGCCCATGATGCCCCAGCCCAGTTCAATGCCCAGCAGCAGCGCCAGCCCGATACGCGCGGCGATGCCATCCAAAAGCGCCACCGCAAGGTTTAAGCGCGAGTTGCCGGATCCGTTGATCAGCGCGAAGTTGGCGGGCCGGACCACGGAGCCGAAGTACTGCACCAGCGCCACCGGAATGTAGGTGACGGCCATGGTCAGCACTTCCGGGTCGTCTGAGAACAGCCCGAAGAGCCACTCCGGGTGGGTGGCCGTGACGACGGCGAAGATACTGGCCGGGATGGCCAGGATCCACAGCGCGTTGCAGACCACCTTCGGCACGCGCTTCAGCTTTCCGGCGCCCAGCGCCTGCGCGATCATGGCGCCGCCGGCCGCCGAGATGGCCTGCGAGATGACGTTGATCATGCCCTCGATCTTCCGCGCCACGCCCGTGACAGCCACCGCCACCGTGCCGTAGCTGTTCACGTACTTGTTCACGTAAAGCATGGAGAAGTTGACCGCCGCCGACTGGATGACCATGGGGATGCCGAGAGACACCAGCGGTTTGATGACTTCCCCGTAGATGCGGAAGCTTTTCGGATGAAAGTCGAAGTGGATCTCCTCTTTGTTGCGGTAGAGGAAGATGAGCGCACAGAGGAAACTCACCGCCTGGCCGATGACTGTGGCCAGCGCCGCGCCGAACGGTCCCATCTTCAGGGGCCCCACAAACAGGATGTCCAGGACGATGTTGATGACGGACGCCAGCGCGATGAACATAAACGGGTGCTTGGAATCCCCCATGCCGCGCAGGATGGCCGACACCAGGTTGTACCCGTAGATGAAGACGATGCCGTACACGCAGGTGACGGCGTACTGGCGCGTGTACTCCCAGATGTCTTCCGGCGTGTTCAGCCAGCTCATGACGCCGCGGTAGGCAAACAGGAAGACCACCGTGAGGATGACGGCCAGGCTCATGAGCAGCGTGAAGAGCGTGCCGACCATCTTGCCCACCAGGTCGCGCCGGCCTTCGCCCACGTAGCGCGAGATCAGGATCTGCCCGGCGTTGCTGATGCCCATGGCCACGAACATGATCAGCTGCAGCACTTCGCCGCCGATGGACACGGCCGACAGGCCCTGCGTGCCCACAAAGCGGCCGACCACCACCATGTCCACCATGTTGTAGACCATCTGCAGCACGCCTGACAGCATTAAGGGCAGCGCAAAGCGCAGGAGCGTTCCCGGAACGCTCCCGGTGGTCAGGTCGCGGATGATCTCTTTGTCTTTTGATTTTGCCATTATAGCCTCTTAATGTGAAACCCTCCGTCCACATCCACGTAGTTGCCGGTGGTGTAGCTGACAGCTTCCGAACAGAAGAACGCCACCATTTCGGCCACGTCCTCCGGACGGCCCCAGCGCGCGATGGGAAACAGCCCCTGCGCGATCAGGTTGTCATACTTCTCCTTGACGGCACCGGTCATATCCGTGGCGATGACGCCGGGGCGCACTTCGTTGACGGTGATGCCTTCGCCGGCCAGCCGGTCCGCAAACAGCGTGGTCACCATGGACACGCCCGCCTTGGAGACGCAGTACTCGCCGCGGGAGACGGACGACACCTCCGCCGAGCACGAGCCCACGTTCACGATGGCGCCGCGGCGGCCGTTTGCCGGTTCCTGCCCGACCATCTGCCTGGCCACCAGCTGTGTTAAGAACAGCGTGCCCTTCAGGTTGATGCCGGTGACGCGGTCAAAGCTCTCTTCCGTCATCTCCAAAAGATCCGCGCGCACGAGAGGTGCCACGCCGGCGTTATTGACCAGCACGTCGATCCGGCCGGTAAGCGACGCGGCCTCCTTCACCAGGTTTTCGCGGTCTGCCGCGTCCGCCACGTTGCAGCGCACGTAGTGCACCTCGGCGCCGGCGGCGCGCAGGCTGTTTAAAAACTCCGCGTTCTTTTCTTCCGGGCCGGTGGCCGCCGGGATCACCAGGTACCCCTGCCGGGCCAGTTTCCGGGTGATGGCCGCGCCGATGCCGCGCGTGCCGCCGGTGATGATGGCTGTCTTTTTCATGATCTTACCCCCGGAAATTCTCCGGCAGGGAGTCCCTGCCTTCCAGATAATCCTTGTAAAACGGCACGAACACCTCGGAATCGCGCACCACGCACCCGGTGGGCTTGTGCGAGCGGATCAGATCGCCGCACTTGCCGCAGGTCAGGCACACGCGCTTCGGATCCAGCCGCCCGGTTTTCAGGATCTCGTTGGCAAAATCCGGATCCGCAAACGACAGACGCCCAAAGAGCATCCCGTCGCACAGGCCTTCTTCCACGCAGCCCGCGGTGTAGAGGTCCGCGTAGCGCCGCAGGTAGCTGGGCGCCGAGGCAAAGATGGTCATCTCCGGCACGGCGGCTTTCACCTGCCCGATGCCCGCACACATCCGGGCGATGCCCTCCAGGGGGTGCTCCGGCGGTACGTACATGCCGGCATCGTACGGCCTCGTCACGTGTGTGGTGGCGTAGGGGTTGCCCATGGTCAGGCAGACCATCGAAAGGCCGTGATCATCCCGCAGTTCCTTCAGCAGCCGGATGGGCTCGGCCAGATCCGGGGCATCCGGGCTCTCTTCGCTCACGCCAAACCCGTAGGGGTAGACGTACCCGTCGTAAATGCCGATGCGGGAGGTGACAAGGAACTTATCCGTCTCCTCGCGCTTCGCGGCCGCGATGCTGTCTTTTAACAGCCGGGTGCGGTTTTCGTAGCTGCCGCCGTACTTGCCGGGGCGGAGCCGGGCGCCGATCATCTCCTGGAAGAGATACCCGTGGCTGCTCTTGACATCCACCGCGTCAAAACCGGCTTCTTTGGCCAGTCTCGCGCCTTCGCCGAATGTCTCCACCAGGCGGTCCAGATAGTCGTCCGTCACGATGCAGGAATCATCTGCCGCCCGGAACTGCTCCAGCCACGGCATGCGCTCCGCGATGATGGGCGCGGGGTGATTGTCCGGGTTGGAATAGCGCCCGCTGTGGTTGGCCTGCATGACGGTGAACGGCTCATACCCGTTCTTCTTCAGGCCCGCCTCCTTGGTGGCTTCCACCAGGCGCTTGTAATCATCCAGGTTCTCTTTGCTGATGTAGAGCTGGGTGCGGGAAGACCGGCCTTCGGGCACCAGCGAGATGGCCTCAAACCAGACCACGGAGGCGCCGCTTTCGGCGTAGCGCGTGTAGCGGCGGTACGTCAGCTGGGAAGGCCTGCCGTCCGGCAGCGAGTCCGCGCCTTCCATGGGCGCGACGCCCAGGCGGTTCGGAACCATCCGTCCGGCAAACAAAACCGGCTCTGCCAGCACGTGGGTGTCCGCCGCCAGCGGGATGTGCAGGCCCAGCTCCGCCGCGCGCGCTTCCAGTTCTTCCTGTGTGCGGTAGTGGAACTTCTCGTGAGTCATGCGGGTGCTCCTTTCATGACAGGTTAACCGATCAGTTCAGCCAATTCATCGATACTTTCATCAAACACCTTCATGGCGTTGGCCACCACGGCAGGGCTGGTCAGGTCGATGCCGGCGATCTTCAGCTCGTTGATGGGATAATCCGACCCGCCGGTGGAGAGGAATTTCAGATAGGCAGACGCATCGCCGCTCTCCACGATGCCCGAGGCGATGGCCACGGCCGAGCAGAAGCCCGTGGCGTACACGTACACGTAGAAGTTGTTGTAGAAGTGCGGGATGAAGCTCCATTCGTACTTCAGCTCCTCGCGCATGGCGGCGGTCGGATAATAGTCCTTCACCAGGCCCGCGTAGAGGTCATTCAGGAAGGCGGCGGTCAGCGGCGTCCCGGCCTGCTCCGCCTGATGGGCTTTGTACTCGAATTCCGCGAAGAGCGTCTGACGGAAGACCGTGGTGCGGAAGCCCTCCAGAAAGTGGTTGAGCACGTAGGCGCGGCGCTTCGGATCCGTCTCCACGGAGAGCAGATACTTGGTCAGCAGCACCTCGTTGACGGTGGAAGCCACTTCGGCCACCAGCAGCGAATAGTCGTGGTTGGCAAAGTCCTGCGCGGCGGACGAACGGTAGGAGTGCATGGAGTGTCCCAGCTCGTGCGCCAGCGTGAAGGCGTCATCCAGCGTCCCAGCAAAGTTCAGTTTCACGTACGGGTGCACGCCGTAGATGCCGGCCGAAAACGCCCCGCTCTCCTTGCCGGGGGTCTCGTAGACGTCGATCCAGCGGTTGGCGTAGGCCTCGCGCAGCACGTTCTGGTACTCCTCTCCCAGCGGCGCCACGGCCTTGATGACCAGGTCTTTGGCCTCCTCGTAGCTCATCGGCCAGTCCACGCCCTCCACGATGGGAACGTAGAGGTCATACACGTCCAGGTTTTCGGTCTTCAGGGCCTTCGCGCGCAGCGCCAGGTACTTCTCCATGGACGGCACGGCGCCGCGAACGGCCGTGATCAGCGCGTCGTAGACGCTCTCCGGCACGTTGTTGCTGGAAAGCGACGCGGCGCGCGCGGAGGAATACCCGCGCAGGTCCGCCAGAAGGTTGTCCTTCTTCACGCTGCCGCCGTAGATGGTGGCCAGCGTGTTGTTGAATTTCCCGTATTCGCCGAACATGGCCTTGAACGCATCGTCGCGCACGCGCTTGTCCTTGGACTCGCGCAGCGGATGGAACATCCCGGGCGTGACGGTCACATCGGCCCCGTCCTCGCCTTTGATGACGGGCCACTGCATCTCCACGTTCGTCAGCATGTCATACACGTCGGAAGCGGTGCCGGTGATGCGCCCGAAGCGCGCCATCATGGCCTCGCTCTTTTCGTCCAGCACGTGCGCGCGCAGGCGGGTGGCATCCTCCAAGATGTGGCGGTATCCGGCCAGTTCCGGGAGCTTGAGCCACGCGGAGAGAGTCTCCTCCGGGATGGCCATCAGTTCCGGCTCCAGGAAGGCCATGCCGGCCATCACGCGGGTCTCCAGCGTGATCACGCGGTCGCACATCTTCTGGGCGTTCACATCGCCGCCGTCCAGCGCCTTGGACAGAAAGGCGTACTCGCCCACGCGCATCAGCTTCTGCTCATAGGCGTACATCTCGTCGTAGACGGCCTTCAGTTCTTCCGGGGACTTCCCGATGCGGCCGCGCAGGCCGGGGATCTTCGCCATGCCGGCCTCGCAGTCGGCGTAAGCGGCCTCCCAGGCTTCCTGGGTGGCAAAGATGTGGGACAGGTCCCAGGTAAACTCCGGTGCGATCTCAGAGCGGTTTTTCATGATCAGTCATCCTCCTTATATCAGTCCAAAATGCTTCAGCGCCTTCTCGATCCCGTCCTCCCAGAGGGTGGCGGTCACATAATCCGAGGCGGCCTTGGCCTCCTCCTGGCCGTTGCCCATGCAGACGCTCGTGCCGGCGGCCTTTAACATATCGATATCGTTCATACTGTCCCCAAAGGCGAAGGTATCCTCCACCGGCACGCCCAGATGCTCGCAGAGGAACCGGATGCCCGTGCCTTTGTTGAACCCCTTGGGCACCATTTCGGTGACGATGGGCCCGTGGACCAGGAAGTCGAAATCGTCCTTCAGCTCTTCGTAGCAGGCCAGGCGCTCCTCGTCGGAGACCGGCGTGGCGCAGGAGAGCTTGTCCGTCTCCCACTCGCCCCAGAGGTCGGAGAGAGGCCGGTAGTCCTCCTCCATCTCGCTGCGGACTTTCTGCGCGTAGGCATCGTTTTGGAACTCGTCCATGTCAAAATACAGATGGTGCGGGCCTTCGAGCATCACCCAGAAGCCGTGGCGGCGGCAGGTTTCCACCGCGCGGATGGCCAGGTCTTTGTCCAGCACGCGGGAGAACAGCACCTCATCCCCCATCTCGATGCGCACGCCGTCGCCGGAGACGATGCCGTCAAAGCCGATGTCCAGCAGTTCCTTCTTGCGGATGTAGCTGCGGGAGCGGCCGCTGTTGAGGAAGATCTTATGGCCGTTGGCCTGCGCGGCTTTTAACGCCCGCACGGTGCTCTCCGGGATGAAGTTCTGCCGGTCCCAGAGCGTCAGGTCGATATCAAAAAAGAGCAGTTTCGGTGAACCCATGGTACCTCCCGCTGTCCGTTATTTCCGGACAGACAGAGTCATTGTATCCGAAAAGCGGACAAAAAACAATCCGGCGGAGCCGCTGCTCCGCCGGAACCCATCTCTTTTTTATGATCCTGCCGCACTCACTTCTGCAGCAGCCGCTCCGAGATCTCCGCCGCCTTTTCGTACACCCAGTGGATGTGCGCGTCCGGCGTCTGCAGGTGCGTGGTGCAGTCCGCGCCGATGATCACGCCGGTGGTGCCGGCTTCCGCCACGATCTGCTCCACGTAGTCCTGGATCTCTTTTTTGGTGCCGGCGCACAGAAGGTCCGTTCTGTCGTTGCCGAAGCCGCCGATCACGCACTTGCCGCCGAACATCTTCTTGCCTTCGGCAAGCGAGACATTCTCGGCGTGCACCGCCCAGTTGATCACGCTGCAGTCATAGTCCGTGAACAGCGACAGGTTGTTGCGGGACCCGCGCCACCCGCAGATGTGCAGGATGTTGTCCTTCGCGTACCGGTTGGCGCGCTCGATGATGCGCTTCTCGCCGGGCATCAGATACTTCCGGTAAGTCTCATCGTCCACCAGCCGGTTGAACTGGGAGACGGAAAAATACATGCCGTCCGCAATGCCGGCACCCAGGATGCGGTCGATCAGCTCCAGCGTCACGTCCGTGATCTTATCGAGGGCCGCTTTGACGGCCTCGGGATCCTGCTTCAGCAGCCACGCGATGGACGACCCGCCGCCGGCCTCCGCCATCTCCGGATGGGTCTGGCGCATGCGGTGGTTCACCTGGAAGGCCGCCGAGAAGATGTTGTAGAACATCAGCACATCCGGCCCGTACATAGCCCGCAGGTCTTTGGCAAACTCCACGGAACGGTCCAGATACGCTTCCAGATCCGCTTCCGGCCGGAGATCCGCCATATCCGCGGCGCTGTGCGCGTCCTCATAGGCAAACGGCATGAAGAACAGCCCGTCCGTCATGACCTTCACGAACGCCGGGTGGAACTCCTCGTAAAACGTCTTCGCACCGGCGATGTTTTTCGCCACAAACTTCGGGTGATGCAGGCCGTCGACCAGCTCATCCTCCAGATAGTGGTGCCAGAACGCCACCAGCAGCTTGTCGGTGGGCTGATTGTGAAACGCTGCCAACACTCTCTCTTTGTCCGTCATGGATAATACCTCCGCAAGTTCTGCCATCTGATATCCTGTCCTGCCTGTACGTTCAGAAGAAGGCGCTTTCTTCTGCCTCAAGCTCCCGTAATACCGCCTCCCGGCAGTCGGCCAGTGCCGCCGTCACCAACGGCGAGAACCGGGTGCCCTCGTCCGCAAACACCGCCTCCACCGCCTCTTCGGGCGTTTCGTCCCCGCGTTCGAGAAGCCGCATGGCCACCGCCACGGCATCCGTCATGGACCGGTACGGGGAAGCCGTCCGCTCATACCGGCCGGGATATCCGCCGCTGCCGTCGTAGTATGCGTGATGGCCGAGCGCCGGGTCGGCAAAGCGCTCCGTGGAAGCGCGGTTCTTCAGGTCATACCACCCGGAGACCGTGTGCAGCCGGTACATCCGCTCTTCGCTTTCCAGCAGGCGCCTCGTGCGCATCAGCCGCTCCAGATTCATCTTGATCAGCCCGAAGTCCGCGTACATCCCGCACTCCGCCGCATAGGAAAGCACCGCCTGACGCCTTGCTTCCGGCCCCTCTTCCTCCGCCAGAAAAGGCAGTTCGTCAAAGCACGCGGGGTCACGCGCCAGCATGGCCTTCGCAAACCGCACCAGAAGCCGTCCGGCCAGCCGCCCTTTTGCCATCAGGCTGCCGCCCAGCATCCCCATGAGTTCCTTTGTGATCTCCCGGTAGGAGAGGATCCCCTCCCGCTCCACCTCGTCCGAGATGACCAGCGTCACGTTGTAGAAGAAGTTGTCGCCGCGCGCTTCCGGCGGCACGGCGCGGAACGTATCCATCATTCGCTCATACGCCTCGTTCAGGAACGCCAGGTGGTGCGCATCGTCAAACAGTTCCGGATTGGCCGCCATCAGCCTCCCGTAATAGATGGGCAGCTGGATATTGCCGTACAGTCCCGGCACGTCATAGCGCCCCGGTTCCGTGCTGCGGATCAGCCCTTCCAGACGCCCCATCGTGACCTCCAGGCTTACATACCCGCAGCTGTATTCCATTTCATAGTACGGCCACAGCCACCGGACGTTCCGCTGGTCCGCCTTTTCTTCGGAAAAGAAGACCACGTAGCAGGAATCCAGCACCTGCATCAGTTCCTGCCGGCTTAAGTCCCCGCGCGAAAGGACGCTGCGGTTCGAACTCATCTGCTGGTGCGTGCGGGTGCGGAAGTGCTCCCAGGGAAGCCCCGGTGCCAGCGCCCGCATGCGCTCGTCTTTGGTCAGTTCCAGCACCCGGGCGCTCGCCGCGATGCGGCGGTGGCGGTTTTTGGCGCACAGCGCGATGTTGGCGATGGAGCGGACGATGCAGCCCCTAGCCTCTTCATCGCCGATCTCCTCAAACCATCGCAGGAACGAAGCCGCCTCGGTATAGACCATCTCGTTGCGGAAGGCAAAAGCGTCCGCCTCTTCGTCCGCTACCCCCATGACCATGCGGCGCTGGAAGAACAGGGCGTTGCCCAGTTTGTACAGTTCCCGGATCAGGCCGGCGCGGTCCCGCCGTGCTCTGGCCAGCGATACCAGGGCGTCGTAGATGGTCGCGCACAGACTGGTGTCCAGGTTGGTCAGACCGTCCGAGAGCACGTCGGCAAAGGCGCGCAGATCCGCCAGGTCTTGCGCGGAGGCACCGTACAGCCCGTCCAGTTCCGGGAACAGTTCTTCGGAAAGCAGGCGGTCACACCGGCCTTTCAGGGCGCGCGCCTCCTGCCGGGACAGGCCTTCGCCTTCATCCCGGATGCGTCTGACCGTATCGATGTACTCCTGCTGCCAGGCTTTCATGCCTTTCTCCTCATGGCGCCGTTACCGGAGGCGGCGCAGCGTCTGCATCAGCACCGCAATGTCCACCGGCTTGGCGATATGCCCGTTCATGCCGGCTTCCCGGGCTCTGGCGATGTCTTCGGCAAACGTGTTGGCGGTCATGGCGTAAATGGGCACGTCCGCGTCCGGCCGGCCGCTTTCGCGGATGGCCCGGGTGGCCTCATACCCGTCCATCACGGGCATCTGCACATCCATCAGGATGCAGCCGTAGGTGCCCGGCGCACTCTGCAGATACGTGTTTACGGCCGCACGCCCGTCTTCCGCCGCGTCCACGGCGGCGTGTGTGCTCTTCAGGAATTCCAGCGCGATCTCCCGGTTGATCGGATTGTCTTCGGCCAGCAGCAGGTGCATCCCGGTCAGATCCGGCGCTTCGGTCACCGTCCCCCCGCTCTCTTCGCCGGTGAGCGCGCGGGAGAGCCCCGCCGTCAGCGACCCGGCAAAGAACGGCAGCGGCAGGAAATACCGGATGCCCGCGCGCCCGGCGCGGTATTCGATCTTGTCCCAGTCGTCATCGCTGACCAGCACCAGTACCATGCCGGGGGATGCCTGATGGAGGTACTCCGCCGCGTCATAGAGCGTCCCGTCGTCCGTCCGGCTCCCGCCGATGACGCAGAGCGAAAACGGCGTGCCCGTGAAGGCGGCCTCCGTGAGCGCCTCCACCGCCTCGGAAGCCCCCGGCACCACCGTCAGCATGGCGCCGGCCTCCCCGAGGATGCGCTCATACGCCGCCCGGCGGTCTTCGTCCGCCTCGATGATGAGAAGCTTCCGTCCGGTGAGCGCTGCCGGAACCGGCTCCTGCTCCACACATTCCAGCGGCACCTCCACCGTTACCTCCGTGCCCATCCACTCGCGGCTCTTCACCGCAATGGAGCCGCCCATGGCTTCCGTCAGCTTTTTGACGATGCTCATGCCGAGGCCGGTCCCCTCCGTCCGGGAGACGGCGCCGTTTTCGGCGCGCTCAAAAGGCTCAAACAGGCGGGCCAGGAACGCCTCGCTCATGCCCATGCCGTTGTCCCGGCAGACAAAGCGCAGCAGGGCGGTCTGTCCGGTCTTCGTCACGCTCACCGACAGCCCGATCCGGCCGCCCTCCGACGTGTATTTGACGGCGTTGTTCGCGATGTTGACAAACACCTGGCGCAGGCGGTCGGCATCCCCCCGGAAGTTTTCGGCTTCCACGGCGCCTGCCGACAGCCGCAGTGTCTGCTGCTTCTTCTCCGCCAGCGGACGGATGACGGTCATCACGGCGTGCAGCAGGTCTGAAAGCGCAAACGGCGCCGAAGCCACACGGAAGCGCCCGGAATCCAGGTAGGACATATCCAGCACTTCGTTGATGAGCGACAGCAGCTGCGTGCTGGCCGTCTCGATCTTCATGAGGGCGTCGGCCACGCGGGGCCTTTCATCGATATGCGTGCGGGCTAACGCCGTCAGCCCCACGATGGCGTTCATGGGCGTGCGGATATCGTGCGACATGCGGCTCATGAACGTCTGCCGCGCGTCGTTGGTCTGGCGCGCCTGCGCCAGTTCCCGCCGCAGTGCCTCCGTCTCGGACCCTCCGGAGACCAGCAGGGTGCTCCCATCGGCAAGCGGCACGCGCTGCGTCACGTCCGCTTCGTCAAACGCCGCGCTGCGCGCCGTCTCCCGCCCGTCTGCACCGATCACCGCGTATCCCGCTGCCATGGCTCTTCCTCCTGCTCTCCGGTATTCCCGGAGTATGATGTGATGCCGGGGTCAAAACACGTTTGGCCCTGCTGTCATGATACCATATCCTGCCGCGCCCGGTAAACACCCTGAAAGACGCCCTTAGACGCCGCGGGGCCGCCTCCCGGAGGAGGCGGTCCCACATGATCCGATGATTGTCGATTTTACAGCGTATAGCGCTTGCGGGAGCGCTCCATATGCTCGTGCATGGCCTTGCCGGCCCCCTCCGGGTTGGCGGAGATGATGCACCCGTAGATGCGCTGGTGCTCTTCGTAGATGATGCGCAGATGCTCTTCGGTGCTCATGCCGGATTCACTGACCCACTTTAAGAGGTTGCGGATGGTCTGGATCAGCGACGAAAGGATCTGGTTGCCGGAACAGTCCGCGATGACCAGATGAAACTCGATGTCCAGATCCAGGAATTCCTTCACGTCCTTGCTGACGTAGGCCTGCTGCATCTCATGGAACACCGTGCCCAGATGGGTGAGCTTGCGCTCGTCGCGGCACTGCGCCGCCAGCTCCGCCGAGCGGACCTCCACGATATCGCGCATCTCCAGGATGTTGTCCACCTGGTTGCTGTTCATGAACAGCGACCATGACAGCGGGATGATGAAGAACTCGCTCTCGCGGCTGGAAATGTAGGTGCCGTCGCCCGGGCGGATGTCGATGAGGCCCATGACATCCAGGACTTTCAGCGCCTCGCGGATGGCCGAGCGCCCCACGCCCATGTCCTTGGCAAGCGTGCGGTCCGAATCGATCTGGTCCCCACGCTTGATCTGACCGCTTAAGAGCTGGTCCGCAAAGTGCATGGTCAGGCGGTTGACCAGCCGGGCGATGTTACCCTTCTTCTCGCCGTTCTCGCGGATCTCCGCCTCGGCGCGCTGGTCCGCCAGGATCTCGCTCAGCTGATTGTAGAAATTCTCCGGTTCCATCTCGAAGATCATGGGATCACACCCGATCTGCTCCGAGATGTGGATGATCAGCATGTCCAGCTGAGGGCCGCCGCGCGCCTCCATATTGGAGAGCGTGGCCACACTGATGCGCCGGTTGCCGTCATCGTCCTGGAAGAACCGGTCCAGGAACTCCTTCTGCGTCAGCTTCAGATACCGCCGCATCTGACGAAGGTTCTGGTTTTTGTATTCACTGCGATATTCCGACTGCAGGTCCTTCATGCTTTGCCTCCCCGAACGGTCCGCCGCACTCCTTTCGTCCGTCAGTTTCGATTAAATTATACGCTTCTTTGGTTTTTACTGTCAATAGCGGTCAACCGAATTTCAGTGAAAATCTTCTAAAAAATCCATCCTCCGTTCCCGGAGGATGGATCCATTTCACATCGTGCGATCAGAAGACCACCAGCGTCAGGAACAGGATGACGCCGACGATCACGGCCGCCGTCACGGTAAGCGGCAGGATCTTGCGCAGCACCAGGCCCTCCTGGCCGAGGATACCGGCCGTCGTGGTACCCAGGATGATGTTGCCGGGGCAGATGGTGTTGCCGATGGCGCCGCCGGCCGTCTGGGCGCCCAGGATGGGAGCCGGGTTGAAGTTTAAGAGTCTGGCCGTCTCCAGCTGGAACTCGCCGAACAGGACGTTAGAGGCCATGTTGGAGCTGGTCATGAACGAACCCAGCATGCCGACCACCGGCGCCAGGACCGCGTAGCCCTTGCCCAGCACCTGCGCGATGCCGCGGGCCAGCACGACGGTCTGACCGGTGCCGCCCATGATACGGCTCATCATCAGGAAAGCGATAACGGCGATGGCGGACGGGGCGGTCTCCTTGAAGGAAAGTTTCAGGACTTTCCCGAAGCCCTTGGCATCGGCCCAGCCGTGCTTCATGAAGTAGAAATACCCGATCAGGGAGGACAGCAGCAGGAACGTGAACGCGTGCGTCAGGATGGAGACCGGCGAATACAGAGCAGCCGCTCCGTTGACGTAGCCGTAGCCGGTCACGGTCTCCGGCACGCCGAAGCCGATCTTGACCTGGCCCAGGAAGTTCTTGATGGGCTGGATGAGCAGCACCACCAGGGTGATGACCGTCAGCAGGATGTAGGGGAAGAACGCCTGCATCATGCCCATGCCCTTCGGCATGTCATCCGCGGAGGCTTCCGCCGTCTTGGTGCGGTCCATGAGCTTGGAGTCTTCCACGCGCCACGGCTTGTTGTACAGGCCCGTGCGGCCCAGCAGGACGCTGACGACCAGCGCCACGCAGCAGGGCACGAAGCAGGCCAGCGTCTGGTTGACCTGGGAGAGGGCCAGCTGCCCGCCCGCCTGGATCAGCGAGATGATGATGACCGCCGGAGCGCCCTTCTTCAGCGCCTTGGCCCCGCCGTAGAACCAGCAGATGGCGATGCCGGTGATGGCGTTCCACACCCAGATGAACACGGCCGCCCAGGCAGCGGTGGCCAGCAGGGACTGCCCGGCGATGCCGGTGGTGGCGACCAGCTGGTCCCACGCCACGGCCAGTGTGCCGAAGGTGTTGCCCCAGGCATGGCCGATCAGCGGGATGATGACGGCGAACAGCGGATGCACGCCCAGACCCACTAACAGCGGAGCACCGACAGCGACCGGCACACCGAAACCGGTGATGCCCTGCAGGAAGCTGACGAACACCCAGCCGATGATGATGATCTGCAGCAGTTCGTTGGGGGTGAACTTCTGCATGCCCGCGCGGAACACCTTAAAGGCGCCTACGTGGTCCGACACCTCGTAGATGAGGATGGCCGGCCACACCACGAGCAGCACCGTGACGGCGCTCCACAGGCCTTTTAAGCCTTCCCACAGCAGGAGGTTGGCCGGCGCCTTGTAGAGCACGATGCCGGAGATCAGGGCGATCACAAGGCCTACGGGAGCGGCCTTGGCGGCCCCCCACTGCAGACCCAGCATCAGGATCATGAGTACGACGATGGGGGCCACAGCGGCGATCCACATCACCAGATTCAACGGAATACTGTCCATATTACCTTCCTTTCACAAGGGGAATGATCCTTACGCGTGGATCACGGTTCCGGTCTTCCCGCTGATGCCGTCCGCCGCCTTGTCCAGCAGCGTGATCAGCGCCGAGCGCCCCTTTCCGGATTCCGCAAAGCGGATGGCCGCTTCCACCTTGGGAAGCATGGAGCCTTTGGCAAACTGCTCTTCCGCAATATACTGCCTGGCCTGCGCCACCGTCAAGTCCGAAAGCCATTCCTGGTTGGGTTTCCCCCAGTTGATGGCCACTTTTTCGACGGCGGTCAGGATGACCAGGAAGTCCGCTCCCAGCATGGCTGCCAGGAGGCTGGACGCATTGTCCTTGTCGATGACGGCGTTGGAACCGACCAGGCGCCCTTCCTCATCGCAGACCACCGGGATGCCGCCGCCGCCGCAGGTGATGACCACGTGGCCGGCGTTCACGAGCGTCCGGACGGTCTCCAGCTCGCGGATGCGCTTGGGCATGGGCGATGCCACGACCTGACGGTAGCCGCGGCCGGCATCTTCCATGCAGGTGATGCCCTGCGCTTCGAGGGCTTCCGCCTGTTCCTTCGTCATAAAGCTGCCGATGGGCTTGGTGGGATTGCGGAAGGCCGGATCGGCCGGATCCACTTCCACCTGCGACAGGATGGTGGACACCTTCTTGTCGATGCCGCGGGCATGCAGTTCATATTTGATGGCATTCTGCAGGTCGATGCCGATGTACCCCTGGCTCATGGCCACGCTGTACGGCAGCGGGATCATCTGCGTGGGGTCCTTCTGGGCCAGATACTCCATGCCCTTCTGGATCATGCCCACCTGCGGGCCGTTTCCGTGCGTGATGATCAGATTGTCACCGCGCTCTACCAGATCCACGATCACCTTGGCGGTCTTGGCGACGGCCACGCGCTGCTCCGCCACGTTGTTTCCGAGGGCATTACCGCCGAGGGCGATCACGATCGTTTTTTTATCCATCTGAAATCTCCTTCTGCCTCTCTTCTGTTTTTGGTAAGACCTGACCCGCCGAAGACCTGCGCCGGAGGTTTCCCCCCGGCGCAGACAGGCCTTTCAGTCGGGTGTCAGAACGGATCCGGCTGGTTTACTCTTCGAAGCCGAGCTTCTTCGCGTAGGCCAGGACGGCCTTCTCGAATGCCTGGATCGGAGGATGCACGGTACCGGCGCCGATCTGACCGAAGCCGGCCACCT
Organism: uncultured Lachnospiraceae bacterium; assembly: GCA_946405185.1. GTDB lineage: Bacteria > Bacillota > Clostridia > Lachnospirales > Lachnospiraceae > CAKQHB01. Next base: position 50,735 of record CAMJGH010000007.1, read on the forward strand.
TGTGGGCGATACCGGTGTTGATGACCGGGGTGATGCCCTTCTCCACGACCAGACGGGCGTCGATGCCAAGGCAGGTGCCCTTGAAGCTCCAGTTCGGGATGATGTAGTTCGGGTTGTGGTCGATGCAGATCTCGGTCATCTCCTCGGAGGTGCGGCGGGCATCTTCGTAGCCGCCGGCGCCGACGAACCGGGTGACGGCCGGAGCCGCGATCATGGCCATGCCGCCCACACCGACGGTCTCCGTGATGGCGGAGTCACCGATATCCGGGCAGCCGTCCTCGGCGTCGTAACCCGTGAAGTACAGACCCTTCGGGGTGTTGACCGGGCCGGTGAACCACTCGTCGCCCATACCGGCGATGCGGATACCGAAGTCCACGCCGTTGCGGCACATCGTGGTAACCACGGTACCGGCCATATGGCGGCGGGCGCCGTCCACGATGGACTTGCCGGTGGCCATCATGATGTTCAGGAAGAACTGGTCCGTGTCGGCCAGGAACTTCATGACATCGTAGCGGTCCTTCTCGGACAGGTTATCCATGGCGGTGATGG
>CAMJGH010000008.1 GCA_946405185.1 uncultured Lachnospiraceae bacterium
CGTTTAGGCGCCGGCTGCCGTCCGAGGCCAGGCGGTACCGGTCCTTCGGGCAGCCGCCGTGGCAGAGAGTCTCCCACGGGCAGGTCTGGCACTCCGGCGGCAGATCCGCCTTGGCGGCGCCAAAGGCTGTCTGTTCCGGAGAGGTGAGCAGGGAGGCCAGCGACGGACCGGTGTCTGCCGTATCCGAAACCGTTTCATCCCGGGGATCATCCGGTGCTGCGGTCGGAACAGCCGGAAGCCGGATCTGTCCGCGGCAGTGCCCTTCATCCACGAAATGGTCGCAGGCGTACACCCGGCCGTCGGCTTCGATGACGGGCGTCAGCCCGCAGGTTTTCGTGAGCGTGCACAGCGCCGGCTCGCCGCCGGCCAGCATCTTCGCGGTCTCCGCGAACAGTTGTACGTTGGTGCGGCCGAGATCGTGGAAGAACCACTCCGCGAAGACTTCCTTCAAAAACCGTCCGTAGGCCGGGCCGTCCACCGCGGCGGGGGTGGGCCTATCGGCCGGCGCGCCGCCGATGGAGGGAGAGACCATGTCGGGAGCGGCTTTCCCGGCAAGACCGGCCGGAACATCCGCCGGGGCGCTTCTCGCCCCGCGGTCCGTCACCGGCAGGAACTGCACCCACCCGGTGCCGAGGTCCCGCAGGTGCCGGTACACCTCCCGGCCGTGCGCGGCGGTATCCGCGTTCACGGTGCACAAAAGGTCCGGCTGGATGCCGGCGGCCTGCAGGCGCTTCACGGCCGCTTCCACCGTCTCCCACGAGGGCGAGCCGTCCGCAAAGCGGCGGTGCGCATCGTGCAGGGCGGGCGTGCCGTCCAGGCTTACGCCCACATCGAAATGGTTTTCGGCCAGAAACGCACAGAAGTCTTCCGTCAGAAGCGTCCCGTTGGTCTGCAGGTTGTTCCAGGCCTCCCACCCTTCCGGGAGGTATTTCCGCTGCAGCTCCACCACTTTCCGAAAAAACGGCAGGCCCATCAGCGCCGGTTCGCCGCCGTGCCAGGTAAACGGCACTACGGGTCCCGTTGACGCCCCAATGACCGCCCGGATGACCGTCTCCAGCATCTTCTCATCCATGCGCGCAGGCACCCGTCCGGGCCCGTAGTCCGTGCCCAGATAGTAGCAGTAATCGCAGCGCATGTTGCAGGCGGAGCCTGCCGGCTTGATCATGGGAGAAAACGAGAGCTTCATTTCAGATGAGCGTCCAGCCATTGTATGCATTTGTTCCACGAATCCATGGCCTGCTCCTGGCGGTAGACCGGCCGGTCGTAGTACCAGATGCCGTGGCCGGCGCCGTCGTAGCGCAGGAATTCATATTCTTTTCCGGCGGCCTTCAGCCGGGCTTCCAGCGCGTCCACCTCGGCCACGTCCGGGCGCCGGTCGTCGTTTCCGAAGATGCCCAGCACCGGGCAGGAGAGGTTTTCGGTCAGATCCGCCGGCGAGACGGGCTGCTTTTCGGAGAGCTGTTCGGGGGCCTGTACCACGCCGCCGCCCCAGCAGTCCACGCAGGCGTCAAAACCGTCGACGGAGCAGGCAGCCAGATACGCGTGCCGTCCGCCCGAGCACATGCCGATGACGCCCACCTTGCCGTTTCCGGTAGGGGAGAGGTGCAGGAAATCCAGCGCCGCCGCCGTATCGCCCATCACCTGCTCGTCGGGCCGGCCGCCTTCGGCCATGGACTGGGCGGCAATATCCGCCGGACGGCCTGTGCCCACGCGGGCGTAGATGTCCGGGCAGACCACTTCATACCCGTGCTCGGCAAAACGTCTGGCGCACTCGCGCTGCCACTCATCCCACCCCGGAATGTGCGGGATCAGCACCAGCCCCGGGTGCGGGCCCGGTGTGAGCGGCCGGGCGTGATAGGCGCGGATGGCATCGCCATGCCAGCCCCGCAGCGAAATGGTCTCGGCGATCATGCCGGCGTAATCGCCGGTGTTCCATTGATTCCACATACGGACTCCTTTCCTGGATCGTGTGTCCGGACAGCCCCGGACGGACAAGCCTTCTTCTGGTTTCCATTTTACTGTCCGATGCGCGTATTCGCAAGACAGCCTGAAAAAGAACGATCACCGAAAACACCCGGATGCGCACCGGGCACCGGGTATGCTATACTGAACCCAGAAACGAAAGGAAGTCTGTTTATGTACCGCTACGAGACGCATCTGCACACGGTGGAGGGGAGTGCCTGCGGCAAAACGCCGGGGCGGGAGTACCCGGCCATCTTTCAGGCAAAAGGCTACGCCGGCATCTTCATCACCGACCACTTTTACCACGGAAACACCCACCCCTCGCGCGATCTCCTCTGGGAAGAGTACGTGAACGCCTACACGCGTGGCTATGAGGAGGCCAAAGCGGCGGGCGATGCCATCGGCTTCCCGGTGTTTTTCGGCATCGAGGAGAACTTCGAGGGGGACGAATATCTGCTCTACGGTGTGGACAAGGCCTTTTTGCTGGCCCACCCGGAGATCCCGCACTGGACCAGAGAGGAGATGATCCGTCTCGTGCACGAGGCCGGCGGTGCCGTCATGCAGGCGCACCCGTTCCGGGACCGCGACTACATCACGCAGATCCATCTCTACCCGGAGGAGGTGGACGGCATTGAGGGCATCAACACCGCCAATACGGCTGGCGACAACCTGGCCGCGCTCTGCTATGCCGAGCGGTTCGGCCTGATGATCCAGGCCGGGTCGGACACGCACGATCAGGCGAAGATCGGCCCCGGAAACGGCGGCATCCTGTACGATACGCCCATCACGTCCGAGAGGGATTTTGCCGGGAGGCTTTGCCGCCGCGAAAAGCCGCACATCTTCTATCCGGAGGAGCTGTTTGCAGGCCTTGGCGGCCTGCAGGTAAACCTTCCGGTGGAGGTCCGCCGCGGAGGCCGGTGGGAGGATGTGTCCGGGGAAGAACTGCGCGCCTGGTTTGAAAAAGCCGGTGCCGAAACGGATGCCGCACTCCCGCAGCCGGAGGGAATTGTGAAAGAGATCGTCTCCCGGCTGGGAGCGTGAGGCAGGGCATTCCTGCCGGAAGGAGAGGAGGTTTGCGATGAGGAAAACCGTGCTGTTGCTGCTGTCAGTCATGCTGCTGTTGTCTTCCGGGTGCCAGAAGGAAGTCCCGCCGCTGCCCACGGCGCAGGAGATGCTGACACGTCACGCCAGAGCGTTTGAGGTGGAACTGCCGGAGGAAGTGCGCATAATAGATTATCAGCACAGCTCGGACGGAGGATGGTTCGGTGACGGCGTGTGGTTTTATGCCGTCGAATGCGAGGAAGCAGCCGCCGGTTTTTCCGACGAGGCCTTCACGATGCCTGAGCGGCCCTGGCCGAAGCTGGAACGGCAGTGGAAGTTCTTTACAGAGTCCGGGCTGAGCATGCCGGAGTGGGATTTCTCGCAGCCGGCCGCGTACAGGGAGACCCTCAGCAAGGAGAGAGATAACGGCTTTCTGATCGTTCACCGGCCGGGAGAGACGATGTATTATATCCTGGTCTGGTATACCTGAGACAGAGAAAGGCCTGATAAGGAGGAAGCATATGAACAGTGACATCTGCACCATCGGCGTGATCGGCGCTGGCGCCATCAGCGGCATTTACTTAAAGAACCTCACCGGCGTGATGCCGGGCGTGCGCGTGAAATGCGTGAGTGCGGCCCACTTCGAGCGGGCGCAGAAGAAAGCGGAAGAGTACGGCGTACTGGCCGTGACCACGGAGGAGATGCTGGCAGACCCGGAGGTGGACATGGTCCTGGTGCTCACCCCGGTGGATACGCACTACGCGCTCATCAGGGCGGCGCTTACGGCCGGCAAGCACGTCTACACCGAGAAGACCATCACGCAGACTTCCGAAGAAGCCGCCGAACTGCGCCGGCTGGCCGCGGAGCGCGGGCTGTACCTGGGGTGCGCCCCGGATACGGTGCTGGGCGCCTCCCTGCAGACGGCCCGGAAAGCCCTCGAAGACGGCGTGATCGGCGAGGTGACCGGGTTCTCGGCCTGCATCACCCGCAGCAACGATTTTCTGACCGGGTACCTGCCTTTCCTGCGCCTGCCCGGCGCCGGCGCGCTGCGCGACTACCTCATCTACTACTTGAACGCGCTGGTCAGCCTCTTGGGCCCGGTGGCGGAGGTTTCCGCGAAGATCCGCACGCCGTACCCCACGCGCGTCAACCCCGTGCCCGGCACGCCGGACTACGGCAAAGAGATCCCCACCCCCAACGAGAGCATCGTCACTGCGTGGGTGGAGCTGGAGAGCGGCCTGACCGGGACACTGACCGAGATGAACGAGACCATCCTGCACGATCTGGCGGACTTCATGATCTACGGCCGCGAGGGCGTGCTGCTGCTCGGCTGCCCGAACAACTTCGGTGATCCGGTGCGCATCCTGAAGAACGCCGGCCGCGAGACCCCCGTCCCGCAACCGCTGCCTATGACAAAGCTCTACGCGGAGAATTCCCGCGGCGTGGGCCCGGCGGAGATGGCCGCGGCCATCCGGGAAGGCCGGCCGTCGCGCATGGACGCCTCCCGGGCAGCCCACCTGCTGGATGTCATCGAGGCCATGGAAGAGAGCGACCGCACCGGGAGGAGCGTAAAGGTGGCAAGTACCTGTGACATCCCGAAGGCGTTGCTGGAAGGGCTGTAAACCTTTCACAATATCAGTATTCCTGTCTAAGTGTGGAAACAAGAGCGTATGAAAAATGAGGCAAAAAGAAAAAACACACTTTTATTATGCCTGATGTTTGCTTGCCTGTTAACGGGTGCCTTGGCTATTGTATTATCAGGGTATGTATTAAAGGGATTGATAAAAGCCATCCTATATCGAAATGAAGAAAAGGCAACCGTGGAGGTAATGAGGAGAATATGGGCGGTACAAATATGGATTTTTCTTTTGGAGATCGTAGCGTTATTGTCAAAAAATCACATTCATATAATAAGCCTGAATAGTAACAGGGAGCTTATATTCTTTACTATCTTTTCTGCCACGAGTGGACTAGGGGGGCTTTTTTATGTGCTTAGATTAGTTTCCGGCTCCTTTTTTTTGAAATGGCCGCTGTTAACAATCTTATGTATCCTTGTAATTGCTGATTTGTCAGGAATGATGGTTCTATTTGTCGTACAACGTAATATAGAAAGGATATGTCAACTTCAGAATGCTCAGGAGCGGAAAGAAAAAGACATGATACAAGGAGTTCAGGAGCAGCTGAACCTCTATGAAGGTCAGCGGATTCTGGTGCATGACTTTCGAAAGCAGATGATGATGGTAAGCTCCTTTGCAGAAAAAGGAGAGTGGGAATCGTTGGTTTCCTATGTGAGATCAATTGCCGGAAATCTTGCCTGGGAGGAAGTATCTTTGAGCCAGAATCCGATCCTGAATCGGATTCTGTTAAAATACCGTGAAGAGTGTCGAAATAAAAGTATTTCCTTTCACTGTTCCAGCAAAGAGGAGATTCCGTTCTTCCTTTCATATGAAGAAACGGTCGCTCTCTTTGGGAATCTGCTGGAGAATGCAGTAGAAGCAGCAGAAAAAAGCAAAGATGCCTATGTGGATTTATCCGTTCATTCACGTGATACACAAGGTGGGGAAGTATTGAACGTAATGCTTCAAAACAGTGCAGTACAGAAGCCGCTTATACGTGGTGGACAATGGCTGACTTCAAAAGCTGAGTGGGGAAGGCACGGTGTGGGTATGCGCAGTATCCAGACTGTTCTTAAAAGGCATAATGGCCGGATGGAGTATTGTTACGACGAAGAAAAAAAGAGTCTGACGATAGAACTGACAATGCTTGATAAGGAAAAAAGTGTTGGCGATATGTAAACAGTATTGTTAATCCTGTAAGAGTCCGTAATGAATAAAGGAAGATGCCTGGTCAACATTCTGGTATCAGAGCGTGGGGGTGATGTGTGATTCGTGCAGTTTCGCATGCTGTTCGTGCAGTATGTATTGAAAGATTATTCTTTCTTGAGTTATAAGTAAGATGCCATGCTCTGAAAGGGGTAGGAGATCACATCGATGCCATGGAAGCTGGCTCGTTTACACCGTCATAACCTTTCTGACCGGCAGGGCAATGCCCTGCCGGTTTTGTGAAACCTTTTTTGAGGGGGGGATACTATGAAAAGGTTGCTTTTGGGTGGGATGATCGTTCTGTGGTGCCTTATGTTCGCTGCGTGTGCTGCCAATCCGGATGAAAAGCGCGAAGTATTCCCTGATACGATCACATATGAGAATGGCCATCTTTCCGGAGAAGTGATGACGGGGATTCGTGTAGACGCTGATGCAGAACAGCCTCGTCAGATGGCGTATCCGGTGCTGCACACCGAGTTTGACAGCAGCGCTTCATTTGAGGAGATTGCGGCGATCCTGCTGCCGGGAAAAGAATTGATCATGAGTCCAGAGGTTGCACAATGGCCGGGATATCGCAGCGGAAGGACGGCGGATGGCTGGGTATTGGTCGTACAGGAGAATTATCGTATGGTGCGGTGTCTGTATGGTACAGATGACGGCATGAGTGATATCGAGTGGAAACACAATATCGTTGAACAATGGGGCAGTGATGCAGCCACCAGACTGTATCGGGAACCAGTGGAATTTGGACCTCACGGTCAGGACGATCTGAAAGAACTGCCTCGTGCTGCGACGATCCTGGAAATGCATTCTCTGCTAAGGGATCAGCTGAAGATTCCGGTTACGGAGGAGCCGGCGCTGATGGTCGGTTTTTCAGCGGAGGATCTGATGGCCATGTGGCAGGAGATCCTTCAGCGTTCTCCCGAACTGGAAGAGTTGCTGGGAACACCGCCGGAGTTCACGGAAGAAGACGAATTCTATTATATTATTTGGAACGAAGAGATAGAAGGCTTGGAGATGGCCGGCAACAATTATATCTTTGACAATACTCAACGCTCTTTTCGGGCCAATTATGAGGCTGGCAGTACTGTGATCCTGATGGTCGGACGAAACGGGCTTGAATCGCTCTTTGCCGAAGGCCAGCATTATCATGTCCTGTCCCGGGAAGAACCGGAAGAGATAATGCCGCTTTCGAAGGCGCTGACATATCTCCCGGATTATTATGCAGATACGGAAATAGCAGAAGGAGAAGAGCGGCTTATCACGAAGATCCTCTTCCGGTATACCCCGGTTGTGACAAAGGTAAAGGGAACGTTTGACTGTCTGGCAGATCTCGTGCCGGTGTGGATGTTTGAGACCACCTACCAGGAGCAGGGGGGATGGAACAGAACTTTTTGGGACGTGATCTATGTGAACGCCATCACGGGGGAGATCTTGTGGCCGACGAAAGGAGTGGAGTAAGTAGGATCAAAGAAAGCTGGTCACCGTAAAGGAAAGGAAAGCATGATCAAGGGAACTCTTACGGTGCTTGTAAAGCGTCCGTTCACAGGGATATTGGTTTTGGCACTCGGAATGGCGACGGTATTGATGTCTGCGTATGACATTGTCCAAACTCTTTCTGGCAGTTATCCGGTAAGTGTGGAATACTGGATGATCTTTTCCCGGGCGACCCAGTTCCATCCAATCCTTTATGCGGGATGTTCATTCCTGTCATTAAGCGTTTTCTGTGGTGAATGGCGCAGCGGTGCCTGGAAGTACAAAGAGGTAAGAATCGGTAAGAAGCGATACGTACGCGACAGCGTTATGCTGCACTGGCTGTGTTCTTTTTTCGTTTCCCTTGTTGCCAATTTGGTGTGCACCGCGGTGTTGGTCGTGCTGGGCAGTCTTAATGGAGTTCCCCTGCGAGATGCCAAAAACCCGGAGTTTCTGATCGTCGGCAGTCTGCCGATCGACTGGCTGATGCGGTTTATGATGCAGGCACTCGCCTGCGGATTCTGGTCTATGCTGGGGTTTCTGGTGGCCCAGCTGCAAAATGACCTGTTTCTGGCTCTGGCGGTGCCCGCGGCGGCGTATATGGGGTTGAACTTTCTAAGCATGAAAATGCTCCCGATGCCGTTTAAAACCGGGTTTGGAAACATGGAAATGCTGGTATATCCAGAACATCAGGTGCAGCGCTTTTTCCTGTTTTCCGCTTTTTTGGGTTTGTTAACGGCTCTGGCCGGTTCGGCCGCCGCTGATCTGCTGAAGAAAAGAGTCGAATATGAAAGGATTTCGTAAGGGCATTTCTGTCTGCCGGGGAAGCCTCCTTTCATGCGGTAAACAAGTGAAGGTATGGCTGATCCTGGGAATCCTCCTGCTGTACTTCTGGCAGTATATGGACGGATATTTTTTGTATCTCAAAGACAACGGGACGGCAACGTCTCCCTGGCTGTTTCCCCTGATCATGAACGGACGCTACGGACGATTGGTTTTGCACGGTTCCGCTATCCTTTTGTTCAGCAATGTGTTTACCGACAGCCATCAGCGGATCTATGAAGTTTTTCGCAGCGGGGAGCGCGCTTATCTGGGGGGAAAACTTTTGTTTATCCTGTTGCTGGCATTTTTGTTCACTCTCACCGTACAGGTGGTCATCTGGCTGCCACATATTAACCGCATTTTCATAGGGGCGGGATGGGGGAGGGCTTTGTCCGGCTTTTCCCAGAAACATAGTTACTACCCGGGCGGTTTTTCGGTCAACATGCGGATCATTCGGAGGCTGAGCGTTCCGCAGGCCATGGGCTATACCCTTGGCACGTATCTTCTGGGAATCAACCTGTTGGGTGGGATCCTCTACACGTTTCAGGCGGCTGGAAGCCGCCTCGCGGGTCTGGCTGTCGATATTGCACTGATCGGAGCGGACAGTCTGGCAGACCTGAATATCCTGGGGGATAGCGTGACTTACGGAATCGCAAGGGTCTGTCCGCTCTGCTGGAGCAATCTGACCTATATTCAGATGCCGGGGGAAGTCAGGGTCTATCCTGTGTGGACCATGTCAGAAGCGCTATGGCTTTTGGCAGCGGGGGTGACGGTGGTCACCGCCGTGGCATTCTGGTTACAGAAACGTCGGCTATTATTCCGAAACTAGGAGGGATCACATGCTGGAAGTACGACATGCTGTCAAGCAGTTTGGAAAAGCCGTGGTGCTTCGGGATGTCAGCGTGACGGTGGAGACCGGCAGTGTTCACGGCCTGGTGGGGCGCAACGGCAGCGGCAAGTCTGTTCTGATGAAAAGTATTTGTGGCATGATTCCGCTGACGGCTGGAGAGATCCTCTGTGAGGGAAAGGTGATCGGACGGGAGATTGAACAGCCGGATAGCTTTGGTGCGCTGATTGAGGGCCCTGGTTTTTTGGAGGACTTCCCGGGACTCTGGAACCTGAAATACCTGTACTCGCTCAAAGCCCGTCCGGATACGGCGTATCTGAAGGAGATCATGCGGACGGTCGGCTTGGATCCGGAGAGCCGACTCCGGGTAGGTAAGTATTCCATGGGCATGAAAGGGCGCCTGGGCATTGCGCAGGCGATCATGGAAAAGCCGCGTCTTTTGCTCTTGGATGAGCCTATGAATGGGCTTGACAACCGAGGGGTACAGGAGATGCGGAGTCTGCTGCGAAACTTAAATAAAAAAGGAACGACGATCATCATTGCTTCGCATATTGCGGAAGACATCAGTACGCTTTGCCACAATATTACGTATCTGGACCAGGGAGAGGTGATCCGGGAAGAGATTAACATTCCGGAGGAGTCCGGGGAGGCGGGACATGCGTGACCTGGGATGGATTTTGCTTTGTGACGATGACGAGACTGTTTTGGAGCGGGAACAGGAACTGTTGGAAAACTACTGGAATGAGACCGGGCGCGATCCGATGCCGGTGAGGGTGTTTCATCGGGCGGCCGATGTGCTGGGAGAGAACTTTACGGAAGAAGACTCCCCGACACTGGCGTTTCTGGATGTATACCTGGAAGACCGATTTACGGGATTTGATCTGGTGCGGTACCTGCGGCGCACGGCCCCTGAACTCTTGGTGGTGATTGTAACAGGATACCGGGAAAAGCTGGATGAAGCTATGGATACCCGTGTGTTCCGGTTTATGGAAAAGCCGTTGGAACAGGGGTATTTTTGCCGGATCATGGATATTGCGGAGGAACGGATCCGACGCATTCGCGGAGATTTTTCGTTTCAAACAGCGGGTGGGACGAAGATCCTCAAAAGCGAAGATGTCCTCTTTATGGAAGCCCAGGGACATCGGACGGAGATCCATACCCGAGAGGGCGTCCTCTTTTGTACGCGGCCGTTTTGGGTTTGCCAGTCCATGGCAAACGGCTTGTGCTTTGCGCAGACACATCGCAGTTATTTGGTCAATCTCCGCTATGTGACCCGTGTCGGGAAAGAAAAGGTTGAACTGACGGCGCCGGCGCAGACAGCATTAAATGGCAAAGTCGGCCGGGACGCAGTCAGTGCGACTGTGCCGGTGGTATGGCGGCATTATGGGAGCATGCTGGAAAACGCATGGCTGGATTATCAGCTGAAGTATCGTTGACGATTCAAAAACGGTAGTATCTGCCTGTCCGGCATGGTATGATTGGGGAAAACCAGATTTCCGATGGAAATCCGTCCATGCAGGAGGTATCCCGACCATGCCGGACATTCGCCGACGCTATATCTTTTACGGACGGGTGCAGGGCGTGGGCTTCCGCTACACGGCCAAGTACGGGGCCAGGTCGCTGGGCCTGACAGGCTTTGTTGAAAACGAGTGGGACGGCACGGTGGTCATGGAGGTGCAGGGGCGTGAGGCGCTGCACTACAAGCTGCTGACGCTCTTAAACCACAACCTCTACATCGACATCGATCACTACGACACCATCGACCTGCCGCTGGATCACGAAGAGAGAAGCTTTTCGTCCCGGTAGAGCACGGCGGATCCCTGGGGACTGTCGGAATGATGGGTTTACAGATTCCCCCGCACTGGGTATAATGAAGAAACGTTTGATGTTGCAGCGGCAGCCGGGCGACCGGCTGCTGTTTTATGGAGAGGAGCACGGGTTTCGGAGCATCCGGAACCATCCGGAGGAGTTATGGCGGAGAAAGCAAACCCCGTGAACAAGCCGGAAAGTCGGGAGGCACAGGAGGCGCGCCTGCGCGAAGCGGCGCGGCAGCTGCTGGCGGACTATGACAACGGCCGCCCCATCGACAACATGCACCCGTACGCCCAGCCGGACTCGGCGGAGGTCCTCCGGCTGACGGACGATCTGGTGCGCCTGGTCTACCCGGGGTATCTGACGCAGCCGTTCTCGCACACCTACAGCCCGGAGCACTTCCTGGGGGCTCTCATCGAGGACTGCATGATCCGGCTGGTGGAGCAGGTGAGCATCTCCCTGCGCTACCATGCGGATTACACGGAAGAGAAGCGCGCGGTGCGCGAAGGGCGCGCCCGGGAGCTGGTGGCGGTGTTTTTCGCGCGCATTCCGGAGGTTCGCCAGCGCCTGCAGTGGGATCTGGAAGCCACCTATGACGGGGACCCGGCGGCCGTGGGCTATGAGGAGATCGTGCTGGCCTATCCGGGCCTGTACGCCATCACCGTCAACCGCCTGGCACACGAATTGTTTTTGCTGAAGGTCCCGCTGATCCCGCGCATCATGACCGAGTACGCACACCGGCAGACGGGCATTGATATCCACCCCGGCGCCACCATCGGCAAGTATTTCTGCATCGACCACGGCACCGGCATCGTGGTGGGCGAGACCACCGTCATCGGGGACCATGTGAAGGTCTACCAGGGGGTGACGCTGGGCGCTCTGTCCACCCGCGGCGGGCAGTCGCTGCGCGGCAAGCGCCGCCATCCCACCATCGAGGACAACGTGACCATCTACGCCGGCGCCTCCATTCTGGGCGGCGAGACGGTCATCGGCCAGAATTCCGTGATCGGCTCAAACGTCTTCCTCACCCGTTCGGTCGCGCCCAACATGCGCGTGACGGTGGCCAACCAGGAGCTCAACTACAAGCCCGGCGAAGGCCAGTTTGAATAATCTGTCAGGAGTCATCGTGTCATGCACCAGTTCACTCGGAAAGCCGTACGCAAGGCCGCGGGAGCGCTGCTCCTGCTGGTTTTGGTCATGGTTTTTTCGGGCTGTGCCCAGATCAGTAGGGTCATTGACCGCTTAAAGCCCACCGATCCGGTACCGGCCGAGGTGGTTTACTACGATACCGTGGAGTTCTATTCCTTCGGGAACCTGATGACCGTCACCTGCTACGGGGATCTGTGCAGCGAGGCCTGCATGGCCGTGCGCGAGGAGTTCTTCCGGCTGGACGGCGTCTTCTCCGCCGAGGAGCAGGATGCGGTGCTGACGGTGCTCAACACCGACGGCGAAGCGGTGCTGGACGAGGATACCGCGGCGGCGTTCAACGCGGCCATCCGCCTCTACTGGAGCACGGAGGGCGCGTTTGACATCACCCTGCGTCCGGTCCGGCAGGTCTGGGGGTTTGATACGGGCGAATACCGCGTAGCGGACGCTCTGGAAGTGAAGGAAGCCGCCGCCCTGGTGGGCAGCAACCGCGTGGCGTTCGATCTGGTCAGCCGCACGGCGCAGCTGGATCCGGGCCAGAGCGTGGATCTGTCCGGCCTGGCGTTCGGCACGGTCTGCGACAGGCTGCCGGCACTGCTGGCGCCGTACGGCGTGCAGTCGGCCATGATCATCTCCGGCCAGAAGGTGTACGCCTATGGCAGCAAGCCGGACGGCGAGGACTGGCGCGTGGGCATCTCCGTCGGAGAGCAGGCCGCCGCCACGGAGTCGGACTATCTGGGTGTGCTGTCGGTCTCGGACCGCGCGGTCTTTACGGCGGATCCCTATGAGGAGTATTTCATCGACGGCACTACGGGGGATATGATCCACCACCTGCTGGACCCGAAGACCGGGTACCCGGCCGAGAGCGGCCTGGGGTCGGTCACCGTGGTGGCCTCTTCCGGCGCCATGGCCGAAGGCCTGGCTTCCGCGCTGTTCGTGATGGGACAGGAGAAAGCCGTCGCCTACTGGCAGGCAAACCGGTCCCTCTTTGACATGGTGCTGGTCACGGACGAAGGGCAGGTGTTCGTCACGGGGCCGCTGGCTTCCCGGTTTGAGACGGAAAGCGCCGTCACCGTGATCAACTGAGAAAGCACGTTTTTCCGTGGTTTTTCACACTTTCACACAAAAACGCTTTACAAAGGCAAAGTGAGGCGTTACAATACACACCAACTTCATATCGAAATCGAAGGATAGAGGCGCGGTTTGCCAAGAGTACCGCCGGGCAGAAGGCTTTGTCAGAGCCGTTCCGTCACGGGAAAGGGGCGGCCGCCGAAGGAGAGGCCGACACCCCCTCCTGGGCAGACGGAGAACATCCGCCTGACTGTCGCGCAGGCGGAGAGCTATGGATTGATGGAGAGCAAGAGAGGGGACGCCCTCTTTTTGGACACGACGATTCCGGCCGATGCTTCGCGCATCGGCCTGTTTTTTTTACAGAAAGGATGAAGAGATGAAAAAGACACTGTTTACCGGCGCTGCCACCGCCATTGTCACCCCCATGGATCCGGACACCCTGGCCGTCGACTACGAGTCGTTCGGACGGCTCATCGACTGGCAGATCGCGGAGGGCATCGACGCCCTGGTCATTGCGGGCACCAGCGGTGAGGGCTCCACGCTGACCGACGCGGAGCACAGGGCCGTGCTGAAGTTCGCGGTGGACCATGTGGCCGGCCGGGTGCCGGTCATCGCGGGCACCGGTTCGAACGAGACCGATTACGCCGTGGAGCTGACCAGGTACAGCAGCGAGATCGGCGCGGACGGGTGCCTGGTGGTCACGCCGTACTACAACAAGGCCACCCAGAAGGGCCTCGTCAAGATGTACGAGACCATTGCGGACGCCTCCACGGTGCCGATCATCCTCTACAATGTGCCTTCCCGCACCGGCATCAACATCGAGCCAGCTACGTACGCGGCGCTGGCCGATCATCCGATGATTGGCGGCATCAAGGAGGCCAACGGCAATATCAGCAAGATCGTGGAGACCATGTCGCTGGTCGGCGACAAGCTGGATCTGTACTCCGGCAACGACGATCAGATCGTCCCGCTGCTGTCCGTGGGCGGCAAGGGTGTCATCTCGGTGCTCTCCAACGTCTGCCCGAAGGCCACCTCCCGCATGGTGCACCGGTACCTCGACGGGGATCCGGCCGGCGCGCTGGCGCTGCAGCTGCACTACCTGCCGCTCATCCAGGCGCTGTTCTCGGAAGTCAACCCCATCCCCGTGAAGGCCGCCACGGCCGCCATGGGCTTCGGGTCGGACGCCCTGCGCCTGCCGCTGACCATCATCGAAGACGCCCACCGCGAGCGGCTGTACAGGGAAATGCGGCGCGTGGGCCTGATCCAGTAAGGCTGGTCATCCTGAGCTAAGTGAGCCTCCAGATCTGTGATCTGGTCAGGCGAACTTATCGTGTGGAGAGCGAAGCGAGCCGAAGGATCCCCTGTTCCGGGGGATTCCTCGCTGCGCTCGGAATGACAGATACGGAGGAACACCATGAAGATCATCCTCACCGGCGCCACCGGCGCCATGGGCCATATCCTGCAGACGCTGGCCGCGGAGAACTTTGCGGGCTGTGAGATCGCGGCCTGCGTCAGCCCGGACTATACGGAGCCGCTGGCTCCGCACACCTATCTCTCCCCGGCGGATGTCACGGAGGAGGCCGACGTCATCGTGGACTTTTCCAACCACGCCGGCACCAAAGGCCTGCTGGCGTTCGCGTGTGAGCGAAAGCTACCGGCGGTCATCGCCACCACCGGCCACACGGAGGAAGAGAAGGCCTGCATCGAACAGGCCGCGCAGGTCATCCCGGTGTTCTTCTCCGCCAACATGTCCGTGGGCATCGCGGTGCTCTGCGACCTGGCCCGGCGCGCGGCCGCAGCGTTCCCGAACGCGGACATCGAGATCATCGAAACGCACCACCACCGGAAGCTGGACGTCCCGTCCGGCACCGCGCTGATGCTGGCGAAAGAGATTCAGACCGTCCGCGAGGAGAGCCGCCTGGTGATCGGGCGGCACGAAAACGGCAGACGGCAGCCGGAGGATATCGGCATTCACGCCGTCCGCCTGGGCAACGAGACCGGCACGCACCAGATTCTCATCAGCACCGGCTCCGAGACGCTCACGCTGACGCACAAGGCGGAGGACCGGCGGCTGTTCGGAGAGGGCGGGCTGACCGCCGCCGCGTGGCTGATCGGAAAGGAACCCGGACTGTACGGGATGAAGGAGCTGTTGGGGTAAGGCTTAGAAAGGAAAAAGGATGTCCAGAACGGCACAGGAGATCATTCAGTATATCGCGCAGGCGGAGAAGAAGACGCCTGTGAAGGTTTATGTCAAAGAGAAAGCGCCGATCGACTACGGCACGGCCCAGGTGTTCGGCGCGGGCGATAAGATCGTCTTCGGCGAGTGGAAAGAGCTTTCGCAGATCCTCGCGAATAATGCCGACAACATCGAAGACTTCGTCATCGAGGCGGACCGCCGCAATTCGGCCATCCCGCTGCTGGATGTGAAGGACATTCCGGCGCGCATCGAGCCGGGTGCGGTCATCCGTGACGAGGTGAGCATCGGTGCGGGCGCCGTTATCATGATGGGCGCCATCATCAACATCGGCGCCGTGATCGGCGAGGGCACCATGATCGACATGGGTGCCGTGCTGGGCGGCCGCGCGACCGTGGGCAGGAACTGCCACATCGGCGCGGGCGCGGTGCTGGCGGGTGTCATCGAGCCGGCGTCGGCCACGCCGGTCATCATCGAGGACGGCGTGCTGGTGGGCGCCAACGCGGTGGTCATCGAAGGCGTGCGCGTGGGCGCGGGGTCGGTCGTGGCGGCCGGCGCCATCGTGACCGAAGACGTGCCGGCCGGCGTGGTCGTGGCCGGGTGCCCGGCCCGCGTCATCAAGCAGAAAGACGAAAAGACCACCATGAAGACCGCGCTGGAGGCGGCGCTGCGGACATTATGACAAAACAACTGCCAACTGTCTTTGAACATGTTTCCGACTGGGCGAAGGAGACTCCGACGCCCTTCTATGTCTACGACGAAGAGGGTATCCGGGCCACGGTCCGGGCCCTCTTTGCGGCTTTTTCGTGGAATCCGGGGTACGGCGAGCGCTACGCCGTGAAGGCCTGTCCCACGCCCGGCATCCTGAGAGTGCTTGCGGAGGAGGGGTGCGGTGCGGACTGCGCGTCGGCCTCCGAACTGTACCTGGCGGCGCACTCCGGCATGGCGGGGCGGATGATCTTCACCTCCAACGAGACCACGGACGAGGAGTACCGGGCGGCCATTGCCGCCGGCGCGGCCATCAACCTGGACGATTTCACGCAGATCGCCCACCTGAAGCGCGCGGCAGGTCCGGGCGCGTTCCCGAAGGAAGTCTGCCTGCGCTATAACCCGGGTGCCTCGTCGCTGCTGGATGCCAACACGCAGGCCATCATGGGCGATGCCCGCGGAGCCAAGTTCGGCATGACGAAGAGTCAGCTGCTGGCCGGCTACCGGACGCTGGCTCTTTTGGGGGTGGAGCGCTTCGGGCTGCACGCCATGCCCGGCAGCAACTCGTTGAACGAAGGGTACTACCCGGCGCTGGCGGCGGAGCTGTTCGCGCTGGTGAAGGAGATCAAGGCTGAGACCGGCGTGACCATCCACTTTGTGGATTTCGGCGGCGGCGTGGGCATTCCCTACCGGCCCGAAGACCGCCCGGTGGATATCGCGGCCGTGGGCGAGGGCGTGCGCCGGGCCTACGAAGAGGCCTTTGCCGGCACGGATCTGGCACCGGCTATTTTGACGGAACTTGGCCGCTTTGTCACCGGCCCGCACGGCTACCTGGTGACGAAGGTTATCGGCGAAAAGCACACGTACAAAGACTACGTGGGCGTGGACGCCACGGCCTGCGATCTGATGCGCCCGGCCATGTACGGCGCCTATCACCACATCACGGTCATCGGCAAGGAAGCGGTGCCGGCGGCCGGCAAGGTGGACGTGGTGGGGTCGCTTTGCGAGAACAACGACAAGTTTGCCGTGGACCGGGAACTCCCGGCCGTGGAGGAGGGCGATCTCCTCGTGATCCACGATGCCGGCGCGCACGGCCGGTCCATGGGGTATAATTACAATGGGAAGCCGCGGTGCGGCGAGTATCTGGCGCACGCGGACGGCACGCTCACACAGATCCGCCGCCGCGAGACGCTGGCCGATCTCTTCGCCACGCTGGATGTGGACGGGGAGTTTTCCGGGCCGAAAGGGGAATAACATGTCCCACATGATCTCCCACCTCAATACCGCCCTCTACACCGCCAGGCGCTCGGCCATCCGCGAGTTCTCGGCGCTGGCCAAGGCCACGCCCGGGTGCATCGCGCTGACGCTCGGCGAGCCGGAGTTTGACACGCCTCTTTCGGTGCGCGAGGCCGCGAAAGCCGCGCTTGATGCCGGCGAGACGCACTATATCGCCAACCCCGGCGCGCCGGAAGTCCGGCAGGCCGTGGCGGATTTTGAGCGCCGCGAAAACGGCTTTGTCTGCGAGCCCTCCGAAGTCATCCTGACGGCCGGCGCCACGGAGGCGCTCTTTACCGCGCTCTTCGGCATCCTGAACCCGGGCGATGAGGTGATCATCCCGCAGCCGGCGTTCCTGCTGTACGAGGAGATCGTCAACCTCTGCCGCGGCGTGACGGTGAAACTCGTGACCGCGCCGGACGGTTTCCAGATTCGCAAAGAGAAGCTGGAAGCGCTCATCACCCCGCGCACCAAGGCCATCGTCATCAACACGCCCAACAACCCCACGGGGTGCGTGCTGGACGCGGAAAGCCTGGCCGCCGTGCGGGATGCGGCGCTGGCCCACGATCTGTTTGTGATCGCGGACGATGTCTACCGGCAGCTCTCGTACGGCGCCGAAAAGCCCGGCAGCGCGGCCGATTTCCCGGAACTGAAGGACCGCCTGCTGCTGGTGCAGAGCTTTTCCAAGCCCTACGCCATGACCGGCTGGCGCATGGGGTACCTGATCGCCGATGCGCCGCTGATGGAGCGCCTGTCGCTGGTGCACCAGTACTGCGTGGTGTCCACGCCGGCGCCGTTCCAGCGGGCCGCCCTGGCGGCGCTGGCCGAATCGCCCGCTGCCATGCGCGAGACCTACCGGAAGCGCCGCGACTACGTCTGTGAGCGGCTGGAGGCGATGGGCCTGCCCGCCGTGCGCCCGGACGGCGCGTTCTACGTGTTCCCATCCATCGAACAGACCGGCATGACCTCCGATGTGTTCTGCCGGCGCCTCATCACCGAGGCCGGCGTGGCCGCCACCCCCGGGTTCTGCTTCGGGCAGGAAGGCTACATCCGGTTCTCGTACTGCTGCGCAGACGAAGATCTGGCGGAAGGCATGAACCGGCTGGAGCGGTTTCTGAAAGGAGCGAAAGCATGATCAACTGGCTCGAAGAAGCACGCGGCATCGCGGAAAAACTGTACGACATCCGCCGGGATTTCCACCGTCACCCGGAAACGGGCGACGAGGAGGTGCGGACGGGAAACCGCATCGCGGAGATCATGGAGGGTCTGGGCTATACCGTCACGCGCCCCATGGGGACATCCGTGGTGGCGGAGCTTTCCGGTGGTTCCGGAAAAGCCGTCGGCCTGCGGGCGGACATAGATGCGCTGCCGGTCACGGAGCTGACGGGCAGTGAGTTTGCCTCTGAAACGCCCGGGAAGATGCACGCCTGCGGCCACGACATGCACATGACGGGCGCCATCGGCGCGGCCATGCTGCTGGCGGCGCACAAAGAGGAACTTCCCGGCACGGTGCGGTTTCTCTTCCAGCCCAACGAAGAGCAGGACGGCGGGGCGCAGCGCATGATCGATGCCGGCGCGGCGGAAGGCCTCTCGGCGGTCTTCGGCGCGCACGTGGATCCGGCGTTACCGGCGGGTGTGATCGGCATCCGTTACGGGGCGTTTTACGCGGCGTCCGCCACGTACGATATCTACGTGCACGGGGTGGGCACGCACGCGGCCAAGCCGCAGTTCGGCAAAAACCCCATCACCGCAGGAGCGGCCATCGCGCTGGCCATCAAAGACCTCTGGCAGTCGCTGGGGGACCAGGGTGTGGTGTCCGTCACCCGGTTTGAGGCCGGCACCGCCTACAACATTATACCGGATGACGCCCATCTGGCCGGCACCATGCGGATCTTCGGCCTGCCGCAGCGCGCGGCGCTGGCGCAGAAGCTGACCGAAACCGCACAGCGCGTGGCAGTGGAGTATGGCTGCACAGCCGAAGTGGCCATTCACCCCACCTACGGCGGCATCATCAACACCGACACGGAGACAGCGCTGGCGGAAGAGACCGCCATCGAGACGCTGGGCGAAGCTGGCGTGGAGCGCATCGGCTCCACCATGATCTCCGAAGACGTCGGGTGCTTCATCGACAAGTGCACCGGGTCCTACTACCACGTGGGCGCCGGGTGTGAGCTGCCGCTGCACTCCCCGCGCTTCCTCCCGAAAGAGGAGGCGCTCGTGCCGCTTTCGGCGGTGCACGCGGCCATTCTGTGGAAAGCGATGAAACGGTAAAAAGACGAAATCACTCCTGGCAGCCTCCACGCGCCAGACGACGATGTATATCTGACAGACATAAATAAGCGCCGGCGGATCCGTTCCGCCGGCGTCTTTTTGCATGAAAACGTGTCATTCGTTGTAGATCAGCGCGATGAAGACCAGATCCTCCGTGCTGTTGTTTTCCAGCGCGTGGCTCTCGCCGAAGCCGATGGTGCAGATGTCGCCGGCGGTCACTTTGTAGACCGTGCCGTCGTTATCAGTGAAATCGCCCACGCCCGAAAGGATGTAGTAGGGCTCCGTCTCGCCGACGTGCGTATGCCAGCTGATGGTCGTGCCCGGCGGCAGGACGATCTTGGCGAACATCCGGCCGTGGCCGTGCAGGTCTTCCTTGCTCACAATGTTGTACTGATAGGCTTTGCCGATGCCGTTTCCGCCCATTTTCTCGCGGATGATGGCGGTTTCTTTCCGGACCATGGCTGACTCCTTTCTGCGGCGGTGCCGCCGCGGTGCAGGGTGATACGGAGAGTATACCACACAAAAACAATCAGCGGGATGGAAAATGAGTCAGGGGCCTGACCCCTGACTCACTTCAGGGCAGGAGTTTTCGTACGGGGCTTCCCTCGCGCACAAAGACCGGGATCTGTGCGAGCGGCGCGGGCGCGGTGACGGCCTGCCCGCCCTCGAATACCGTGCCGTCCCACAGGCTCACCCAGCGGGTGCCGGCCGGGAGGTACACCTTGCGTTCGCGCGCGCCTGCGGTAAGCACCGGGGCCACCAGGATGTCCGGGCCGTAGAGGTATTCGTCCTCCACGTTCCAGGCGGTCTGATCCTCCGGGAAGCCGTAGAAGAGCGGGCGGATGACGGGATCGCCGGCCTCATGGGCCGCGGCCATGATCTGTCTGGTGTACGGGCGCAGTTTCTCGCGCAGGGCCAGGTAGGCTTTGCAGATCTCTTCGATCTCCGGCCCGTAGCTCCAGATCTCGTTGCCGGCGCCGGTCACCGGGAAGCCGCCGCGGGAGGCGTTGACCGAGAGCCGGACCGGCTCGCGAAAGCCGTGCAGCCGCATGACCGGGCAGAAGCACCCGAAGGCGAACCACCGGGCGAAGAGTTCTTTGAAGGCCGGGTCGTTTATGTTGCCGCCGTGGAAGCCGCCGATGTCCGTGGTCCACCAGGGGATGCCGGCCAGGCCCATCGAAAGCCCGGCGGCCAGCTGGTTGCGCAGCGACGCAAATGACGAGTCGATATCCCCGCTCCACACCAGGGCTCCGTAGCGGGCCGACCCGGCCCAGGCGCAGCGCAGGAGGTTGACGATGTTCTCCTGGCCTTCTTCGGTCATGCCATCGTACGTCATGCGCGCGTATTCGCGCGGGTAGAGGTTGCCGATCTCCAGATCCGCGCCGGCAAAATAGCGGTAGTGGTCGTACTCGTACCCGCCGCGGCCGGGCTCGCCGTTGATCTCGGGCTCTGCCTCATCCAGCCAGAAGATGCGCGCGCCGTCTTCGTAGTAATTCTTCTTCAGTTTGTCCCACACAAACGCCCGGGCTTCGGGGTTGGTCATGTCGGCGATGGCTGCGCCGGACAGCTGCCCAAGGCGCAGGCCGCGCTCCGAGCGCATCAGCATGCCGCCTTCCTTCATGGCGGGGTAGTTTTCGGAATCCCCGTCCACCGTGGGCCAGACGGAGACCATCAGCTTCGTGCCCATGGCTTCCAGTTCGTTCACCATGGCGGCCGGATCCGGCCAGAATTCCGGATCAAACTTCCAGTCTCCCTGGTGCGGCCAGTGGAAGAAGTCCGCCACGATGACATCCACCGGGATGCCGCGGCGGTGGTACTCGCGGGCCACGTCCAGCAGTTCTTCCTGCGTCTGGTAGCGCAGCTTGCACTGCCAGAAGCCAAGGCCGTACTCCGGCATCATGGGCACGCGGCCGGTCACGGCGGTGTAGCGGTGCAGGATGTCCGCCGGCGTCTGCCCGGCGCCGATCCAGTAGTCCATCTCCTTGGTGGAGTCGGCCTCCCAGGCCGTCATGTTCTTGCCAAATGTCACCCTCCCGATGGCAGGGTTGTTCCACAGAAACCCATACCCGAGGCTTGAGAGCGCGAAGGGCACCGACGCCTGCGAGTTGCGGTGCGCCAGTTCCAGCGTGCAGCCCTTCATGTCCAGATAGGGCTGCTGGTACTGGCCGAGGCCGAAGATCTTCTCGCCGTCGGCCGGCTCGAAGCGCACGGCCAGGCGGTAGTTGTCGGTGCCGGGGATGGACACAAACGTCCGCGGGCGGATCTCCAGCGCGGAGTTGAAGCGCTTGTGCCCTTCGCCCTGCATGTCGCGCATGCGCTCATATTCGGCAAGCAGCACCTTCCCGGAGGCATCCCGAAACGTCAGCGTTCCGGAGGGCGAGATTTCACAGGAGATCCCTCCGTTTGTCAGGCGGTACGTCCCGTCTTCTTCCTCGCGCACGTCGAAGGGCACGGGAGCGGCGGGCAGGAGAGCCTGGCGGGTGTCGTCGTTCAAAAAGCCTGCACGCTCGGTGGCGCGCACGCGGAAGGAGTCCGGCCCCCAGGGCTCGATGCAGAGCAGTTCGCTGTCATAGCGGCGGTACAGCCGGCCGTTGCGGATGGTGATCATAGGCGCCTCCGTGGTGTTCTCTGATGGATCTTCAAGACAAAACCCTGAATTTACTGTATGATGAAAGCAGTGTTTTGTAAAGGAGAGATCATGTGATGAAACAGGAATACGAAGCACTGTTCACCCCGTGGATGATCCGGGATCTGGAGGTCAGAAACCGCATCGTCCTGGCACCGATGGGCGGCACCTGCATCTTCGGATGGATGGAGCCGCTCGGCAGCCACTTCGACCGCGAGGCGGCCAGGCTCCTGATGAACATCGCCAAAGGGGGCTGCGGCCTGGTCATGCCGGGCATCGCGCCGGTCAAAGACATGCTGGGCGGCAAGTGGCTGTACCAGGGGAAACAGAAGTTTAAGGAACTGGCGCACTTCATGGACGAGTTCCACAAGACCGGCGCGAAGATGTTCGTGCAGATGACCGCCGGCTTCGGGCGCTCCATGGCGCTGACCGCGCCGCTGGCCCTGCTGGCGAAGAACAAGCTGCTCAACACGATCGCGAGCCCGATCATCAACGCCGAATACCTGACGGCCGCGCCGTCCGAACTTCCCAACCGCTGGGCGGATGACGTGACCACCCGCGCGCTGACGGTCAAGGAGATCCATGACATCGTCTTCGCGTTCGGCGAGACCGCGAAGCTCTGCAAGGATGCCGGCGTGGACGGCATCGAAGTGCACGCGGTGCATGAAGGGTACCTGCTCGACCAGTTCACGCTGCCGTATTCCAACTACCGCACGGACGAGTACGGCGGCAGTTTTGAGAACCGCTACCGCTTTGCCGTGGAGATCGTGAGAGAGATCAAGAGCCGGTGCGGCGAGGACTTCCCGGTCTCTTTACGCTACTCGGTCCGCTCCATGACCAAGGACTTCCGCTACGGCGCGATGCCCGGTGAGGACTTCACCGAGATCGGCCGCGACATGGAAGAGTCCGAGAAGGCCGCGAAGTACCTGCAGGATGCGGGGTACGATATGCTCAACTGCGACAACGGCACCTACGATGCCTGGTACTGGGCGCATCCGCCGCAGTACATGCCGCTCAACTGCAACCTTGAGGATGTGGAGCACATCAAGCAGTTTGTGGACATCCCCGTGGTCTGCGCCGGGCGCATGGAGCCGGCGGCAGGCGCTGAAGCCATCCGGCGGGGCGGGATCGACGCCATGGCCGTCGGCCGGCAGTTTCTGGCCGACCCGCGCTGGGTGACCAGGCTCATGAACGGCCGGGAGGAGGACATCCGCCCGTGCATCTGCTGCCACGCCGGGTGCTTCAACCTGACCAAACATAATGGCTCCGCCAACGACCAGGACCTCTCCGAATCGGCCGGCATGTGCCACTGCGCCGTCAACCCGGTGTCCATGCAGTCCGGCAAATACAGGATCGTTCCGGCCAAAAAGCCCAAGACCGTGGCCATCATCGGCGGCGGTGTGGGCGGTATGGAAGCGGCCCGCGTGCTGACGCTGCGCGGCCACAAAGCCGTCATCTACGAGAAGACCGACCGCCTGGGCGGCGTGTTCATCGCCGCGGCGGCGCCGGACTTCAAGGAGAAAGACAAAGAGCTCATCAGGTGGTTTGAGCGGCAGCTGAAAAAGCTGAACGTGGAGATCCACTTCAACACGGAGATCACCCCGGACAGCCTGCCGGAGGCGGATGAGTACATCGTGGCCACCGGCGCGGCGGCCAACCGCCTGTCCGTGCCGGGCGCGGAGCGGTACGCCATGGAGGCCACCGAGTATCTGCTGGGCGAAAAGAAAGCGGGCGACAAGGTGGTGATCATCGGCGGCGGCCTCACCGGCTGCGAGATCGCGCTGGATCTGTTCCGGAAGGGAAAGCATCCGGCCATCGTGGAGATGAAGGACGACCTCATGGCCGTCAAAAACCTGAGTCTGGCCAACACCAGCTACCTGCGCGACTGCTTCCGGACCAACCGCGTGCCGGTGTATCTGAACGCCGGCGTGAAGGAGATCCGTGAAAAAGACGTGCTGGTGGGCCTGGCGGACGGCACGGAAGTGACCCTCCCGGCGGATTCCGTGATCACCTCCATCGGCTACCATCCGACGCCGCTCGTGAAGGCCGCGAGGAACATCCACCTGCTCGGCGACTGTGAGAAAGTCGGCAGCCTCCGCACCGCCATCTGGGGCGCGTGGGACATCGCGATGAAGATGTAAGGGAATCATCTTGACAACGCCGAACAAGAGAGTTATAGTATCCAATAGACAGACCGTTAAATTTTTAACGGGCATGCCCTGAAAAACCATTTGCTGTTAAAGGAGGTTCTGTCATGGAAAAGATCAAAGTTGTGCAGTACGGCTGCGGCAAGATGTCCAAGTACACCCTGCGCTATCTGTATGAGAAAGGCGCCCAGATCGTCGGCGCCATCGATGTCAACCCCGAGATCGTGGGCATGGATGTCGGCGATTACGCCGGCCTCGGCCTGAAGACGGGCGTTCTGATCTCCAACGACGCCGACAAAGTGCTGGATGAGTGCGATGCCGATGTCGCCATCGTCACGCTGTTCTCGTTCATAAGCGATATCTACGATCACGTGGAAAAATGCGTCCGCCGCGGCATCAACGTGATCACCACCTGCGAAGAGGCCATCTATCCGTGGACCACGGCGGCCGCCCAGATCAACAAGCTGGACGCCCTGGCCAAGGAGACCGGCTGCACCATCACCGGTGCCGGCATGCAGGATATCTTCTGGAACAACATCGTCGCGCTGGTCGCCGGCGGCTGCCACAAGATCACGAAGATCAAAGGCGCCTACAGCTACAACGTGGATGAGTACGGTCTGGCGCTGGCCGAGGCCCACGGGTGCGATCTGACCCCCGAAGAGTTTGAAGCGAAGATCGCCCATCCGGCCGTGTTCGAGCCGTCTTACGCCTGGAACTCCACCGAGTGCCTGTGCTCCGCGCTGGGCCTGACTATCAAGTCCATCACCCAGAAGCACGTGCCGTACGTCATCGACCATGACATCTACAGCGAGACGCTGGGCCGCACCATCAAGGCCGGCCGCTGCATCGGCATGTCCGCCGTGGTGACCGCCGAGACCATGCAGGGCATCACCATCGAAGAGGAGACCATCGGCAAGGTGTACGGGCCGGAGGACGGCGATATGTGCGACTGGCTGATCGAGGGCGAGCCGCGCACGGAATTCCACGTGGTCAAGCCGGCCACCGTGGAGCACACCTGCGCCACCATCGTCAACCGCATCCCGTCGCTGCTGCGCGCGCCGGCCGGATACGTGACGGTCGACCAGCTGGATCCCATCCAGTACCTGACCTACCCGATGGAGTGGTACTGCTGAGAAAACGCGCGGCCGTAAGGCCGTAAGACAGTCCGGATACGGGAAGGGCATGGTTTTCGGGCCATGCCCTTCCTGCTTTTTTTGTTTTATGGTACAATGCTGTTATTCACGGGGCGGCCGCAAGGCCGGCTGTCCCGGGAAAGGGGTGCGGGGGAGCTTCCCGGGCAAAGCGATGGACATCCTGACACTGCAGAATCTGTCCAAATACTACACGTCCCAGACCGCCGTGGTGATGGGTCTCTCGGACGTTACCCTTTCGTTTTCGACGGGCGAATTTGCGGCGGTCACCGGCGAGAACGGCAGCGGCAAATCGACGCTGGCCGGCGTCATCGGCGGCATGCTTTCCTATGAGAGCGGCGAACTGTCCGTGATGGGACGCCCCACCTCTCACTACAATGCGGCGGACTGGGAGCGCTACCGCCGGGACGTCATCAGTTTCATCTCGCAGGATTACGGCATCCTGCCGGGCAACACGGTCTTCGAAAACGTCGAAAGCGCGCTCATCCTGTCCGGTCACGACAAAGCCGCCGCCGGGGAGAAGACCCGCGCCATCCTGCGCAAAGTCGGGCTGGAGAAGTATGCTGCCCGGCGTGCGGCCAGGCTCTCGAGCGGCCAGAAACAGCGCCTGGCGATCGCCCGGGCACTGGCGAAACCCTCGAAGATCCTTATCGCCGACGAGCCCACGGGCAACCTCGACCGGGCCAACAGCGACCAGGTCATCCGTCTGCTCAAAGAAGCCGCCGAAGAGCGGCTGGTCATCCTCATCACTCACGAATTCGACGAAGCCAAAGATTTTGTCACCCGGCACATCGTGCTTTCCGGCGGGAAAGTCGTGCAGGACGAGCAGGTTGGGCCTGCGCAGCCGGATAAGGCGGCAGAAGAACCCATAGAAGCAGGCGCCGCGGACGCCGCATCCGTCCGCGAAGCGCCGCGCGGGCACGCGGCGTATATCGCCCGGCTCACGGCGAAAGCGCGCCCCGTCTTTTTCCTTCTCACGATGCTCATCCTGATGCTGACGGGCGTTGCGTCCTTCATCTTCCTGGGCACTTTTCTGTACGCCGCGGACGACGTGCCGTCGCGCATCTACGACAGCCGGGCGTTCCCGAACGGGGATCCCACGCGGCTGGTCCTTGCGAAGGACGGGATGGACTTTTTCACTCCCGAAGAACTTGAGGAACTGGGCAGGACAAAATACGTCCGCTCTGTGGAGGAGTACGGATACGTTTCGGACGTGAATTATCACTACCGCGAAGACGTGGACTACCGGAAGTTCACGAGCGCGGATTTTGAGCCCGGTTACGACCCGCTCTCGAATCCCGACGCGTACGCGCTGACCGTCAAAGTGGAACTGCTGACGGACGACCCGCTGTACGTCCGCAGCGTTTCGCAGGCGGGTGCGGTGAAGACCGGACGCCTGCCCGAAGGGTTTTACGAGGTGCTGTCCGCGGATCCGGCGCTGAAGACGGGCGCGCAGGTGGAAGTGTTCTTCCGGGACCGGGCGCACTGGGGGGTCTCGCAGTACATCCGCCTGACGTTCGATGTGGTCGGAGAGACGGCGGGGGAGGGCGGCCTCTACTTTTCGGACAGTTTCTGCCGGATGCTGAACAACGCCACGAAAGCGGCCATCTTCAACCAGGGCAGCACGTACTATACCGGCGGCGACCTGGGGAGGTTCCCGGCCGCGCCGTTTGACGCGGCGCGCTTTGCGGACGCGATGGTGCCGGCCTATCCCCCGACGGACAGCCGGCCGTCCCCGGAGAACGCACCGCCGCCCGCGCCTGTCATCCCGGAGGCGCTGGCGGAAGGCGAGTGCGTCACTCCCGCCGGCGCCACGGACAAGCGTCTGCAGTTCGGCGTCACCTTCACGATGAGCGTCAACGACTGGTTCGGGCACCGCTTTTCCGGCGATGCGGACGAAAAGGACTACCCGACGGGCACGTTCGCGCTGACCTGCGCGGGGCTGTTCGACTCAAAACACCCGCGGTTCGTGCTGCTCAGCCCTGAAACGTATGAAAAGATGACTTCGGGACTGCGGTCCGACCAGGTGTCCGTCTTCCTCGACGACTACTCCTACACGCAGCGTGCCATCGACGGGCTGGCGAAGAAAGGGTATATCGTGATCTCGCCGTTCACGCAGGGGGCTTCCAAAAAGAGCGCCGCCCGCGAGACGGAGCGCCTGAATCTTCTGCGCGTCTCCCTGGCGGCGGCGTTGATGACGCTCGTGCTCCAGCTGATCCTGCTGCGCGTGACGTCCTCCTCGCTGAAGGACCACTACCGGCTGCTTGCCGGGATGGGCCTGCGGGCGAAGGCCGCCTCCGGCTCGCTGGGGATGCTCTTCCTGTGCATGACCCTCCTGGCGGAGGCGGCCGCGGCGGCGGTGATCCTTTTGCTGAACCGGCAGGGATACGAGCGGGTCGTGAACATCTTCAAGTATCTGGACACCCCGCAGCTTATGCTCATCGCGGCGGTTCACTTCGTCTTCTGCGGCATCGCGTACGCCGCGGCCGCGCGCTCGCTTAAAAAGCAGGTCTTTACGATCGGAGGCTTCTACGAGGACATCGACGGCGAGCGGATGGAGGAGGTGATGGGCGCATGATCCGGGTAAACGGTCTGACAAAAACCTACGGCGCCGGCACCCGCGCCGCGGAAGAAGTGCTTCACGGCGTCAGCTTCGACCTTCCCGAGACCGGGTTTGTCTGCATCCTCGGGCGGTCGGGCAGCGGCAAGACCAGCCTTCTCAACGCCGTCGGCGGACTGGACTCCTTTGACGGCGGCACGGTGGAGATCGACGGCGCGGTCATGACCCGGTCCGACACCGGGACGATGGAGCGCAAACGGAACGAATACTTCGGCTACGTGTTCCAGAACTACTACCTGCTGCCGGAACACTCCGCCGCCTATAACGTGTACCTCGGCCTGCACTCCCTCGACCTGACGGAGGAGGAGAAACTGCGCCGCGTGGGGGATGCCCTGAAGAAAGTCGGGATGCTTAGGTTTCGCAAGCGCCTGGTGGGCGAACTTTCGGGCGGCCAGCAGCAGCGCATCGCCATCGCGCGGGCCATCGCCAAGTCCCCGAAGGTGATCTTCGCGGACGAGCCCACCGGCAACCTGGACGAAGAGAGCACCCTGACGGTCTGCGCGCTGCTGAAGAAACTGTCGAAGACCGGCCTGGTCGTGATGGTCACGCACGAAGAACGCCTGGCGGACTTCTTTGCGGACCGGGTCATCACCATCGACGACGGCCGCATCACGGGCGATGTCACCGACTGGGTGCGGGGCGACCTTCTGTCCGCCGACGCCAATACCGTCTACGCGGGCGACTGCCGGGAGGCGGTGTTTGCCGACGGTCCGCTGCGCCTGCGCGTCCTCTCGGAGGAGGGGAGCGCCCCCGCGGACATCACGGTCGTCATCGAAAACGGCCGCATCCTCATCAAAACGGACGACAAGCGCCTGACGATGGTCTCAAAGACGGCCGATGCGCCCGTCGTCCGGGAGGGCAGCCGCCCGAAACTGGACCGCAGGCAGCTGGAGGAGGCGGAAGAGGGCCTGCCGGACGGACCCGTGCAGCCGCCTGCGCGGACGAAAAAGCGCACGGGGCTGGGACTGCCGATGCTCTTTGCGGAGATGAAGACGACGGCCTCCCGGAAGAAACTGCGCAGCGCGGCGACGGGGGTGTTCCTGGTGCTTCTCTCGCTGATGCTGCTTCTGTCCGTCTCCGACCTGACGGCAGCGGCGCGGGTGAAGAAGGAAGACTTCATCACGGCGGATTCGCACATCCTGCGGATGGACATCGCCAAGGGAAAGAACTGGAACGACCGCACGGCATGGTCGGTCGCCGAGTATATTCCCGCGCTCCTGGCGGTGCTGGAGGAGACGGGGCTGGACTATGACCTCATCCCTCACACCAACCTGCCGTTCGGATTTACCACCGACATCCTGCCGCAGTACGGGACGCTGTCGATGAGCCTCGGAAAGTACAACCTGGCGAACGTAAAAAGGCTGGATCCGTCGACGCTTCTGTGCGGGCGCATGCCCGAGCGGTGCGACGAGATCGTCGTCGACCGCTGGGTCATCCGCAACTGTTCCGAGAAGGACGGCATCGTACAGAACTTCATCGTCAACGAAGAGTACATGCTCGGCAAGCGGATCTACATGGAGAACAAAGCTTATTACCCCGTTATCGTCGGCATCTGCGACAGCGGGGAGCCCGACATCTACATGACCTCCGCGGGACTGCTCTCCGTGGGGATCAAAGGGCTGTCGGTCATGCCGTATTCCGAGTTTGTCGCCGCGACGGGGCGGACGGACGTGGCGCCGCCCGAACCCGGCGAATGCTTCCTCCTGGACGAACTGGCCGGCGGATTCTATAAAGGAAAGATCGGCACGCAGATGAACCTGCCGAACGGCATGAAACTGTACGTGCGGGAGAGTGTCAAGGGGGCATTTTACGAGGAGGCCCGGATCACGACGGCGATCGTCGTTGCGGACGCCTATGTGGAGGAACTGCTGCGGTTCGCCGTCGGGGGCGTCACGCATTTCGACATCTGGTGCGCGGACAAGGACGCCGTCCGGTCTGCCGTCACGGGCAGCCTTCCGGAAGAACTCTCGGGCATGCTTCTGATCGACGCGGACGATACCTACGGGCGGGAGTACAGAGCCTTCATGGCGGGGCGCACGGTGCGCCTGCAGACGCGCTTCCTCATCACGGCGGCCGTCGGCCTTCTGTGCCTGGTGATGCTCTACGTGATCCAGCGCTTCCGGGTGCGCGACCGGATGGGGATGATCGCCGTCTACCGGATGCTGGGCATTCCGGGGCGGGATTCCGTGGGGGTGTTCATCCTCGAAAACCTGCTGCTGACGGTGCGGTTTGCGGTGCCCGCGGTGTTTCTGGCGTGGGCCGTCGTCTCGCTGCTGCCCGTCCTCGGCGTGGGCGGGCTTTCGGTCACGGTCCCGCTCTGGGCGCCGTTTGCCGTCCTGGGGATCCTGCTGGCCGCAGGAGTCGTCATCGCGGCCGCCGCGGTGATGCGCCTGACTGCGATGCCGCCGGCCGGACTGGCCGCCAAATACGATTTCTGATGCGGTGAAGGGAACAAGGGGCCGCGCGGCGGTTCCAAAAGAAAGGAGAAGACACATGTATCAGCCTTCCGAGGCACGATATGAGACCATGACGTACAACCGCTGCGGCAAAAGCGGCCTGAAACTGCCCGCCGTGTCGCTTGGCTGCTGGCACAACTTCGGCGATGATGCCGACCCGCAGCGCATGAAGGAACTCATCTTCACTGCCTTTGACGCGGGCATCACCCACATCGACCTGGCCAACAACTACGGCCCGGCGCCGGGCGCGGCGGAGAAAAACATCGGCCGCATCCTCCGGGAGGATCTGGCCGGGTACCGGGATGAGCTGATCATCTCCACCAAGGCGGGGTATGAGATGTGGCCCGGGCCGTACGGCAACTTCGGCAGCCGCAAATACCTGCTGGCCAGCCTGGACCAGTCCTTAAAGCGCCTGGGGCTTGATTACGTGGACATCTTCTACCAGCACCGGCCGGACCCGGACACCCCGCTGGAGGAGAGCCTGGGCGCGCTGGAGACAGCCGTTAAGAGCGGCAAGGCGCTCTACGCCGGGCTTTCGAAGTACGACGGGCCGCTGCTGCGCGAGGCTGTGAAGTTCTTTGCCGAGCGGCACGTGCCGTTCGTGATCTGCCAGAACCGCTACTCGCTTCTGGACCGCACCATCGAGCAGGACGGCCTGAGGCAGGCGGTGCTGGATGAGGGGCTCGGGCTCATCACGTTCAGCCCGCTGGCGCAGGGGCTTCTGACGGACCGGTATCTGAACGGCATTCCGTCGGACAGCCGCATGGCCTCCGGCAGCCGGTTCCTGAACGAAGATGCGCTGAACCCGGAACTGCTGGAAAAACTCCGGAAGCTGAACGGCCTTGCCGCAGAGCGCGGGCAGACGCTGGCGGAGATGGCGCTCGCGTGGCTTCTGCAGGATGAGGCGGTGACCAGCGTCCTCATCGGCGCCTCCCGGCCGGAGCAGATAAAGACCAACCTGAAGGCCATGGACGCCGCGCCCATCACCGCGGAGGAGCGGGCGAAGATCGAGGAGATCCTGGCCTGAGGCCTGTTGGGGTTCTGAGTAAAAAAGGCCGCCCGGTGCTGTCCGGGCGGCCTTTGCGGCTGTAGGGAGAAACGATACGGGAACCGGCCTTAAGGAGTGGCCGCAGTGGTATCCTGCGTCTGCTCCGGCTCCTGGCTGTCCGCGGCGGCGCCGCCTTCTTCGGCCTCGCGCAGGGCTCTGGCTTCACAGGTCTTGCACAGGCGGGTCTTGCCGGCTTCGATGGCGGTGGTCGAGGTGCCCGTCAGCAGCTCCACCGTGTGGTTTAAGTGCGAGCAGTCATCGTAGGCATGGAAGACGGTACCGCTGGCTGTCCAGAAGACGGTGTCGATGTCGGCGGCTTCGAGCATTTCTTCCTGGCTGATCGGATTGTAGTCGACGCTGGAGAGGCCGGCGACCACGAGGGCCACAGCGCCGGCGATGGCGGCGATCGTCTTGGACTTCTTGTCCGCTTCCTTGTTCGTCAGGATCAGGATGATGAACGGGAGGAATGCGAAGACGGAGAGGATCACGCCCAGGTTGTTGTGGATCCAGAATTTCGTCTTGTTGGCGGCGGAAGCCGGATCCAGGTGGTTGGACTTGACCCAGAGCCGCGAGGCGACGATCACGCAGGCAAGATCAAGAACGAGCAGGACAAGCCAGGCGATGGTCCAGCCGGGATTTTCCGTGGTGAACTTGAACTCGATCTTGTGGAAGAAGATCAGGATCGCCAGGAGCTCGAACACGATGGCGACCGCCCACAGGACGATCGCGGCGATGCGGTACGGGCGGGCATTCGCGCGGGTGATCGCCAGCAGCTCTTCTTTGTTGGTGCTCTGCTGGCCGACCTGCGTATAGGTGTGCTGTACCTTGGTCTTTTCAGCGGCTTTTTTAGCGGTGGCAGCTTCGAGCGCTCTTCTGGCGGCTTCGCTGGCGCCCTCGTTCTTGCTGGTCTTTGCCATAACAGTTCTCCTTCCTTTTTTCTTTGGAAACTGATACTCTGAGCGTATCACATTCCCCTATGGTTTTCAAGAACGTTCTTATGTTGTTTTAGTGCCGCCGGCAGCCGCGGGACGCCGGCGGGGCTCTTATGGTTTTTTCAAAAAAAGTGCAGAGGGCTGTAACGAACCGTCCGAAACGCGCATTAACAGACAGAACGGACGAAAGGAGGTGAGAGGATGCAGCCGATGGAAGACGTCTACCGGGACTACGCACAGACCGTCTACCGGTACCTGCTGGGGCTGACGCGGGACGAAGACCTGGCGGAAGAGCTGACGCAGGAGACGTTCTATCAGGCCATCCGCAGCAGCGGCCGGTTTGACGGCAGCTGCCGGGTGTCCACGTGGCTGTGTGCCATCGCGAAGCGCGTCCTTCTCACGTACCGCCGGAAGCACCCCGTCACGGAGGAACTGGACGAAGACTCCGCGCTGACGCCCTCCGCCGAGAGCAGGGCCCTTGACGGACTGAACCGGATGGAGCTGATCCGGCGGATGCACGGCCTGCCGGACGCCGCCAGAGAAGTGATGTACCTGCGGGTGTTCGGGGAACTGTCGTTTGCGGAGATCGGCGAGATCTGCGGGAAGTCCGAAAACTGGGCCCGCGTGACGTTCTACCGCGCAAAGGAAAGACTGAAAAAGGAGATGACGCTATGAAGACCATCCCGTGTGAAGTGATCAGGGACCTGCTCCCTTCCCATATCGACGGGCTGACGAGCGATGTCACCGACCGGGTGATCAAAGACCACCTGGAAGGGTGTGCGGCCTGCCGCGAGGTGCTTTCCCGCATGCGCGGGCAGGAAGCAGCACCGCCGGCGGATGAGCGGGGGAAGAAGGAGATCGATTTTCTGAAAAAGAACCGGAAGCGCAACCGGCGCATCGTGCTGGCCAGTGTGGCGGGGGCTTTTCTGCTGGCCTTGCTGGTGCTGTGCGTGCGGATGTTTGTGGTCGGCAGCCGGAACACGGCGCCGTGGGCGGCCATGAATCTGGCCGTGGAGGGCAGGCAGCTGACGTTTACGGCCGTACCGCTTGACAGCGCATCGGCCATCGCCCGCCTCACCTACACGGAGGAGGACGGCGTGGTGACCGTCAATGCCCGGTCTGTTCTGGTCAGTTTCCTGCACCGCGGAAGCAAGCCGGGCAACTATACCGCTGCGGAGCCCATCCGGGAAGTCCGGCTGGGGAACCGCACCGTCTGGGCAGACGGACAGGCCATCTCCGCGTACACGTCCGAAGTGTTTGCCACGCGCCACGACTACATCGGCGACGCTCCGGCCAACGGCCGGACGGCCATGGCGCTGGGGCTGGCGGACAGGCTGGGGGCGTTCACCAGCCGGCTGGAGACGTCCAAAGAGCCGTACGGCTGGACCGTCCTTCTGGAAGAGGAGGTGCCGGCGGAGCGGCTGGCCGAGCGGGAGGCCGACATGGACGCGTACGCCCGCGTGATGATCGGGCTCATCGGCAACCTGGACCACGTGACGTTTTCCTACCGTGCGGACGGAAAAGACCGTGAGCGCACTGTGACCGCCGCGGAGGCGACGGAGTATTTCGGTGAGGATATCAAGACCATCGGGAAATCCGTGACGGCGCTCGGGCGCCTGCTGGAACTCTCCGGCCTGAGGCGGTGAAAGGCCGGCAGACGAAAAAACATATCTCGGTCATAAGCTCCGGCGGCGGATAAAAGTGCTGCCGGAGCTTTTCCTTTGCCCGGGACCGCGCACGATCCGGGAAAACATGCTATACTGTCTGCAGATCGGCCGGAAACGGAAAGGAGACAACATGCGCGTATTCGAAGTGGATAAAACCGGTTCGGTGCCGGGCAGTTACCGCACCGTGAACGAAGCCATCGCCGCCCTCCCGGAGGGCGATGAGGAGGTGCTGATCCGCGTGGCGGAAGGCACCTACCGCGAAAAAGTGGCGCTGCGCCGCGGAAACGTGACGGTGCAGGGCGCCGGCATGGACAGGACCGTCATCGCCTGGAACGACTGGGGCGGAAAGATCCTCGAGGACGGCTCTAAATGCCACACCTTCCGCAGCTACACGTTCTTTGCGGACGGGGATCATATCACCCTGAAGGATCTGACCCTCGTAAACGACGCCAAACCCGCCGTCCCGGACGGGCAGGCGCTGGCGCTCTACGCGGACGGCAATGACATCCACGTGGAAAACGTGAAGCTGGACAGCTTTCAGGACACGCTGTTTGTCGGACCGCTGCCGGAGCGCGAGTTCCAGGCCGGCGGCTTCACCGGCCCCAAGCAGTTTGCGCCGCGCATCGTGGGCACACAGTACTATGACAAGTGCGTGATCATGGGCAACGTGGATTTCATCTTCGGCTCCGGCGTGGCGTACTTCACCGGCTGTGAGATCATCTCCCGCAACGCCCGCGAGATGACCGAACACCACGCGGACGGCGTGACCGGGTACGTGACGGCACCGTCCCACCAGCAGGCCAGCCCCGTGGGCTTCGTCTTCACCGACTGTCGCTTCACCGCCGAAGACTGCCCGGACGGCTCCGCCTACCTCGGCCGCCCGTGGCGCGAGTACGGCAAGGTGCGCATCGAGCGCTGCTACATCGGCCCGCACATCTGCCCGGAAGGCTGGACGGACTGGGGCAAGACCATCGGCCACTTTGTCTTCGAAGAAAAAGACAACTACGGCCCCGGCGCCGCCGGCCCCCGCGCCCTCTACGTGCATCAGTAAGGAGGTTTCCCCATGCCGGATCCTACAAGAACCAATCCCGCGATGAACCTGCCCAACCGCCAGATGCGCCGCAGCCTGATGCGGCAGCTGCGCGAGGAGCAGGCGGGCCGCTCTGTGCCCGGATACGCGGAATATCTGCAGCAGATGGAAGCGCTGGATACCATGATGGAAAACTTAAGCGTCCGCGACAGCTGGGGCGCCACGCAGCCGCTGACGGCCGAGGCCAAAGCGCAGCTGCAGACCGCCATCCAGCAGACCGCCATCGCCGGCGAAAGATACCTGGAGAATGTCCGCACCGCTGCGAAGACGGATCCGTCCGTCTCCATGGCCAAGGGGACGCCGGCCATCGTGAACAGCCTGCAGGGTATGCTCTCCTCGGACTATGAAACGCTGCGCCATTACGATCCGAATACGCCCGAGAGCCTGCCGCTTCTGCTGGAGCGCTCCCGCACCCGGACGCTCATCATCGACGGCGAGCCCGTCGACACCATGGGCGGCAACCAGAACGCCCGCATCCCGGTGACCATCGTGCGCGGGGACGGCAAGAAATACCGCGGGATGTTCACCCGAGTCACCCGCCTGGAGATGGACAAAAAGATCGACGAAATGGTGGAGGAAGCAGCTGCGGACGCGGATACCCAAGCCGGCGCCGCCGAGATCCGCACCCTGAAAGACAAGCTGCGGGCCTATAAAAAAGCGCACGATCTGGAGCATCTGGACGACGGGCGCCTGTTTGTGGCGCTGCTGAAGCAGAAGACCGCCAGCGGCGGCGGACAGCGCAAATGGTTTGATGCCGCCGGCTTCTGCAAGGAGCTGGGCCTGAACTTTGCTGTGATCGGGGACTCGGCCATCCGGACGTTCACCCGGCAGGCGGTGCGCCTCCAGCGCAATACGGCGGACATGATCAACCTGGCGGACCTGAACCTGCGGGAAGGCGCGCGCATCGACTCCCGCAACAGCGCCATGAGCGCCGTGTCGGACATGGCCGGCGTGCCGAAACTGGTGGCCCATGCCGAGAACATGCGCTTTACCGACGGCCAGGGGAAGACCATGGAAGGCACCATCATGGATTTCTCCCGCGGTCTGGACTTAAACCATGACGATGAAGCCTTCCGCCAGGTGAACGACCACCCCTTCGAGGGAGAAAACGCCCACAAGGCGTTTAAGCAGATGGCGGATCTGCAGGTGGTCGATTACATCTGCGGCAACATCGACCGCCACGCCGGCAACATGATGTATCTGACCAACGAAGCCGGCGAGATCGTGGGTGTGCAGGGCATCGACAACGACTCGTCCTTCGGCAACTTTGCCCGCGGGAAGAAGGGGCTCAACCGCCTGCCCGGTACGGACGACATGAACTGCGTCACAAAGAGCATGGCCAAAAAGGTGCTGGAGATGGACCCGCACATGCTGCGCTTTACGCTGCGCGGGCGCGGGCTCTCCGACCGGGAGATCAACTACTCCGTGAAGCGTCTGAAAGACCTGCAGGGCGCCATCCGCGAGGGGCAGGAGCACTACAAGGACCACCCGAAGATCACCAAGGATACCGAAAAGCCGTTTGACAAAGGCTTCATCCGCACGGTGTCGGACGAAGAGTTCAAGGAGCTGTCGCTGGAAAAGCTGGCGGGAAAAGACCAGGTGAACCTGTTCTCGGAAGTGAAGGACTGGATCCCGGCGCGCCTGCGCCGCACGCGCGGGGACGGGTACGCCTTTGACCCGGAGGCCAAAAAGGACGCTGCCGAAAAAGCTCTGCCGGACTACCGGACGGAGGGGCAGACCTTCACCCGCGAAACTCTGATGAACTCCCTGGACGGCGCAGACAAGCTGGTCAAAGACGGTCAGTTTGACATTGACAGCCTCACGACCAAACGCCGCGGCGGCTCGCAGGAGTTTGCCGACATGGTGGAAGCGGCCAAAAAGCTGGCCGCGCTGAAAAAGAGCCTGGCGGATGAACAGCGGGACGGGGTGCGGCACCTGTCGGCGGCGGAATACGAGACCAGACGCCGCCGCATCGAGGAGGCGGAAGAGGAAGCCCGCCTGACCAGCCAGACCTACCTGGCCCAGAAGATGAGCGAGAAAAAGGTGAGGACGCTGGCCGAACTGCAGGGCAAGAACCCGTACGAATCGGCGCGCATCCTGCAGGCCAAAAAGATCTTTGAGCACACCGACCGCCGCAGACCCGCGCCGGAGGTGACCGACAAGATCCTGTCCGGCATGGAAGGCGAGGCGCTGGAGCTGAAAGTCGCCGGCGAACTGTCCGCCGAGGAGGAAGCCCGCATGGCCAAGGAGGCGCTGCGCCGCCTGCACGCCGAGCACGGCCTGGCCTCCCCCGAAGAGATGAAAAAACTCTCCGGCGAGGAGTTCAACCGCCAGGTGAAAGAAGCCGCCGAACGCCAGCAGCCGGCCGCCGGCCAGGGCCCGGTGTCGGTGTGAGCCGGAAGGTCCGTTCTTTCGACTTGATCTTCAGTCCGGAGGGGGTATCACATGATCCTGAATACCGGCAGCCGGACGGACATCCCGGCGTTTTATTCCGAGTGGTTCTGCCGGCGGGTGGCGGCGGGCGAGGTGCTGGTGCGCAGCCCCTACGCGGCGGACCAGGTGCTGCGCTACCGCATCGACCCGGCGGTGGTGGATCTGATCACCTTCTGCACCAAGAACCCGCGGCCGATGTTGCCGCGCCTCCCCGAACTGTCCGTCTTCCGGCAGCTGTGGTACGTGACCATCACCCCGTACGGAAAAGACATCGAGCCTAACGTCCCGCCGTGGGAGGAGGTGTGTGCCTCCGTCCGGGAACTCTCGCGGCAGGTGGGCCCGAGGGCG
This sequence comes from uncultured Lachnospiraceae bacterium, assembly GCA_946405185.1. Lineage (GTDB taxonomy): Bacteria > Bacillota > Clostridia > Lachnospirales > Lachnospiraceae > CAKQHB01. Next base: position 37,963 of record CAMJGH010000008.1, read on the forward strand.
GTCATCTGGCGCTACGACCCCATCCTGCTGACCGGCCGGTACACGGCGGACTTTCACGAGGAGGCCTTTGAGCGCATGGCTGCCGCCCTGGAGGGCAGCACGCAGCGGGTGGTCATCAGCTTCCTGGATCTGTACGAGAAGACAAAAAAGAACTTCCCGGAGGGCCGGGAAGTTCCGCGCGATATCCGTCTGAAGCTGGGAGAGGCCATCGCGGCCTCCGCCACCCGTCACGGCATGAAGGTGCACACCTGCCTGGAGGGGGAGGAGCTGGCGCCGTTCGGCATCGATACCACCGGCTGCATGACAAAGCAGGTGGTGGAGGAAGTCCTCGGCGAAGAACTGGCCGTGCCCAAAAGCCTACCGGCCGCCCGCGAGGGGTGCCGGTGCCTGCTGGGGGCTGATATCGGCGCCTACAACACCTGCCGGCATTTCTGCCGGTACTGCTACGCCAACGCGGACCGCGAGGCGGTGGCAGCCAACGCCGCCCGGCATGATCCGGCCTCGCCCATGCTGGTGGGAAACGTACTGCCGGGCGATGCCATCCGCGACGCCCGGCAGGAAAAATGGTGCACCGGCCAGCTGGTGCTGTGGTAAGCCGGACACTTACAGAATGAACTTACGGATCACTTCTTCGATGCCGTCGTGGTTGTTGTCGCGCTCCGTGACATAGTCCGCGGCGGCTTTGACGTCCTCGTCGGCGTTTTTCATGGCGCACCCCACGCCGGCCGCTCGGATCATGGGCGTATCGTTCGGCGCATCGCCGGCGGAGACGGTGTTTTCGATGGGAATACCAAGCACCTCCGCCAGCTGCCGCAGCGCGGCGCCTTTGCTGATGCCTTTGTTCACGATCTCCAGGTACTCGAAACAGGAGAAGAAGATGTCCAGCCCCGCAAATTCCGGCTGGGCGATGGCCCACTGCCGGTACGGCTCGGTGCCCAAGCGGGAGTCGTAGTCCGCCAGCAGCACCTTGCCCGGATCACACCCGAGGTTCCCGATGCGGTCGACCACGCGGAAGTGCGAGAGGTTGAGGGACGTGTAGCGGCGGACGGTCTCATCGTCGCAGCGCGGTTCCACCACCACGGCGTCATCGTCGTAGGCCTGGATGTGCAGGCCGCGGCGCTCCGCCTCCGCAAACAGCTTTTCGGCCAGCGGCAGCGGCACGAGGGATTCAAACACCTTTCTGCCGGCGGCAAAATCGTAGATCTGACCGCCGTTGTAGGCGATCACGTAGCACCCCGGCGCGTCAAGCCCCAGGCGGTGCGCCTGGATCAGCGCCGAAAAAAGAGGCCGCCCGGTGGTGATGATGCACTTGTGCCCGGCGGCCAGCATGTCTTCAATAGCCCGGCGGTTGCCTGCGGTGATGTTTTTCTGATCATCCAGCAGGGTGCCGTCGAGATCCAGAAATAACGCTTTTGTCATAGGATCCTTTCTGCGGTGCTTACTCCCCCAGTTCTCCTTCGGCCTCGCTCTGTTCCACCCACAGCTGCAGGGTGTCCACGGCTATTTTCAGCTGGCCGAGCTTCTGCTGGATGCGGGAGAACTTCTGCATCTCCTCCGCGGTGATGCGCGAATCCGCCGCGATCTCGATGAACACGTTCTTTTCTGCCTCCAGCGTGTTCAGCAGGGAGATGATCTCCAGCGTGATCTGCGGGAGGGTCTTAAGCTCCACCGGCGGCACATACTTCTGCCCGATGGGGCATTCCTGCGAACAGTAGTAGTTGCACAGGCTGGGCTTTTTGTACGCCTCCGCCATGGCCAGGATCTCGTCCGGGTGCGGGGCGGAGCGCTCGGCTTCCACTTTTTCGATGCGGTCCGCGGACACATAGTCCATGCGCTCGGAGGCGGCTTCGCGGGTGAGGCCGGCGGCTTCGCGGGCCAGCTGATACTCATTCTTGTTGGCTTTCACGGAACGTTTTCCCATACTTCCCTCCCGTGCGGCAAGCCCCGGCGATGTACCGGTGCTTTGCTATCTGTTCTCGATTGTTTCCCAGTATATATGAAATTCCGGAAACCGACAAGGGTGAGACGCAAGAAACGAGCGCCCGAACCAGCTGAAAAACTACAGGATGCGGTATGCCGGTTGTATACGTACCAGCGGTAGCGATTGACATTTCCTAAAACAGCGAGATAATAGGCAATGCAAGAATACTAATCTCTTTGATGGTTTTGTTGATGAGCGGATAAGTATACTGCAGATAAGATCGGTTCCATCTGTCACAAAGGAGAATGACCATGAAAAGAAGGATGAAGGTAATTGGATTATGGATGGCAGTGTTTCTGACCGCGTGGCTGCTTCCTGCCGCAGCGCGGGCGGAAGGGCCGGCGCCGGTTTCCTCTCCGCTTTCTCTGGGCAATCTGGTCATCAGCGGCATCCCGGAGGGCTGCAGCATGGAAACGGCCGAAGACGGTACGGTGACGGTCACCAGCGGTGATGCGCAGGTGCTCACCTATACGGCGGACGGAACGCTCACGGTGTATACGGACGTTACTCTGTCCTCCAGCGGCACCCACAACGGAACGGTTGTGATCGCGGGCGATGCCAAAGTGACGCTGAACGGCGCGCAGATCCAGGGCGGGCCGGCAATCCTCATCCAATCACCGAACAGCGTGGAACTGGTGCTGGCAGCCGGCAGCGAGAATACCGTTACCGGAATAAAGGGGCAGAACATCAACCATGTCGAGGGCTCCTATGCCGGCATTGAAGTGGAGTACGAATACGAAACGGGAGAGATGGCTTCCCTGACCATCAGCGGAGAAGGAACGCTGAACGCCACCGGCGGGCCGAATGCAGCCGGGATCGGCGGGAGCAACAGCCAGAACGGCAGCAGAGGCCGCGGCCTGTTCGGAAACATCACGATCAACAGCGGAACGGTCAATGCCACGGGTATCGTGGAAGGGGCCGGTATCGGAAGTGCCGATAATGCCGGCGACGGCACCAGCGGCGGCTCTTACAAAACGACGGTCGGCAAAACGTGGGGGACCATCACGATCAACGGCGGTACGGTCAATGCGAAATCTACCGGCCGCGGCGCCGGCATCGGCGGCGGAAACCACACGGACAGCAGCAAGATCATCATCACCGGCGGTACGGTTACAGCCGAGGGCAATTCCGGCATCGGAAGCGGGTACGGCAGCTCTCAGACCACTTCCCGGGAGGTTCTCACGAAAGGCCCCGGGTATTATTACGCGGATATTGAGATCAGCGGCGGAACGATCGTCGCAACGGCTCACCAGGGAGTGAGCACGGATAACGGCGGCGCCGGCATCGGCGGCGGTATGTATTCGGATGCCGTCATCAAGATCACCGGCGGCGACATTACCGCGACCGGCGGATACGGAAAAGGCGCGGACAGCTATCACCACGGCGGCTCCGGCATTGGCGGCGGTTACGAAGGCCATTCGATCGTTGAGATCACGGGCGGGACCATTAAAGCGACCGGCGGCGGGGCTGCTGCGGGCATCGGTTCGGGTCCGATCCCGAATCAGAATATGGCGAACACCGGCTCTCAGGGCTATAAATGCCGTGCCGGCGAAACAACCGTGGAGTTCACGGATATTACCATTCGCGGCGGCGATGTGACGGCCATCGGCGGTGTGTCCGGCGGTGCCGGTATCGGCGGCGGTGTGGGTGCCGACAGAGCCGATATCACCATCACGGGCGGAACGGTCCGTGCAGAAGGCGGCAGATCCTCTGAAGAAGCCAAAAGAGGCGGTGCCGGCATCGGCTCCGGCTATTCCGGAGTGAACAGCGGTGAGAGCCAGAAATACTTTGTCGAAGGCACCACGAATGTGACCATCACGCCGGATACCACGGCAACCGTCACCGCCATCGGCGGCTGGGGTGCGGCCGGTATCGGCTCCGGTGCGGAAAACACCATGGCGGATACCATCACCATCGACGCCTACAAGACCAATCTCCAGGCCTACGCCGACGGCACGAAGTTCGCCATCGACACCCGTGATCTTCACGAAGACGGTTCGACGACCAGCCACAAGGAAGGCCGGAACATGACCGGCGACATCCTGCAGGGAACGTTCGTGCACGCCTATCAGAACGCCGACGATACCACGCAGAACGCCGAAGGCCTGAAATCCATCAAAGTCATCAACGACACGACGGACGCCACCAAGGAGCTGACGCTCATGCCGGAAGGCTATCGGTCCTTCGCGCTGGATGTGGAGGCGCCGGGTTCCTACACCGTGTACACGGACGAGGCCAGCATCGGCCAGGGCGCCGGCCGGTATTTCTCGGAGTGCAGCACCGATGTCTTCAGCGAAGAGAATGTCCTGGCGGTCGGTGTCCGCTACACCGTGAAGACCGGCGAGCTCTGCGACAACTTCTATCTGTTCCCGGTCAAATCCATCGTGGTCACCAAGGTGGTGCAGACGGAGGACGGTCTGGACGCCTCCGGGATCAACGGGACCGTTTACTTCGCGCTGCATGAGCATAGGAACAATACGGCCGTGCAGAACGATGGCAACGACTGGATCGAATCCATCGAGATCGTGAACGGTGTGCCGCAGAACAAGGCTTACTTCGTGGATATCGAAGACAAGCAGTACGAGATCTGGGAAGTGGCGGAAGACGGAACGCGCATGAATCTGGGTACGCCGTTCGGCACCTTCGAACTGAAGAAGATCGCCACGGAGCATGCCGGCGGTTCGGACAACAACGCGCTGATCGACGAGAACCAGTGGACGGACAATGTATCCGTCATCAACACGTACGGCCGGCAGACGGAAGAGGAGACCACACCGGAAGAAACCACTCCGGAGGAGACTACCCCGGAAGAGACCACCCCCGAGGAGACCACCCCCGAGGAGACCACCGCGGCGCCCACCACGGCGGAGGAAGAGATCCCGGATGAGTCGGTGCCGTTAGCGCCGCCGGCCACGTCCGCGGAAGAGACCGCTCCGGAGGAGACGGAAACCCCGTCCACCGCGCCGGCCGCGGAAGAGATCACCGAAGCCGCGGTGCCGCAGGCCGTTCCGGCCCGCACCATGCCGGCTCCTGCCATGAACCAGAGCGGAGCGGTAGAGGAGATCCTTGACAGCGACGTCCCGATGGCACTGCCGGTCACCGGTCAGCAGCACTGGCCCATCCTGGTGCTCGGCCTGGCGGGCGTGGCTTTCCTGGCCGCTGCCGCCTGCGGGAAGAAGCGTGAAAACAGGCTGTAAAGAGTGAGATGACCGTGAGCGGGAACCTGTGAAGGCTCCCGCTCATTTTTGACTGTTCGCCGCGCGCGAAATCTGCTATACTTATGCGCGTCAAAAAAGAGACACGCACCCCGCCGCTTTTTTGCGGGACCCCCTTAAGGAGGATGAGACCCATGAATGTTGAAAACTGGAGACGCCCGGACGACATGGCCCGCATCGCCACCGAAGCGCAGGCAAATGCCTACATCGACGAGCAGGTGGCCGCGCTGCGTGAGCAGGTGGGCGATAAGAAAGTCCTGTTAGCCTTATCCGGCGGCGTGGATTCGTCCGTCGTGGCCGCCCTGCTGATCAAAGCGGTCGGGCAGCAGCTGGTCTGCGTGCACGTCAACCACGGCCTGCTGCGCAAAGGCGAGCCGGAGCAGGTTATCGAAGTGTTCCGCAACCAGATGAACGCCAACCTCATCTACGTGGACGCCACGGACCGCTTCCTTGACAAGCTGGCCGGCGTCACGGACCCGGAGGAGAAGCGCCACATCATCGGCGGGGAGTTCATCGATGTGTTTGCCGAGGAGGCCCGCAAGCTGGACGGCATCGGCTTCCTGGCGCAGGGCACCATCTGGCCGGACATCCTCGAGAGCGAGGCCGGCATCAAGGCCCACCACAACGCCGGCGGCCTGCCGGAGGACATCGCCTCCCGCTTCGAGCTGGTCGAGCCCGTGCGCATCCTCTTCAAGGATGAAGTGCGCGTGGTCGGCAAGGCCCTGGGCCTGCCGGATTCCATGGTCTACCGCCAGCCGTTCCCGGGCCCGGGCCTGGGCGTGCGCTGCCCCGGCGCCATCACCCGCGACCGTCTGGAAGCCGTCCGCGAATCCGACGCCATCCTGCGCGAAGAGTTTGCCAAAAACGGCCTGGAAGGCAAGGTGTGGCAGTACTTCACCGTGGTGCCGGACTTCAAGTCCACCGGCATCAAGAACGGCAAGCGCACCTTTGACTGGCCCTGCATCATCCGCGCCATCAACACCACCGACGTGGTGGAAGTCACCGTGGAGCATCTGGAGCCCGCTTTCATTGACCACCTGGTGAAGCGCATCACCACCGAGGTGGCCGGCATCAACCGCGTGCTCTTTGACTACACGCCGAAGCCTCCGGCCACGGTCGAGTACGAGTAATCACAAATCCCCCGAAAACCGCGGTTTTACGCGGTTTTCGGGGGATTTTTGTACTCTTTTCCGAGCTTGACAGTGTAGTTCAGCAGAATCTTCATTGAATATCTCCGATGGCCGGCCGATATGTCACACTTTCCGGCCTGTTTCATTCACTGCCTTCCGCATCAGCCGTTCGCAGGCCTCCCCGTCCGCTTCCAGCCGCCGGTTGTCGGCTTCCACGCTGATCTTGCCGTCGTATCCGCCGGCGCGAGCAGCCTGCAGAAAGGCGGCAAATCCGTCGTACTCCTGTTCTGTCAGGAAACCGCGCTCGTGAGCCGGACCGAGGTTCGAACTATAATGAAGGTGTTTCACAAACGGCAGGCAATCCCGCAGCGGCTGCAGGTCCTCTCCCATCACTTCCGTATGATAGCGGTCGTAGACCAGAGAGACGTTGGAGAGGGACAGTTCCCGGACCATCCGGGCCGCTTCGTCGGTATGGTTCAGGTACTCACACGTCCCGGTGTGAAGGGCTTCCAGCAATATGGTCATGCCGTAGGGGGCGGCCTCTTCCGAAAGAATGTGCAGGTTTTCCCGCATCTGCACGTCCGCCTCGTTGTACGGGAAGTCCGGTGCAAGCCGGCGTGCAGCCGGGGCGCCGATGCCGATACCGCGCACCCCGAGAAGATGCGCGCGTTTCATCAGTTCCGCCGCATAGCTGCGCACGTCATCCGGACGGCGCTTCGGGCCGACGAGCGGATGGTCCGCGCCGGCGTAAGCATTGACGGAAGGGACGGGAAAACCTGTCAGGCGCGAAAAGTCCGCCAGGTCACGCCGCTCCCCTTCCGTCATGGACATCAGCGCGACGCCCGAAAGCTCAAGGTAATCATAGCCCATCCGGCGGATCGTATCTGCCTGATCCGCAATTCCGCAGCATCCGATCTGCATCGCTCGCTCCTTATTTCTTGAAAGCGTGGTAACGTTCGATCGCCGCTTTCAGCATGGGAGCCATATCCGGCTCTATTTTGGTCATGGCGCCGGCCGCATAGATGATGCCGTTCCACTCGCGCTGGGTAAACGACTTGTCAGAGTCGTTTACTACCTGCAGCAGCGTTTTGGGCATATCCCCGTAGCGGCCGTACTCGCCGGCAGCCGATTTCGGCGCCACGACGGTTTTGATCTTCTGCAGATCATCCGGCGTGAAGATGTCGGAAACCTTCGGCAATATCGCTTCTTTCTTCGGTCCAAACAGTCCCATGACAACCTCCTTATGTCTGTTTTATGTTCAAGTCAGTCAGCCCAGTCGCCGATGCCGTCCCAGATGCGGGAAAGGTGCGGCGCAAACCCGGGCATGCGCTGCTTGAAAAGCATGTAAAGCTGGTGCATACCGCCGACGCCGCTCACTAACGGAATGTTGGCGTCGTAGATGCGCTGCCCGACAGCCTGAATGGCTGCCGTGTTCAGGTTGGGGAAAGAGGCAAACAGCGCTGTCAGATCGCGCATGCCGTCGTCCAGCGTATAGCCGGCGGACGGCTGCGGTGAGGGAACGGCAGCGGCAGGCGCGGCCGCGGGGCTGTAGTGCGCGGCTTCTTCCATGGTTTTGGGGAGCGGGTATTTTTCGTGAAGCATACGTGCGTTTTCCGGCGTGGCGCTTAAGCTGCTGCCTTCCTTGGCCCGCAGGTGATCCCAGCCCATGCTGGTCGGCGCCGGATCGCAGAAAACCTGCGCAGCGTAAAAGGCGATTTTGGCGTCGCTGTCCGGATACAGCACGCGCGCGGCGCCGCCGGCGATGAAATAGTAGAAAGCCTTGTCGGCGTTTGACCAAGCGTCCACACTGTCCTGTATGGCAAAAACCTTCTCCAAGCGTTTAACGGGCGGATTCAGGTTCTGCAGCTGCAGCAGTTCGGCGTGCGCGAAGGCAGCCGGGATGCGCCCGTCTGCGGCGTAGGTGCCGCTCGCCTTCTTCAGCTCCAGCAGTTCCTTCTCTGCCGTTTCCTTGATCTGGGTATGGTATTCCCAAATGTTTGTGGTCATGTCTTTGAGCAGGTTCAGGCACGTTTCGGCGGTTTGGGGATTGATCTTTCGGATCATGAGGGTCAGTCCGGCAGCTCCGTTCCACCAGCCGTATGGGATTTTCCCTGCACCGCACAGCGTCAGATACCCGGTGATCGCCTGCTGTGCGTCGGTGCCGCCGGCCAGAAGCTGCGCTTCCAGCTGCTTTTTCTTCGGGTTTTCCGCAAACAGGTTCTCCTCGTGGGCATACTGGTCCGCCATCAGCATATAGTTCCGGTAAGCAATGACATCATGAATCCCTGCCTGCTGTGTACCGGCGGATGCCGTACGCTGCACACCGGATGCCGCTGCGGCCGGTCTGGGCTGCTGCGGCGCGGCAACGGTCCGCGCCGGCTGCGGGTTCCTGACGGCGCCGGCCGGACGGGTGACAGAGGGGGCTTGTGCCGCTGTGGGCTTGCAGGCAAAGTACAGCAGGACAAACCAGCCGTAAACCGGCAGCAGGAGCCAGAGCAGGTGACGGAGACTCTTGCCGGCGTCGTTAAGCCTGCGCGCAAGGATGGCGACCGTCGGGATCATGACCGCCACCATGTAAAACGACGAAATGATCATGAGCGGCTTCGGACCAAGCCGGGAAGCCGGGATCAGGATAATGGTGCTGACGATGGTCACGGCCAGCATCGCCAGCCAGAAGTCCTTGCGGCTTGTCTTGCCGGAGAAGTCGATATAGCCCTTCCAGAAGCCGCGGTATGCTTTCATCATAGTGCTCTTCCTCCCTTCTTCGGGTGAATTCTCTTGCTTACAGGATACTACCTGACTCTCTCGTCTGCAAGACGAATTACGGCATCGATGCCTCACGGTCTTGCGGTTATGCGATATAATCACTCCTGAGGAGACCATCGTCTGCCGGAGGATTTATCATGGCCGTTGAATACCGTGATGAACAGAACCGCAAGGCCGAAGAAAAGATCCGCCGTGTGCTGGGCGCCGCACCGTCCTATATGCGCAGGTTCTATCAGCATATCTCGGGCGGCACCAAGGAAGTCCTCACCCAGCTCTACTACATTTCCGATGTCGTCGATTTCATGAAATTCGAAAAAGAGATCGTCCCTTCGCTTGCAGATACCACCGGCGACGGTCGAGTACGAGTAATCACAAATGTTCAGTAACACTCCCGTTGGAGCTGAAAATGACAAAATGATTGAGCGTCATTAGCAGCAGAAAGCAGGAGAAAAATAAGAGAATATAGTTAGTTCAAAGCCTTGTGCAGAGAAGTTATTATAGGTGTTCTTGTCTTTTGTATATTGGTGCGGGACGGCTTCGGCCGTCCCGTTTTCAATGCAGCCAATCAATGGTGAAGGCGCCCTCATCGTTTTCGCGGATACCCAGGAAGAAGTGCTGACCTTGTGTAAAAGAGTTTGTGTCCAACACCACGGACGCACGGAGGATATACCGGTAATCCAGGAAGGAATAGTCTCCCACGGAGACGCCGGCGATCCCGATGCTGTCGAAAAGATGGCCGATCGTGACCGATAGGCGCTTCCCGTTATATACCACAAGAAAATCACTGAAGAGTTTCGCGTCGTATTCCTTGCTGAATTCATAACGGTACAACTGCAGACTGTCATCCCGATATATCCGGACGGGCAGTCCTTCGCCGGGAGGATAATCCGTATGGCGGTCCTCGGAGAGCGCGGTTTCCTGAACATCCCCGCGAGCCATCCAGCCGGTCACGCCATCGGAAACGGATACGGTGACTTTTGAAGATGCGCCGACAGGGGAACTGCTGTAATACGCGTCCCATGCCATGTTTTCATTCATGGAGACGTGGTGGAACTGAGGAACCGGCCTGCAGAGCGGCTCCTCATATGGATACAGGTCGCAGGAAAGCCACAGATAGCGTTCCTGGCCGGCCGTGTCCTGCCAGCGCAGGATGAACATGTTCTTATTATCCGTTCCCCCCGGGACCAGGATGCCGCGGGAAGCGTCAAAGCACGGATTCCCGTTGTCATAGTTCTTTTCATAAATGCTCCGGATGGCAAACAGCGTATAATCGCCTTCATATTCGGCTATGAGGAATTGAGCGGTGCCTGCTGTCTGAATGGTATACAGACGGATAAGAGGTTCCCTCAAAGCAGGCGTTTCCGTTCCGCCGGTCCAGCCTCCCGATGCCGGCAGTTCAAGGACCAGCATCAGGCCGTTGGGATCCGGGGTTTGCGGAATGCCATATTTGCGGAAATCCCAGACGTGGATCTTTTCCTGAGCAAGGATCGTCAGCAATTGCCGGTATTCATCGGCCAGCCAGGAAAAAGCATCATAGTCTTCCGGCTCCGCTTTGACCGGCTGTATGGGTGTATATCCGCCCATCGGTACCGTAAAAGCGAAGCCGTCTTCCCAGACATGACAGTCTTTCCAGGAATTGAGAAGAAGAGTGATTTCTTCCTCCTGATAACCGGTTACAAAGGGATAATGGCGAAGACCGGACAGATAGTCGAACCATTCTTTTGTATACACGGAGTCATTGTAAAGCGGGCTGTCAAATGTGTAATAAGCCCCAGCGTCAGAAGAGATCGCCTCAGAGGATGGTTCTTCCGAGGAAGGCGTGCTTGTTTCCTGCGTTTCCGTCGCGGCAGGAGTGGATATCGTGTCGGAAGGTGCTTTCATAGTAAGATCAGCGAACGATTCTGTTGGAGATTCGAAAGACGAAGAAACCGGCTCGTTCACATAACAGGAAGAGAGTACAACACATATGCCGAGTAATACAGACAACAGGTGAAAGAATCTGGAAACGGCCTTTTTCATAACTACTCACTTTCATTTATATTCGGACGCTGCTTCTTTAGCCTAGCATAGTTCAAGAATAATGAAAAGCCCAGAGTATATGCCGAAGCACTCCTGAAAATCGGCATAACGTGTCGAGCGAGCAGATAGGTTCTTTGTTACACTCAAAGTGACCTGAAAAACTGCGCAGAGATGGTTAAAGATGGAAAAGGAGGAAGTATAAATGTTCGAACAGATTATTGCAGAATTAAAAAGCGCCGTTTTTATAGCAAAGTGTTTATCTTCACCTTCGTTCTGTGTAATTGATATGGCTGGCAAAGAATGTATGAAAGAGCAACGATTCCAAAAAGCAGAATGATTATTATTACGG
>CAMJGH010000009.1 GCA_946405185.1 uncultured Lachnospiraceae bacterium
AAGATCGCGGCGTTCGGCGGCAAGGGGGCCGTGGAGAGCGGCATCATCGCCGTGAAGAAGCTGATCAGAAAGTGATCGGCGTAAGAATGTGACCTGCAGCGGGCGGAAGGCCCGCCCGCTGTTTCACCGGTTCGGCGCGGCCGTGAACGCGCCGGGAGGAGGTAAAAAATGGGATTCATGAAAGAGTTTAAGGAGTTTGCCGTCAAAGGCAATGTCATGGACATGGCCGTCGGTGTCATCGTCGGCGGTGCCTTCAACAGCATCGTGCAGAGCCTGATCAACGACATCATCATGCCGGTCATCTCTCTGGTCACCGGCGGGCTTGACTTCTCGCAGTGGTTCGTGGCCCTGGACGGCCAGAAGTACGCCACCCTCGAAGCCGCGCAGGAAGCCGGTGCTGCTACCGTCAACTTCGGTACGTTCCTCAGCACCGTGCTGAACTTCATCATCATGGCGTTCGTGGTGTTCATGCTGGTCAGGGGCATCAACAAGCTGAAGAAGGCCGAAGAGCCGGCGCCGGTCACCACCAAGATCTGCCCGCACTGCAAGTCGGAAGTCAACATCGAAGCCACCCGCTGCCCGTTCTGCACCAGCGAACTGCCGGCGGAGGAGTGAGTCAAAGGGACAGGTCATCTGTCATATGACAAAGGGACAGGTCATCTGTCATATCCCAAGATGTCAGGCAAACTGACTCATTGCATCAGATCACATGCACCAAACCTGAGCGGCTGACCCCTGTCAGCCGCTCTTCCTTTCCAACAGAAGCACCAGATATGTGCGGACGCAATTTCACGGGAGATGAACCGGTGATCCTGAAGTGCGGCGATGAAACGTTGGGCTCAAAATATGTCAAAGGGACAGGTCATCTGTCATATGTCGGACCATGCCTTCGCTTCGCACAGGCAAGCCCTTCGAATTGCGGCTGTGTTATGATGTGAAAATTTTCGACAAATTATAGACAGTTTGTGAAAATAAAACATAAATACAGCGTTATAACTCCTTCTGTTTCTTGAAATCCTTCAGCCTTCCCCTTATCATTGAATCAGAGTTCTTAAGTCTCATCGGTGAGGAGGAAGATGTCCATGCCCAGAAGAGCAAGAAGAAAAGGCACAAGCGGATATCACCATGTCGTTGTCAGGGGAAACGGCAAACAGGTACTTTTTGAAAAAACAGAAGATTTTCGTTTTTATCTTCGTTATCTGGAAAAATACAGCACGGAGACCCGTGTGGGCATCTGTGCGTACTGTCTGATGCCGAACCATGTCCATCTGCTTTTGCATGACGATTCTGGGCAGATGGCGGCATTCATGCAGAAACTGGGGGTAACGTATTCGGGCTACTATAATCAGAAGTATGATCATGTCGGTCATGTTTTTCAAAGCCGTTATCACAATGAACCGATCGAAAGCGACCGTGCCTTTCTCTGTGTGTTCCGTTATATCCTGCAAAATCCGGAGAAGGCTGGCATCGCCCCTGCCTCACGGTACCGGTGGAATTCTTTCGATGACTATGCGCTGCCGGTGTCGTTTCTTGATCTGTCCCTGATCCGTGAGAAACTGCCGAAGGAAGACGATTACAAAGCCTTCCTTAGTATTCCGGAAACGCATTCTTTTTCGGAGGGGGAAGTCACCCGTATCTCAGATAAAGAAGCGAATGTCAGGATCTTCAGGGAATTGGGAGTCTCGTCCGGTGTGGAGCTGGGAACGTGGGATAAGGAACGCCGGAACGAAGCTATCCGGAAACTGAAAAAAGCCGGCCTTTCCATCCGTCAGATAGCCAGAGCGACGGGGATCGGCCGGAATATTGTTGAGCGGGCTGTAGAAGAGAAGGAGCAGAAACATGACAGATGACCTGTCCCTTTGTCATATGACAGATGACCTGTCCCTTTGTCTTATCGGACTACCTGGAAGATATAGAATTTCAGATAATAGCTTTCTTCGGCGCTCCACAGGATCGGGTGGTCGGCTGCCTGGGTGCGGTATTCCACCTGGCGCAGGCGGACGTGCGCGGAGCGGGCGGCCTGGGCGATCATGTCGGTGAAGAGTTCGGGCGTCATGAAATGCGAGCACGAGCAGGTGGCCAGGAACCCGCCGTTTCTGACCAGCTGCAGGCCGCGGCGGTTGATCTCGCGGTACCCGCGTTCGGCGTTCTTGACGGAGTGGCGGGATTTGGTGAAGGCCGGCGGGTCGAGGATGACCACGTCGTACTGCTCACCCTGCTCCACGAGCTTGGGCAGGAGATCGAGGACATCGGCCACTTCAAACTTCACGGTGTCCGACAGGCCGTTTAAGGCCGCGTTTTCTTCGGCCTGGCGGATGGCCAGGTCCGAAGCGTCCACGCCCAGCACTTCTCTGGCACCGGCCAGGCCGGCGTTTAAGGCAAAGCTCCCGGTGTGCGTGAAGCAGTCGAGCACGCGGGCGCCTTTGCACAGCCGCTGGATGGCCCGGCGGTTTTCTTTCTGATCCAGGAAAAAGCCGGTCTTCTGGCCGTCCTTGACATCCACCAGATACTTCACACCGTTTTCCACGATGGGCACTTTGGTGTCAAACTCCGGGCCGAGGAAGCCTTTTTGGCGCTCCAGGCCTTCTTTGTCGCGCTCTTTGGCATCGCTGCGCTCGTAGACGCCGCGCAGCGGATAGCCGCTGGCGGCCAGTTCTTCCTGAATGAGCCGCACCAGCACGTCTTTCATGCGGTCGATGCCCATGGCCAGCGCCTGGATGACCAGGATATCGGCAAACTTGTCCGCCACGAACCCCGGCAGAAAGTCCGCCTCGCCGAAGATCAGGCGGCAGGCGTTCATATCGGCCACCTTCAGACGGTAGTCGATGGCCGCGCGCACGCGGGCGCGCAGGAAGGCCTCATCGATGGGCTGCTCCGGATCACGCGTCATCAGGCGGATGCGGATGACCGAGTTCTCGTTGATGAACCCGGTGCCCAGGGGATACCCGTTGTAATCCGCCACGCGGACAAGGCCGCCGTTTTCAAACTCACCTTCCACGCGGTCGATCTCGTTGTCGTAGATCCACGCACCGCCGGCTTTCATCTGGCGGCCGGCGCCGCGGATCAGGAAGGCGGTGGCGGAAGGAAGGGCGGAGGAAAGAGAAGAAGATGTCATGAAGAGTGGGCTCCTTATTTCAGAATACCGCGGGCTTTGAGGAAGTCGCGGGCCAGCTCGGGCCAGACCATGACTTCAGGGTGGATGGTCTCGCGCCATTCCATGTTATGGGCATCCTTCCACTGGAGGAAGTTTTCCATGCGCTCCGGCGGCAGGGTGACGGTGCCGTCGATCACGGCGGCGGTCTGCTTCAGGGTGGGTTCCAGCGTATGGGGGTCGCCGAAGATGCCGGAGGCCCAGGCCTCGTCGGCCAGCGACAGGCCGTGGCGGCCTTCGGAGAAGAGGTGCATGGCGTGCGGCACGCCGTGCGCGCGCAGGGCGGCTTCGTACATCAGGCTGTTCTCCACCGGGACGGCTTCATCGGTGATGGTGTGCCACAGGAAGGTGGGCGGGGTGTTTTCCGTCACCTGGTTCTCGAGGGACCAGTAAGCGATGTCTTCTTCGGAAGGGTTGAAGCCCAGCAGCGCATCCGCGGAGCCCTGGTGCGTGTACTTACCGGCGGTGATGACCGGGTAGGAGAGCACGGCGGCATCCGGCCGGTTGGAGAAGGCCGCCAGGGTGGGGTCGTCTTCTTTCACGGTGTCAAACAGCGTGCAGACGGAAGCGGACAGGTGCCCGCCGGCAGAGAAGCCGACGATGGCCACGCGGCCGGCATCCACATGGAAGTCCGCGGCGTCGCGGCGGATCATCCGGATGGCGCGGGAGGCATCGCGCAGGGCCTGGTCACGGACCGGCGCGGTCTGCAGCGTGTTGACGGTATAGGTGAGCACAAAGCAGTTGAAGCCGAAGCGGTAGAAGCGGTTGGCCACGATGCGCGCCTCGCTGGGCGAGCAGAACATGTAGGCGCCGCCCGGCACCACGAGCATGGCGGGACGGGTGATGTCGTCCTCATGCAGAACGGTCATGATGTTGGGGATGAAGCCGAAGCCCAGCGGATAGGTGTACTCTTCGGGCTTCCACAGGTCGATGCGCTTGGTGATCATGGGTGTCTCCTTCTTGGATAAGATGAAAAAAACCGCGTGCGGGGCGCTTTCCAGCCTCCTCCGGCTCATGATATCATCCGCGGGCGGGGGAGGCAAGAACCTTTGACGCGGTTCGTGTTTGGTAGTAAACTATACATGGAGGACTGTGCGCTATGAGTTATGAGACACAATTGCAGGTGACGGTGCTGGCGCCGCTGCTGCTGCAGTTGGTGGGGCTGATCTTCGTGGTGGTGGGCGATCCGCATATCCGGCGGGAGAACCGGGCGGATCTGGTCATCATCATCGCGCTGCTGTTCTCGCTGATCGCGCAGAACTTCGGGGTCTATCTGCTGGCCACGCGCTACCCGTCGGATATAGCCCGGACCCTGCTGGGCATCTGGGGGTATGCGGTGAGGCCCGTCGTGCTGGTGCTCTTCATCCGCATCATGGACCGGCCGCACCGGCCCGTCATCCCGTGGGTGCTGGCGGGGGTCAACGTGCTGGCGTACCTGACGGCGCTGTTTTCGAATGTGACGTTTGCCATCGTGGACAACCTGTTCCTGCGCGGGCCGCTGGGGTATCTGTGCCACGTCATCAGCGCGGTGATGCTCATCTGGCTGCTGGTGCTGACGTTCAAGGGCATCGGCGAAAAGCCGGCGCGCGAGACGGTCATCCCGCTCATGGCCACGCTGATGATCATGGTGGCGGTGGAGGCGGACAGCCTGACCGGCGAGTCCATGGCTGTCAGCTTCCTGACCATCGCCATGGTCAGCGCCTGCATGTTCTTCTACATCTGGCTGCATCTGATGTTCGTGCGGGAGCATGAAGACGCGCTGCTGGCCGAGCAGCGCATCCGCATCATGATCTCGCAGATCCAGCCGCACTTTATGTACAACACTCTGTCCACCATCCAGGCGCTGTGCCGGTACGACCCGGAGAAGGCCTTTGAGGTGACGGGGAAGTTCGGCGCCTACCTGCGCCAGAACATCGATTCGCTGAACCAGGCGGAGCTGGTGCCGTTCGAGAAGGAGCTGGAGCACACGCAGGTGTACGCGGACATCGAGCAGGTGCGCTTCCCCTTCATCCAGGTGGACTACCGCATCCGGGATCTGGACTTCAGTCTGCCGGCGCTCACGGTGCAGCCGCTGGTGGAGAACGCCTTCCGCCACGGCGTGCGCGGCGTGGCCAACGGGCAGATCACGGTGATCAGCGAGCGCACCGAGGGCTATCACCGCATCGAGGTGCGGGACAACGGCGCAGGGTTTGACCCGGCCGTCAGCGTGGAGAACGCCGATTCCAGCCACATCGGCATCCGCAACGTGCGCGAGCGCATCGAGCGCATGACGGGCGGGAGCCTGGAGATAGACAGTGTCAAAGGCGAGGGGACGACCATCCTGATCCGCATCCCCCTGAGAAAGGACGACCATGAACATCCTGTGCGTGGATGACGAAGTGCTGCTCCTGAACCTGACCGTTTCCTTATGTAAAGAGCTGCCGGATGTGACGGAGGTCACCGGCTTCTGGCAGCCGCAGGAAGCGCTGGCGTGGGCCAAAGACCACACGCCGGACGTGGCGCTTTTGGACATCGACATGCCGGGCATGAGCGGGCTGGAACTGGCCAAAGGCCTGAAGGAGGCCAACCCGGATACGGCGGTCATCTTCCTGACCGGGTACGCGCAGTACGCGGTGGACGCGTTTGCCATGCACGCCTCGGGGTATCTGTTAAAGCCGGTGGACAAAGCCCGCCTGGCGGAGGAGGTCGCCTTTGCGGCGGGCGGGAAGCCCGTAGGGGAGGTGCCGGCCGGCAAGCCCGTACAGGTGCGCACGTTCGGGGCGTTCGAGGTGCTCAAGGACGGCCGTCCGGTCACCTTCGGGCGCAGCAAGGCTAAGGAACTGTTTGCCTACCTGGTGGACCGGCAGGGCGGGTCCGTCACCCGGGCGGAGGCGTTCTCGGTCATGTGGGAGGACGGCTTCTATGACCGCTCCATGCAAAAGCAGCTGGACGTGATCATCCGCAGCCTCCGCCAGACGCTCGAGGAAAACGGCATCTCCGCCATCTGCGAGATGAACCGCGGCGGCCTGCGGGCGGTCCCGGAAGCCTTTGACTGCGACCTCTACCGGTTCCTGGCGGGCGATGCGTCCGCCGTCAACGCCTACCGCGGCGAATACATGTCGGCCTACTCCTGGGCGAGCTTCACCGAGGGGTACCTGGACGGCATGCGCGGCCGGAAGCGGTGAGGATCATTTTTCGGCGCGTGTTGGACATCTGTTGGACAGCGGTCTGTATGCTTTGCACACAGACCCCGTAAAAGAGGTCCGCGTCTGCACCCATCGTTCCGGAAGGAGGAGCCATGCGGCTGACCGGCACCATCGGAGAGCGGATCACCGCCCTTCGGACCGAACAGCATATCTCCCAGAAAGAACTGGCTGACCTGCTCTACGTCAACCAGGGTACGGTCTCGCGCTGGGAAAGGGACATCCGCTATCCGGACAACGATCTGATCGTCCGCATGGCGAAGCTGTTCGGCGTCAGTTCGTCGGTGCTGGCGGTCACGGTGGCGGATGCGCCGGTGGCGGCGGTGCTGGACGGGACGGCGGCCGAGGGCCGCATCACGGCCGGCATGCTGGCGGAGGCCGCGCCTCACGCCGAAGTGCTTTCGTTTGCCGGCTGTGACGAGCTGCTGGCCTGCGCCCGGTCGCGCCGGATCGACGCGCTGTTTGCGGAGACGGTCATCGGCAAGGAGAGCACGCTCAAGACCGTGAACCGCATCATCCAGCTCTACCCGGACGTGAACGTGGTCTTCGTGACCACCCACGCCGAGTTCATGGGCCAGGCATTCTACCTGCACGCCAGCGGCTATGTGCCCAAGCCGCTCACGCGGTCATCCCTCGAGCGGGAACTGCGCCACCTGCGCTTCCCGGTCAACGGCCTGACCCCGGCCACGTAAGCCGGACTTGTCCGGTATGCCGCTTTTATGCCGCCTGCCCCCCGGCCGGTTGTATAACGGGGCACGAACCATTATGATGATCATGGCAGCTGACAAAGGCGCCGCGGCCGCAGCCGTCTCCCCGTCAGCCCATCATGATATAACAAACTGCCAACATCATTGTTCTGCAAGGAGGAAAAATCATGTTTGCGAATGTTGCACAGCCTATCATCGATCTGCTGAATCAGATCATGGGACCGCTGCTGGGTATTGTCGGCGCCGTCGGTGCTCTGTACTGTGTCATCCTGGGTGTGAAGTTTGCCAAGGCCGAGGAGCCGCAGGAGCGCGAGAAAGCCAAAGGCGCTCTGAAGAACGCCATCATCGGCTTCGTTCTCATCTTCGTTCTGATCCTGGTGCTCAACCGTCTGATGCCGGTCATGAGCGAGTGGGTCAACCAGCAGGCCGGCAAGACCATCGTCAGCCCTCAGAGCTAAGCGTTAGACCGCGGCCGGCAGGGCCGGCCACAAAAAAGTCATTGTCATGCAGGCACTGCCCGCCGGGCAGTCCTGACCAGATGCTGCCCGGATCACGGATCGGGCTGCGGCGCCGCGCGGGTACAAGACCCGCGCGGCACCGATCGGATGAGCGGCAGCAAGCGCCCCCGGCGGGGCCAAACGCCGGAAGAGACCAAAGGAACGGCCGCCTGACGGGCGGCAGCAGAATACAGACCGGGTGACCGGTCCGGAAGTGTGGACACTATGGCGGAAACCGCAAGAAAAACCGAGATGACATGCGGCGAGTACCTGACCCAGCAGCGCATCGCGCTGGCCAGGCACCGCGACCTGGGTGCACCCGGTGCCAAAGAGCAGGTCGTGGAGTGCTTAAGCAACATCTACGCCGTGAGTTATCAGATGAACTTTGAGAGACGCGAGCCGCCGTCACGCACCAGAGGGCCGGCGGAAATGGAAACCCTGGACCGGGAGCTGGTGGAGCGGATGAGCCGCGGGCTGCGCGACAAGGCGCATGTCTTCTCGGATATCGCGGCGGATCCGTGGCGCCTGTCCGAGGCGGTGACCACCGCCCAGCACGGGAACGGGTTCCCTCTTATCGAGATGGTGAACACCGCGTTCCTGGCGCGCACCGCGCAGCGGGAAGCGCAGCACGATGCGACAGGGCCGGAAGCCCCCTCCCGGCAGGCACGTCCGGCACAGACGCCGGCGCCAAAGCCGGCGGGGCCGACACTGTAAGCCGTTACCCTTCCCCCGGCGGGGGAAGGCAAAATACGAACACAATGTGCGTATCACGAAGAAACAGGGAACACGCATGAAGATAAAGTTAGTTGCCAAGAAAATACTGGCCGCCGTGCTTTCGGCGGCCGTGGTGATGGGAGCCTCGGGCTCCCTCTCGCCCGTTCTGGAGGTCCTGGCGGATTTCGTCATCGACGGGTCCGGTTTCGATGATGTGAAGATCACCTCGCAGACGGTCTATCTCTGGGAGGCGGGCAAACCCCCGGTGGAAGACCCGCTGCGGGACGTGCACAGCGAGAGCACGCAGGGCATCACGGGTTACCCCACCCTCATCTGCTTCGGCGGCCGCTACCTGGCTGCCATGACCCAGGAAGGCTATGGGACGCCCTTCGCCACGGCGCTGAACAACGCGGACGATGTGTACAAACGCGCGAACATGAAGGGCAATCCCGGCGACTGGGAAGACTACGATGACGAGATGGTCAAACACCCTTCCGGGTGGTACGCCTATACCCGCTGTATCGGAACCGGTCCGCTGCTGCGCGATCTGCCGCTGGACGCGGATGCTCTGGTCTCCACGGGGCATGCCGTCAGCATGTCGATGCCCCAAGGCATCCCCGTCCTTTACTCCGTGGGGAAACAGGCCAGTGAGAAGCTTTGGACCCAGCGCACGGATGTCCGCTGGTCCGGTTCGATGGACTCAACAGAAATGGATTCCTTTTACGCCATCCAGATCGCTACCATTAAATACAATGATGGCACAGGGGACCATCAGTGGCTGATCGGCAAACTCCGCCGGTTCACATACGTGTCCGAAAACATCTTCGGGTGGGATATCAACCACGAGAACTCCTTTGACTGGCTGGTCCAGCGGCACCAGGAATGGTCACCGCTGGATATCGTCGCCGACAAGCCCCTCCTATACAATTATATTTCGGAGAACGAATATAAGGCGAAGAAGGACCGCAATCCGGAACCTCGCGGCATGCAGGTGGGCCTGGTCAACCGCACCTGGGAGATCCGGGAGAACATTGGGGTGCCCGGCACCTACACCATCAGCACGCAGGGCATCAATGAGAACATGATCCGCCGCATCTCCGGCAGCGCCGGCTACGGCAAGTACCTGACGGACCCGGCCGGCTGGAACGCCAACATTACGCTGACGCATCTCACCGTCGCCGGCACCTCCATGCTCTACATGACCGGCAAAATGCCGTTTGTCATCCACGGGCAGCCGGGGTCGAGCAACTTCCAGCTCTACTATGCCACGCCCACCACCATGAACTTCATCCGTTCCAACGTGACGGTGCAGAAGGGCCAGGTGGTGAACCTCGTGGGGCCGCTGGCTCTCGACAAGAACGTGACCATCACCGTGCAGGACGGCGGCGTGCTCACGGTCACTGGGTGGGTCCTGAACAACGGCAAGATCAAGGTGGAGCAGGGCGGGACGCTTCTGGTCCAGAAGGCGGAGAAGACCAACACCGTGCTCTCCGCGCTCTTAAACGTCACGGATGCCAATGGCGGCGCCATCGCCTGCGACGGCACCATGATCGTCATGAGCGGCTGCACCGTCAACGCCAACGGCAACTACGGTCTGCAGTTCGGCGAGGGCGCACAGTGCGTCAACTACGGTGCCATCGTCACTGAGAACCTGAACGTCTACACGGACCACACCATCGAAAACCGCGGCGGCTCCAGTGTCCTGGTGACGGGCAAGACCATCCTCGACGGCGGGTACAGCCTGATGTTTGATACCGTCCGGAATGCCTCTTATCCGACGCTTGGCACCCGCGCCGCCACTCAGAAGGTAACGATACCGGGCAATTACGTCTATGGCCCCGGCGCGTACCGCACCTACAATTCCGCGGCAACAACGTCCAGCGGCAACAGGACCGGCAAGGTCTGCGACGTGGTGAACTGACATTCCGCGAAAGATAACAGCGAGACCGGCAGCAGGAGGACCGACAGCATATGAACATGAAAAGAATACGGGTCTTTGCGGCAGCGATGCTGGCCGCCGCGCTGCTGGCGCCGATGGGGGTGCTGGCAGACCCTTCCTACACCGGTGAGATCGATCCGGCCACCAATGAGCCGTACGCGGACGAAAACCAGCAGGCCACCGAAGAGAACGGCCGCGTGGCGCTGACCGCCACCTGCTCCTATGACTGGAACAGCCACGATTATGTCTACACCATGGAGGGGACGCTCAACGAAGTGCACTGCACGGCTGCGGACGGGCAGATCCTCTCGCAGGCGGTCACCGTCTCCACCGGTTCGGATACGTCGGTGGTGGTCTACCGCAACGGCCAGGAGTACACGGACAGCCTGACGGGCATCACCGCCCCCGGCGAATACGTGGTGCAGGTGCGGAACGGCAGTGACCGCACGCGTATCTTCTCCTTCACGCTGGTGGGCAAGAGCACCAACGGCCTGCAGCCGTTTACGGTGCCGGACAGCTTCTTCATCCGCGAAGCCACCTGTGACGGCGCGGATGTCCCGTATGACCGGTACAACGTGTACACGGATACGGAGGGTACCTACCGGATCGTCTACGAGTGCGTGCCCACGGGCATCGGCTACACCGTGGAGACTACCATCGACCGCACGGCGCCGGTGCCGGTGTTTTCCGGCAAGATCGACGATCAGAACCGCGTGAGGAGCGCGCTGACCTTCTCCGGCCTGGCGGAAGGCGACACGGTGTTCGTGTCCGGCGACGGGACCGGCACTCCGACACAGCTGACCCTCCGCGATGACGGTACCGGGAACTTCTCCGGCACCCTCACGGAGAGCGGCAACTACTATATGCAGATATACGATGCAGCCGGCAACATGTCCGAATACCGGTTCCGCATCATGACCTATTTCAACGCCAACAGCATGGTGGTGCTTGTGGTGCTGGGCGTGGTGCTGGCGGGCGTGATCGGCTACATCATCATGCGCCGCCGCAACCTCAAGATCGGATGATGTCCCCCGGAAAGGATTGGTGACTGCTTTGTTTGACTCCCTGTGGAGCGGAATAACCTCCTGGATGAACGATACGTTCACCTCCATCCTGGAAGCTATTCTGAACGCGACTCTCTTCAAACTGCTTTATTATATTGAGATCGCGATGTGCAAGATCATCAGCATTCTGGGTGATCTGTTCAGCGTGTTCTCGGGTGTGAACAAGGCGATCTACGACGAATCGCCTACCTATCTGATCAACGTTTTCTTTGACAATCAGGCCGTCCGCAACATCTACTGGGCGATGGCCCTGGTCGGCTTTGCGCTGACGCTCGGCTTCACGATCTGGGGCGTGGTGCGCAAGATGTTCGATGCTTCCGGGAAGGTCCAGCAGTCCATGGGCCAGATCCTGACGGGCGCTGTGCGCAGCATCGTCCTGATCGCGGGGCTGACGGTCCTGATGAACGTGGTCATCTACGGCACCAACAAGCTGATGCAGGTGGTGGACGATATCTTCAACAACGCCTACACCATGCACGTGGAAGACCACAAGGACTTTACCGACGAAGAATACGCGGCCATGGGCCGGGTGCTGGCCACCATCGGCAACTACTCCATGGTGACCACCTCGAACAACCGCTACAACCTGAACATCTGCTTCAACGAGATACGGCCGGACATGAAATGGCTGCAGGACCAGAAAGTCTTTGAGTACTCGTATTACAAAGAAGTGAACGGGCAGGTGGTCGAAAGCTGGCAGTCCGTCCTGGCGCAGATCGCCCGGTCCACGGACCTGCGGCGCGATGTGAAGGTGGATGTCTACAACGAAGGCGTGGTCACCAGCCTGACGGCCGCCATCGACTACCTGCGCAACAACGTGAAGGTCACGCCGGTGCCGTATGTCGACAAGAACCTTCAGCGCAGCCAGAGGGTGTACCTGGACCGCCTCGTCTTTCTGATGGGCACCATGGGCGCCGCCCGCAACTCCACCTTCAACGAGTCGCCGGATCTGATGGGCGACCCGCTCCGCAGCCCCTACTACTATGGCCAGGGGCGTGATATCTACGATCTGGATGATGTCAACAAGGATTTCAACATCGGCTTCCCGACGGACTACATCGTGGTGTTCTTCGCCGGCATCGCCATCATCTTCGATCTGGTGGTCATCATCCTCAACTGCATCGCGCGCATTTTCAACATGCTGTTCCTCTACATCATCGCGCCGCCGGTCATTGCGGCCTCGCCGATGGATTCGGGCGGCAAGTTCAAGCAGTGGAGCATCGCGTTTTTGGTGCAGTCGCTGTCCGTGTTCGGCACGGTCATCGCCATGAGGCTGCTGCTGATCTACCTGCCCATCGTCCTGGATCCGAAACTGGCGCTCTTTGATCCGGCACAGCATCCGTACCTCAACATGTTCGCCAAGTTTGCGCTGGTGTACGGCGGTATCGAGACCACCAAGAAGGCCACGTCGCTGCTGACCGGTATCCTGGCGGACAGCGCCGGGTGGCAGTCCATCCAGGCAGGCGATATGTCCGGGTCCGCGGCCAAGGCCATCGGTACGGCCAAGGCCCTCGGCGGCAAGGCGCTCAGCGCCGCCGGCTCGGTGACCAGTTTTGCGGCCAAGCCGCTCACGAACCTCGTCAAGCGGCCGTTCAACGCCGCCGGCCATTGGTGGTCGAACCTCGGCTCCGGCAACGCGCAGCGCCGTGCCAAGCAGGCGGTCAAGGATGAGGAGATGCGCGAGAAGTACCGCAAGAAGGACGACAAGCCGGAGGAGAAACCGCCGGAAAACCAGAACAACAACAATAATAACAACAATAACCATCCTGCACCGGCCCAGCCGCCGGCCGCGCCTCCGCCCCTGCCCAACCGCATGGGGCCGGGTGACGCCAACGAGGCGCCCGCCAACCTCCAGAATCAGGCCCTCAACCAGCGCCGCCAGCAGTACGGCTTCGGCGGTGATGACGGTGACGGAGGAGGCCAGGGAGGCGGCCAGGGAGGCGGCCAGGGTCAGGGCCCGGCCAATCCGCCGCCCAGGCCCCGCTCACGGGATGATTCCGGAGCCCTTCCTCCGCGCAACCGCCCGCATCTGTAAGCTGATATCGCCGGCCGCCGTGCCGGGACTGTGAAGGAAACAGAGATATGCAAAGACTCATACCGGAAAAGACAAAAGTTCATATCGAACTGTTCCGCGGCGTGACCATCGGCGATATCGTGGTCGCCGGGGTAGGGCTGCTGCTGCTCTTTTTCACCCTCATCTCCAACCTGCCGTTCCGCTACATCATCTGCCTGGTGATCATCGCGCTGACGGTGCTGATGGTGGTGCGCCTGGACGAACAGCCCAACTACCTCTACTTCCTGCATATCCTCACGTTCCTCGGCTACAAGCGGCATTTTGCCAAAGAGAAGGGCAAAGGCGCCCGCCCCATGAAGGAGATCGTGGCCTTCACGGGCATCCATGACGACTGCATCGAATACCTGGGCGGCCAGTACTACGGCGCCGCCCTGGAGATCTCACCGGTGGAGTTCCGCTTCTATTCGGAGCTGCGCCGCAACAACGCCATCGAAAACTGCTTCGGCCGGATCCTCCGGTCGCTGCCGCCGGATCTGTCGGCCAACATCGTCAAGATCGAGCGGCCTATCATCTACGACGGCTACCGTGACCGCGAGTACGAGAAACTGCAGCATTTAAGCGAATCCTACGAGAACGGCGTGTTCACCGAGGAAGAGCTCAAGGCCCGCGTGGAGATCGAGTACGACCGCATCAACGAGCTGATCGACTACAACGAGACCAACCGCATCGTGGACGGGTTCTACTACCTGGTGCTCTATGAGGCCGACAGACGGCAGCTGGAGCAGTCCATCCGGGCGGCCGCGCAGGCCATGCAGCAGGGGGATGTCCCCACGCACCGCCTGAACGACAAGGAACTGGCCATCTTCTTAAAGTACACGAACAGCATCGACTTCGATGAGCGCGAGGCGGATGACCTCACGAACGAAGAGCTGGTGGCCTGGGCCCAGCCGGACACCGTGGACATGCGCGTGCGCCGCGTGGACGTCAACGGCATCCAGACCCACAACCTCCGCGTGGTCAACTATCCGACCACCGTGGGCGACGCGTGGCTGGCCGGCGTGATGAGCATTCCGGGCACCAAGGTGGTGGTCAAGTGCCGCCCCATGGACCGCACCAAGGCCATCCGCAACATTGACCGGTCGCTGACGGAACTGCGCGGCCAGTGGTCGGTCACCGGCGTGGACTCCCGCCGGATGGAGATCGAGACCCACATCGGCACCCTGCAGGAACTGCTGGGAACGCTGCAGAGCGAGAGCGAGTCCCTGCTGGAGACGGATATCTACATCACCGCGTACGATATCATTGCCACCAACAACGCCACGAAGGGCGAACCCCGCCCGAGCATCCTGCCGCTCATGCCGGACATGAAGAAGAACGTCCGCCGCACCTGGCAGGAGAGCGGGTTCCGCCTGAACAACTGCGAGTTCGACCAGGTGGAAGCCTTCATCGGCTCGCAGGTCAACGCCCGCGACCCCATGGTCAAGGACGGCCGCGGCATCTCTTCCAACACCGTGGCGGCGTGCTTCCCGTGGATCTACGCCCACATCTCGGATGAGGGCGGCGTGAAGCTGGGCGAGAGCGACGGCATCCCGGTGTTCATCGACTTTTTCCGCCGGGATTCCGAGCGCGTCAACTCCAACATGGTCATCGTGGGTAAGTCCGGTTCCGGTAAATCCTACGCTACCAAGTCGCTGCTGGCCAACCTCGCCGCCGAGGATGCGCGCATCTTCATCCTGGACCCGGAAAACGAGTACACGGAGCTGGCGAGAAACCTGCACGGGCAGATCATCAACGTGGGCAACGCACAGTACGGGCGGCTGAACCCGTTCCACATCATCACCGCGCTGGACGATGATGAGGCGGGAGAGGGCGGCCCGGCCGGCAGTTACGCCACCCACCTGCAGTTCCTCGAAGAGTTCTTCCGCCAAATCATGCCGGACTGCGACAAGGATGCGATGGAGTACCTGAACACCCTGATCGACCACATGTATCTGGAGCACAACATCACGCCGGAGACGGACCTGTCCAGGCTCCGCCCGGAGGATTACCCCATCTTCGACGACGTGTACGACGAAGTGCTGCAGGAGTTCCAGAGCAGTGACAACCCGTTCACGCGGGACCTGCTGAGCAATCTGATGAACTATGTGGCCAAGTTCTCCACGGGCGGCCGCAACGCCAACATCTGGAACGGCCCGTCCACCATCACCACGGACGAGAACTTCACGGTGTTCAACTTCCAGTCCATGCTCGCCAACCGCAACCAGACCATCGCCAACGCGCAGATGCTGCTGGTGCTCAAATACATTGACAACGAGATCATCAAGAACCGCGACTACAACCTGAAGTACCACGCCAACCGCAAGATCGTGGTGGTCATCGATGAGGCGCACGTCTTCATCGACAGCAAGTTCCCCATCGCGCTGGACTTCATGTTCCAGCTGGCCAAGCGCATCCGCAAATACAACGGCATGCAGATCGTCATCACCCAGAACATCAAGGACTTCGTGGGGTCGGACGAACTGGCCAGAAAGTCGACGGCCATCATCAACGCGTGCCAGTACAGCTTCATCTTTGCGCTGGCACCCAACGACATGCAGGATCTGGTCACGCTCTACGCCAATGCCGGCGGCATCAACGAGAGCGAGCAGGAGCAGATCGTGCAGGCTCCGCGCGGCCAGGCCTTCACCATCATGAGCCCCACCAGCCGGTCCACCTTCGAGGTGCGCACGGCGCCGGGCATCGCGGAGATGTTCGAAAACAACGATTATGTGAGCCGGTACTTCTCGGGTGAGCGGGGCAATGACAACTGGGAAGACTTTGTGGGCGATTCCCGCGCGGCACACGAAGAGGCCGTAGCCAACCGGCCGTCCGAGACCTGGGCTGCCGCCCGGGCCATCAGCGCGCCGGCGGATACCGGCGTGACGCTCAACGTCTTTGACGAGGACGAGTACGACGCCTACCTGCGCGAGCAGGAGAGCGAGCGCGCCGCCTCCGTGACCTTCATGGAGATGGACGAAGAGCCGGAGGAGACGAAGGCCGAAGCCATCACGCAGACCCCGGCCCGTGCGGCGGGCTCTGCCGGACTGTCCGCGGAAGGCCTGGCGCCGGCGGCGGATGCCGCTTCCATGCAGGTGTTTGCCAGCATCGCCAACGCGCTCGGCCGCATGGCGGATGCCGCGGAACGCGGCGGGGAGAACCCGCTGGCCCGTGCGGCCGCACCGGCCGTGCAGACGGCCTCGGTGGCGCCGGCTGACGAAAATCGCGTTTCCTTCACGGCCCCGGCACCGGAATCCAAAGACGATGCCATCGCCCGGCTCCGCGAGGAGATGGAAGAGCAGCTTCGGCAGCTGCGTGAGGAAAACGAGCGCCTGCGCGCCGGCCTGACGGCCGCGAAAGAAAGCCCCACCGCACCGGAACCGGCCGCCTTCCCTGCGGAAGAGCCGGAGGCCGAAACTGCCGAAGACGACTTCATCCTGCAGGATCCCTTTGCTGTGGATGATACCGACAGCCTGGACGATGAGGAGTTCGGCGGCGAGGAAGAGGGCGAGCTGTCGCTTTTGTTCGGCGGAGATTCCCTGGAGGGTACCGATTTCGACTTCGACGACGAAGACGAAGAGGACGACTGGGATTCCGACGAAGAAGAAGACGAAGAAGACGAGGACGAAGAAGAAGACGACGAGGATGAGGAAGAGTCCGAGGACGATGAGGAAGGCGATGACGACTTCATGGCTTCCTTCTGCAGCTTCGCGGCCAGCCTCATGAACATGTCGCCGTTCGAAAAGATGCGGGCCAACGGCAACGACGTCCAGGAAATGACGCTGGACGATCTGATCGCCGAGGCTGCGGCCCAGCAGGAACGCCGCCGCAAAGAGCGTGCGGGCGAGTGGAACAGCTGAACCGGAGAGGAGCCTTCCTGATGAAGGAGCAGTCAATGAACAGACGGATAGGGAGCAGAAGAGCCGGCTTAAGGCGCCTGACGGCGTTTTTGCTGGCGGCCCTTCTGTGCGCGCAGGCGTTTTCCGGCCTGACGGTGCTGGCCGCCGGAGAACCGGGCGCGGCCGGTGCCGTTTCCTGGCGCGACCTGGACAACGGGGCGTCGCTGGGTGCCGGCCAGGATGTGACCAACACCTACATCCTGGAAGTGAGCAGCGGCACCAAGCAGGGCGGCGGTGCGCACGACAATATCCAGTACTTTACCATTACCTACCGGACCGGCAGCACCCGCCGGCAGGCCATCATCCTGCCGCGTGAAGACGCGGTGGCCACCAGTGTGGAGGCCGCGGCCAGCGTGGCCAGCCGCAACAGCCGGCGCCAGATGGTGACGGATACCTTCGGCTATGCCACTCCGGGCCTGGCCAACGCGACGGCGCTCGGCTCCGTCTCCACGGACCAGTTCCTGTTCACCACCCCGGAAGCCATCACGGGCATCGAGAGCATTCAGGTGTTCGGCCGCGATACCACCTCCGCCAGCACCTGGGCCTGCCAGGGCATGCGCATCTATCAGGTGGACCGCATGTACGGCCTGGAGATGTACGGGTGGTATTCGGATACGCCGTACATCGACTTTGCCGGTTCCATCATCGGCGAAGTGATCATGGGCGACGGCGGCGGGATCTTCCGCTGGAGCGGCAGCGGCGGCATGTTCAACATCCGCCAGTCGGGCCAGCCGAACGGCACCGCCGGGTGCGTCCTGGTGGACGTTCCGCATAAAGCCTCTTTTGAATCCGAAAAGAAGATGACCACCCACGTGGGCGACCGCCATCTGTCTCAGGCGCAAAACCGCGTGGTCCTGCGGCTGGATCTGGCCGATATGGGCGGCGCGGGCTTTGAATCGCTCGCGGCCAGCTACGAGGCCGGCAGCCATACGAAGATCAGTGACCTGCAGCTGTGCGAAACGGCTGCGCTGAAGATCCGCTACAAGGATACGTTCGGGGATGCCCGCGAGTTTTCCATGCCGCTCGTCGTCAACGCTCTCGGCCAGGTGGTCGAGGTGCTGGGTGACGTGGAGATCGCCGGCTACGGCCAGCAGGGGGATTCCATCGCCGTGGCGGCGCTGCTGCCGGATTTCGCCGAGCTGCAGTATGTCAGCCTCTTTGTGGGGCAGGACGCCGCCGTGCAGGCCGCCAATCTGTCCAGCACGTCGGAGGGCGGCGTGATCCGCCGGAACCGTGTGGCCAGAAGCCAGACGGACGACATCCGGTATCTGTGCTTTGCGGTCTACCAGGATGCCAGGGTGCAGGTGGGCCTGGACGGCGCCACCGTGGTCTACAACTATCAGCCGGGTGAGGGCAACCCCATCCAGTACAGCACCGCCACCACCGTGGAAGGCGTGGCCATGGCCGCCGGGCAGGAGAATTTCTTCTCCCTGCAGAAGTACCGGTCCGGGATGGTGCTGGCGCCGGTGGACCGCACCGAGCGCTACCTGGTCACGATCTATACCGATGACGTGGCCAACGCCGGCACCACCGGCGACGTGCAGGTGCAGTTCGACTACGTCAGCTTAAAAGACACCGAACTCACCAGCGAAGCCTACCGCATCAACGATTACGCCACGCAGTTCTACGGCGAGTGGCCCGGCAACGTGAGCAACTTCGCTTACCTCTACGGCATGCGCCAGGGCGGCATGATCCAGTTCATGGTGCCGCTGCAGGGCGTGCGGCAGTTTACCAATGCCTCCTTCAAGGTGGACGGCGATGAGTGGCAGGTCTCCGGCATGACGGTGGCGCTGGTCAAGTCGTACGAGGGCCGTGTGGCCGCGTGGAAAGAGG
This sequence comes from uncultured Lachnospiraceae bacterium, assembly GCA_946405185.1. Taxonomy (GTDB): domain Bacteria; phylum Bacillota; class Clostridia; order Lachnospirales; family Lachnospiraceae; genus CAKQHB01. The sequence goes on from CAMJGH010000009.1 coordinate 19,037, forward strand.
TGGAGAGCACCGAGCGCGACCCGGCCAACACCAGTCAGGCCCGCTTCAAGTCGCACCTGGAATACACGCGCTACGTGGAGACGGACCGGGTGTGCTTCTCCATCGGCACGGTGCCGGATGAAGCAGGCAACATGCCGGATCCGGCCGAAGAAGGGTCCGGGTGGCAGCCCGGCACGCTCATCCAGGACGACGATGAGTGGACCGTGATCAACGGCGACACGGAGGAGATCAGCAGCCGCGACGATGTGGACTGGGGTACCTACCGCCGCATCATGACCTATGAAGACACCCAGCAGGATCTGGGGTTTGTGCGCGAACGCGCGGCGTATATCGTGAAGGTGAAGGTCATGGGCAACAAGACCAACCCGGACGATGACGACTGCGGTTCCGAGAACCTCTTCTACTTCCAGCTGATCTTTGAGAACGGCAAGAGCGGCGTGACGCTGGCCAACCAGCAGATCGTCGGCGACGCCTTCCGCACCGGTGCCACCTGCCAGTTTACCATCTCCTGCAGCCAGGATTACGGCGATTTGCAGTCGGTGCTGATCATCCCGGATGACCAGGATTCCAACTCGCACATCTACGACAAGCTGCAGATCGAGCGGATCGACATCGAAAAGAAATCCGATGACGCCCTGGTGCCTACCTGGGAGATCACGGGCGACAAGGTGAACGGCCTCGGCTGGGTCGGCATCGAATACCGCGACGAAGGGTCTGCCGGTGCCAACGTGGGCGCGAAGGGCCGTTCGGTTTCGGAGATCGCCACCACCTATCAGGTGACGGCGGCCAAGTACAGCGCCAAGCTCCTGGTGGCCATTTCCACCGGCCCGTCGGGCACGCGCGTGTCCCGCGATGACGACTTCAACCCCATCACCGTGGCGAACCCGCCTTTCTCCGGCGGCGTCATGATGAACATGAACTACCTGGATACCGAAGGCCGCCTGCAGACCATTGAGGGTCTGGACATCGTCAAGGCCATGAACGAGTATGCCGGCCTGGAGGATAACCACACGCGCCGGTACGAAGACGGCCTGGAGATCAAGGAAGAAGAAGTGACCTACGTGGTCAGCGATACGCAGTATCACTTCCGCGCAGGCTCCACGGACTGCTTCTTTGTGACGGTCTCAAACGTCTGGCAGCTGCTGGACGCCAGCCTGAACATCCGCTCGGATGTGGTCAGTGACTGGAACATCACGGATGTGAAGGTGTACCTGGTCAATTCGCAGGGCCAGCGGTTCCTCAACGCCAACGGCGATTACGAGTACAAGTATCCGTCGGGCAAGGGGCTGTCGCTGGTGGCCCAGTGGAACCGCGAGGAGAACGACAACCTCGACAAGAGCGTGGAAGTCTACTCCACGAGCACCAAATCGCCCATCGCGGAGGCCACCATCTTCTTCGACTGCGAGCCCATCAAGCTGTCCGATAAGGCCTACTCCTGGTCTGCTTCGGTCTCGCCGGTCCCGAAGTCGCGCGACGATGTGCTGAACCTGTTCATCTATCCGAACGTCGGGGATGGCCTGACGCCGCCGACGGCGTACAACCTGACGGCGGGCATCCGCTACACCGAGGCCACCACGCGCCGCTCCATGCAGACCTCTGCCAGGCTGCAGCTGGGCGCCAACGCGGAGGGCGAGCCGGTGTTCTACGCCATCGGCATCGGTGCGCAGGATCTGGACAGCATCCAGGGCGTGGACATTGTGTCCGACGCCATGACGGCCATCAAGGCGCCGCTTGAACACGCCGAGATCCAGCGCGTGCGCAACGGCGTGCTGGTGGAAACCTACTATCTGTTCGGCGTGGTCAACGCCGGCGACGGCGGCTCCATGATGGTCTACACCAAGAGAGCCCCGGACAACGTGCAGAGCGTCTTCGTGCAGTTTGACCGCACCATGGAGGAGCAGACGCTGGTGGCGCAGAGCAAGGACCTGATGCTGGCGGTGTACTTCCGCTCGGTGGACGGCCTCGGACAGGAACTGCGCAGCCGTTACCTCTACCTGTCGGATATGGGCTACAAGTCCGTTCACGGCGGGCAGGTGGTGGAATTTGACTTTGATCTTGGCGACGTGCGGCAGATCACCGGCGTGAGCCTGGTGCAGATCGGCGCGCTTCAGACATCGATCGAGCACCTCTGGACCGCCAACCAGCGGGTGGAGGACGGCGTGGTCACGGGCGACTGGAGCATTGAGCCGCCCATCACGGTGACCAAATCGCCGGTACGCACCAATCCGGAAGGCACGGTGGGGCTGGTCAGTCTCAAGTTCACCACGTCGCTGGACGAAGGCTCCATCAGCAGCGGCACCAAGGATCCGGTGCGCCTGACGGTCGGCTACTACGATATCTACGGCGCGGAGCAGGAAGCGGTCTTTGAGGACGCCCGTCCGTACATCAACGACGGCAAGGGATTTGTGGCCGGCGGCACGGATACGCTGCGCCTGCTGGTACCGGGCCTCTCCGAACTGCGCTACGTGGATCTGGAGCCGTACACCACGGACGGCGATGAGAGCACGCTTGCCAGCTGGAAGCTGGAGAAGGTGTCGGCCAGAGTGGGCCTGGACGGCCCGACCATCAACCGGACGGTTGAAAAACGCATTGTGGAAGGGCACCCGGAGCGCGTGTTCCTGGCGGACATCCTCATGATCGGTACGGTGTATCTGTCCGACGGCAGCACCACGCAGCCGGCGGGGGACGATACCGAAACCGATGGCACGCAGAACGAAAACACCATCACGGTGGGCGAGCGCAAGAGCTACAGCATGGCTTCCGGCGTGAGCATGGCCGTGGCCATCCGCCTGGCCGGTTCGACCGAGGGCGTGGAAGGCAAGCTTATGCGCGTGGATCCGGTGACCGGCGCCGAGGAGACCGTCACGGAACTCGTGGCCACCCACGGCTTCACGCAGGAGGAAGTGCAGCGCATCTACAGCCAGGCGCTGGCCTCCGCGGAGTCCACGGAAGCGTCTGTGGCGGAGCGCGAAGCCGCCCGCAAGGTGCTGAACATCGTGGGGCCGATGCTGAATGCCACCGGCACGTTTACAGCCGAGGGCAACGAAGTGGTCTTCACGCCGCCGCGCAACTACACCGGTTCCAAGGTGAAGTACATCATTGAAGTGAACGCCAAGGAAAACCGCGACGCCAAGTTCTGGGTCGAGTGCGTGGTGGACTATGAAAAGAACGACCTGCAGGCCGCTTACGACGAGCTGCTGGCCGTCATGAGCGCCGGTTCGGCCACCGTGATCAACGCATCGGACGGCAGCACGGACCAGACAGTGCTCTTTGATGAAGGCGGCAATAAGGCGGTGCTGGTGGATGGCGGCGATACGGTCAACATCTATCCGCGCGTGGCTGTGGGTGAAAGCTTTACGGCAACCATCCAGGCGTACGATCCGGCGACCAGCGCGGCCGGTACGGTCAGTCTGAAAGGCCACAGCTATTCGGACAGCGAACTGAGCGGTTATGCATCGGCGGTGGACCGCGCCAAGCAGGAAACCGGAATGGACAACGATGCCTGGCAGTATGACCAGACGGTCAGACCGGCCGCAGAAGCCCTGCAGAATGCGGCGGCCAAGTATCAGAGTGCAGCCGGCTCATTTGATGCCTCCGTGCCGCGGTTTGTGGCGCCGCAGAACTACACCGGTGCCAACCAGAGCTATCTGATCACCGTGAACAAGGGGACGGGGATGCTCTTCAGCCTGACGGTGACGGTGCGCAGCTCCGAGATGCTGGATCTGGAGGCGCTGAACAGTGCGCTGGAGGATGCGATCAGCAAGTATAACGAGGAAAAGGGAAGCGAAGAACCGTCCTCGGAGAGCGACAAGCCGGAGCAGGGCAATGCGAACCTGACCAAGCCTCAGCTGGCGGGTTATCTGAAAACCGCTTTCACGCAGCGTGAGAAAGCCACCGACAAGACGAACGATGAACTCGTCGAAGAACTGTATGACGAGATGAGCACGTACATGGACTATCTGGTCCAGACGTACTACAAGTCGGCGGATGATATCACCACCATTGAGAGCCTGGCCGTGGAACAGCTGGTCAAGCGTCTGGATGAGTTGGGATATCTGAAGCCTAAAGCAGCGGAACCTTCTACGGAGGCTTCCTCGGAGGCCGCCCCGTAAGGCAGACAGACAGACCCAAAGCCCCGCGGCCGAAAGCGTAAAGCTTCCGGCCGCCGCGGGCGTTTCAAAAGCAGTATGTTGTAAGACGGAAACAGGCGCCGGGAGACCGGCGCGGAAAGAAAGCATCATGGCCAAGCGGAAAGACAAACGCAAGGAAGAACAGACAGAAGAACTCCTCTTTGAGAGCGACAAGGTGCTGCAGGCCGAGAAGCGCCGGCGGATCATCCTGCCGGCGGCCATCGTGGCCGGCATCCTGCTGCTCGTAGTCGTCATCGCGCTGATCGTGCGGGGAAGCCGCAAGGAGCGCGTCGTCCCGGCCGAGGAGATGACCGGCGCCTACGCGTACACGTGGGACCTGGACCGCAAGGGTGTGGTCACGCTGACCATCGACCACGCGGCCTATCCGGACGCGCAGTGGGTGATCACGGAGCCCTCAGCGGAAGAAGAGATGACCGCGGAACCGGAGACGGACGCGGAAGGGGAGACGGTGGAGACGGCCGGGCCGCCCACGCCGGTGATGCTGGCTGCGGTCGCGCAGAACACCGCCAAAAACACCGTCATCCATCTGACGCCGCAGCTGCCGGGCCTTTTCGCGATGACCGTACAGCTTCAGAACGGCGGGGATGCCGGCGATGTCCTCTACCAGTACCGGTTTGTGGTGCAGGTGGCCAGCGAGGTGTCGGGCCTGCGGGCTACGCCGTACGCGGCTTCCGGTACCGCCACACCCGGCAGGCTGTCGGGCGGTGAGGGGACCGGTTACGCCTACACCATCACGTATGCAGGCGCCAGCGATCTGCAGATCCGCATGCAGGTCCCGGGCGGTGAGGAGGCGGCCGAAGCCATGACGGAGAGCGGCAGCGTTTCGGAAAGCGCGGAAGCCACTCCGGAAAACACCGCCGAAACCGCATCGGAAGACACCACCGAGGCCGCCGCCGAAGAGCGGACGCTCACACCGGAGGAGGCATCGGCGTCCCTGGAGGCCGACCAGAAGGAGAAACCGTCGCACGAGCCGGGCGAAGGAGTGGATCCGGAGCTGGAAGGCCTGAGCTGGGATGCCACGCCGGCGGACATGGAGAGCATGCCGACCGCGGGGCCTGAACCCGCATCCGTACCGTCCGGTGAGGACGAAAGCGAAGCGGCATCGTCCGCGGAAAACAGCACCGAAGCCGCCTCTGAGACGGAAGGCGAGACCCGCACCCTGCCGGAGGGGTGGGGCGAGGATACCGCCGTTGACATGTGGCTGGGCGGCTCTTCCGATGAGGAAGTGGCTATCGTAAGCGGGCCGTTTTTTGAGACGGACGGGACGGCGCTGGTGGCGTACGTGAGGGCCGGCAGCAAGGCCGGCAGCTGCACGCTGACCATCGAAAATCCCTACCAGGGTGTGAAACTGACGGTGACCTATGAGCGGACCGAGGACGGATCGGTCACGGTGACGGACCATACGCTGACCGTCCCGGAAGGCTGATGACGGGAAAGCCCTGAAAGGAGGCGGATATGAAACGGATCTGGAACGAGATCAAAAAATCCACGGCGGATTTCATCAAACACGCCAGTGCCAAAACGATCCTCCTGTATATCATAGCGTTTTTTGCGGCTTCCGTGCTGATCGGCACGCTGCTGCGCTACATCTATGAGAACGTGGCGGCCTTGGCCGGCACGGGGTGGCATTTCCGCTGGAAGATGATCTTCGAGCCGGTCACTTGGCTGATTGGCGCGGTGGTGAATCTGCTCTTAGGCATCATCTATGCCTTAAACGGGGGCTTCCGCATGACGGCCCGCCTGGGTAAGAAGATGCTGGACGGGCGCGACATCGAAGAGGAGATCGTGCAGGGGTCCCTCGAGAACTCCCGGTTCCTGACCGATGCCGAGCGCGACAAGTACTTCCCGCCGTTCACCTACGAAGGCCTGAAAGACATCAAGAAGGACGGCGTGCCGGTGCGCGCGGTGCTGGACAAGCACGGGAAGCTGGTGGGCAACTTCAAGCCCGGCGTCCACGCGCTGGTCATCGGTGCCACCGGTTCCGGTAAGACGACCACCTTCATCAACCCCATGATCCAGCTGATCGGCGCGTCCGCGTCCGGCAGCAGCATGATCATGACCGACCCGAAGGGCGAGCTGTTCGACCTGCACTCCAAGTTCCTGCAGGACCGCGGGTACAAAGTGCTGGTGCTGGACCTGCGTGATACGTATTCGTCCAGCCGGTGGAACCCGCTCGAGCCCATCTGGGACGCCTACCAGGAGTACCTGAAGGCCGGTTCCGGCATCCTGGCCCACCGTGATCCCATGTCCAACTACCCGGACCTGCGCCGCATGAACGGCGAGGCGAATCCGGATGTGACGTGGGTGGAGTGGAACGGCCGCGCCTACACAGACGTCTCGCACGTGCGCGATGACATCTCCGTGGCGCAGCAGAAGATCTACGATGAAATGTACGAAGACCTGAGCGACCTGATCGGCGGTCTGATCCCCGTGCAGAACGAGAAGGACCCCCTGTGGGAGAAGGGGGCGCGCTCCATCGTCATGGCGGTGGCGCTGGCCATGCTCGAAGACTCCGCCAACCCGGAGCTGGGCATGACCAAGGACAAGTTCAACCTCTTCAACATCAACAAGGCGCTCGGCAACTCCGAGAACAACTACCAGATCCTGAAGGACTACTTTGAAGGCCGCAGCAAGCTGTCGCAGGCCTACCAGCTGTCCCGTCAGGTCATGACGGCGCCGGATACCACGCTCGGGTCGTATATGTCCATCACGTTCGACAAGATGAACCTGTTCAACGACCGCGGCCTGTGCGCGCTGACCAGCACCACGGACATCCGCATGGACGAGTTCGCCAACAGCCCGGTGGCACTGTTCTTAAAGATCCCGGATGAAAAGGATACCCGCCATTCGCTGGCGTCGCTGTTCATCCTGAGTACCTACAAGGCGCTCATCAAGATCGCCACGGGCCTGCCCGGACAGACCCTGCCGCGCAACGTCTACTTCATCATGGATGAGTTCGGCAACATGCCGAAGATCGACAAGTTCGGCCAGATGATCACCGTCGGCCGCTCCCGTAAGATCTGGTTCTCCATGGTGGTGCAGTCGTTCGTGCAGCTGAGTAACGTCTACGGCAAGGAAGTGGCCGACATCGTCATCGGCAACTGCGGTGTGAAGATGTTCATCGGTTCCAACGATACCGACACCTGCAAGATGTTCTCGGAGATGTGCGGCAACATGACCGTGCGCACCACGAGCACGTCCAGTTCGCTCTCGAGCAAGGCGGGCGACATGAACGTGTCCACCAACACGCAGGTGAGACCGCTGATCTATCCCAGCGAACTGCAGCGCCTGAACAATCAGGAGAGCACGGGCAATTCCATCATCGTGTCCTTCAACTCGTTCCCGCTCAAGACCAAGTACACGCCGTCCTACAAGTGCCCGTACTACCAGTTCGGGCCCATGGACCTGACGGAGATCCGCAGCAACATGTTCCGGGCGGACGAGGTGTACTACGACCTGCGCGAGCGCAACGAGAAAGTGCTGGGGACGGGCCAGCAGAGCGCGTAACGTCCGGTTCCCGTAAGGAGAAGTTACATGATCAGTCTGTACAAGGAAGTCCGCAGCGTCCTGCTGGGGCGGATGGCCATCGCGGAGGACGGCGCCTGCCGGTCGCTGACCGAAGACGATTTTCAGATGCCCATCGGCGTGAGCGACGGCGGCCTGGGGGTGCGCATCCTGGGGCTGGCCAGACGGTCGAAGCCGTTTGAGACGGAGCAGAACGCGAAAGGCGTGATGGATGCCTCGGTGGAGGCCATGTTCCACTCCGGGCGCAAGCTCCGCCTGGTGCAGCATCCGGCTGTGGCGGCCTGCTTCATCCGCTACGTACTGACAAAACCTGCCGTCATCACCGTGGAGATCCGTGACGGCGTGCCGGTGGTCACGGCCTGGTCGGCCCGGGGCCTGACCGGGTGGCTCTCCGTGCGGCGGGCGCTCGCGGTCTTCGCGAAGAACCTGCCCGAGGGCGTGGCGCTCTCCGGCGAGAAAGCGCCGGAGCCGGCGGATGCCGAAAAGAGCGGGCGCGAGCTGCGCAAGGAGCGCAAAGCCGCGAAGAAGGCGGCCAAAAAGCAGGCAAAGCTGGAGCGCCGGCAGGCCCGCAAGCACCGGGGTGACGCGGAGCCGGAGATCCCGGCCGAGGACCTGGACGAGAACGAAAAGACCGAACAGACACCGCCCGAAACGCCGGACGGTGAGACGAAAGAGAACTGACCTGGGGAGGTGGTTTGGATATGAGCATGAAGATGAACCTCATCAAGCGGGGGACCGAAGGCGAACTGCAGCTGAACGGCTACATCGATGCCAGCAACGCGGCAGAGGTGGAGAAGATCATCGTGGATCTGGTACCGAAGTTTGACACGCTGATCCTGGACATGGAGCATCTGGAGTATATCTCCAGCGCCGGTCTGCGCGCCTTCAAGCATGCCTACATGGATATGCGCACCAAGCATGGCACACTGGCGGCCAAGAACGTCAGCAAGATGGTCATGGAAGTGCTGGAACTGACGGGCTTCACCCGCCTGTTCAAATTCCTCTGACCGGAAGGGAGGGCGGCATGAAGAGTCTGACCGTGCCGGCTGAGATCGATCAGCTGGATGAAGTGACCGCGTTTATCCAGAAGGAACTGGCAGCCGCCGACTGCCCTGAGCGCGCCCGCTTCCAGATCCGTCTGGCGGTGGAAGAGATCTTTGTCAACATTTCCAGCTACGCCTACAAGCCCGAGGACGGGCTGGCGGAGGTGCGCTGCGAAGTGACGGAAGACCCGCTGCGCGTGGTCGTGCAGTTCCTGGACAGCGGCAAGCCCTTTGACCCGCTGGCCAGAGAGGATGCCGATACGTCGGAGGATGCCCTGATGGGCCGCGAGGGCGGTCTGGGGATCTTCCTTGTCAAGAGCACCATGGACAGCGTGGAGTACGCCTATGAGGGCGGCAAGAACATCCTGACCATCCGCAAGAACCTGTAAGAAAGAGCAAAGAACGCATGCCTGAAAAATCCGTCCGAGAAATGAGTGATCTGGAGCGGAAGCACTATTCCCTTGCTGCCCGCACCTTTCACCTGACACTGTTCGGCGCCATCCTGCTGGGGATCTGTGCCGAGCTCATCGGCCTGGGGCTCTACACCTACGCCCTGGTGGGCCAGTACATCGGCGAGTCCTTCGGCCTGGCCCGCAGCACGGCCGCCATCATCAACCAGGTGGTCGAACTGGACGATATGTCGCAGACCGTCATGGGCACGTACGCCTCCCTCACGGAAGAGGAGCGGGCGGCCACGGGGACGGAAGACTACCGCGCCCGCTTTGCCGCGCTGACCGAAACGGAAGACTATCAGATGCTGATGAGCATCCTGAAGGAGTTCCACTCCTCCAGCGATGTCTATGACCTCTACATCGCCATGTATGACCGCGAGTCGTCCGCCATGGTCTACTTCGTGGATCCGGACCCCGACCCGGAAACCTGGTGCGCGCCGGGTGACTGGGAGGAAGTCAACCGCAAGGAGTTGGAGCGGTTCCTTGCCTGGAACGGGGAAGGGAAGCTCTACGACGTGTCCAACACCAAAAACTACGGCTGGATGTGCACCGCCGGCGTGCCGGTCAGAAACGCGGCCGGCGAGGTGATCGCCTTCGTTCTGGCCGATGTGACGCTGGGCAACGTGGCGCAGGGCATGCGGCAGTTCATGCTGCTCTACACCCTCGCGATGGTCGTCATCATGGTGACCTACGACATCCTGATCACCCAGCGCATCAAGAAGGTGCTGGTGGCGCCCATCAACGCCATCGCGGAAGCCGCGCACGCCTACGCCGAAGACCGGCGGGCGGGCAGGCCCGACTCCGACCACTTCGGGCGGCTTGCCATCCGCACCGGCGATGAGATCGAGAACCTCTCGCTCGTCATGGCGGACATGGAGGAGGAACTGGCCGACTACGTGGAGAACCTCACCGAGGTGACTGCGGAGAAGGAGCGCATCAGCACCGAACTGAACCTGGCGACGCGCATCCAGGCCACCATCCTGCCCAACATCTTCCCGCCGTTCCCGGAGCGGCGCGAGTTTGACATCTATGCCATGATGGAACCCGCCAAGGAAGTGGGCGGCGACTTCTACGACTTCTTCATGATCGATGAGGACCATCTGGGGCTCTCCATCGCCGATGTGTCCGGCAAGGGCGTGCCCGCCGCGCTGTTCATGATGACCAGCCGCACCATGATCAAGGATGCGGCCATCGCCGGCAGCGATCCGGCCTCCATCCTGACCCGCGTGAACCGTCAGATCTCCGAGCAGAACAGCTACTACATGTTCGTGACGGTCTGGCTGGGCATCCTGACCATCAGCACCGGGAAGCTCATCTGGGCCGATGCGGGCCATGAGAAGCCGCTGGTGTACCAGAACGGCGCCTGGTCCTTCCTGCCCAAGCACGCGGGCGTGGCCATCGGCGCGCTGGAGCCGGAACTGCTGGAGCTGGACGATGAGCCGCCGTTCGTGAACCAGACGCTCACGCTTTCGCCCGGCGACGTGCTCTTCCAGTACACCGACGGCGTGACGGAAGCCATGACGGTCAGCCGGGAGCAGTTCGGCGATGACCGGCTGCTGGCCGCGGCCGGCACCGCTCCGTCCGTGCAGCCCGAAGAACTCCTGCCGTACATCCGCGAGGAGGTGCGGTCGTTTGCGGGAGACGCCGAACAGTTTGATGACATCACCATGCTGGCCATCCGCTACCGCGGCCCGGCCGGCCCGACCGAAGAACCGTAACCGCGCACGCGGCAGCGCGCGGCGCTGACCGCACATCTGGTAAGGAGGCAGCCACATGCCCAGACAGGAATATACCGATTTCATCAACCTGCTCACCCAGCAGGAGGAGATGAAGGCCAGCGTCGTGGCCAACTTGATCGCCACCGGGTGGATCATGCAGATGGCTCCGGAAAACGAGCCCATCAAGCGCGACCAGATCAACAAGACCGCCGGCAAGCTGATCAAGGAGCCGTCCTTTACGGCGCTGATGACAGACCTGCGGACCGCTGAACTGGCCAAGCAGGGGAAGGTGGTGGAGCTGCAGACGCTTCTCGCCGAGAAGGCCACGATGATCGATGAGGCGCAGTCCTTCCGGAAAGTGGCCCACGGGCCGGAGAATGCCCGCGGCGACAACGAGTTCCTGAAATCCGCCATCAAGAACCTGAATGACCAGGTGAAGACGGCCCCCCGGATGAAGGAGAAGCAGAGCCAGCGCTTCAAGGAGATGATCACGCAGCTGGAGGCTGCCCAGATGAAGTGCGAGCGCGGCGAAGGCCTGACGGGCGACGACTGCCGCGCCATGATGAACGCCGTGCAGAAGTACAACGACAAAGGCACCCGAACGCCCGGCGGCACCAAGGGAAAGAAGGCGGTGGGCTTCACTACCTGCCTGTGCCTGATGCAGCGCTATATGCCCGAGAACAAGTTCAACCGGTACTGCGACACCCTCTCCAAGACCCACAAGAACCACGTGTTCAAGCCCGGCGATTTCGGCATCGAGCGCATCACCGGCTCCACCAGGTCGGCCCAGGAGTGGCGCCTGGAGAACGAAAAGCGCCTCACGAAGGAGATGTCCCAGGAGGCCATGGCGGTCTGCGTGGCGGTCACCAAGCTGGCCGGCAGCAACAGGGAAGCCCCCATCGAAAAGCGCGTGCTGGACGCGGAAGTGAAGAACATGATGAAGCCAGGCTCCGCTTTCCAGCGGGCCATGAAGGATCCGCAGAAGGTCAATCAGTACAAGAAGCTGGCGCAGGAAGGCAAGTCCATCGAACTGGGCAAGACGCTGCTGCGGGATTCCCGCGAGCACGCCGCGCGCACGTCCAACTTCCAGTTCAACCGGTCCGTCCGCGCGCTGACCGGAGGGTCCCCCATGAACAACTACATGACACAGGCGCACCTGGCCAACATCCTGGCGGCCAGCGAGCTGGCGTCCCAGTCGGATCCGTCGCAGACCATCAACATCGGCGCGTACCGCAAGCGGGCGGCTGAGATCAGCATGGATCCCGCCTTCCAGCGGGTGGTCAGGCGCTACCAGGAAGACCCGGCCTACCGCAGGCAGATCAACGGCGGCCTGAAGGTGAACGAAACCGCCACGTCGCTGCAGATGGAGTACCAGAAGGCGGGAGAGGCCGTGCAGAAGCGCCGCGAGATCCCGCAGCCGGCACCCCTGCCGGCAAAGTAAAAACCGCCAGGCGGAGCAGAAGGGGGCTGTCAAAAAACTCCCCCACCATGATGCGAGGCGCTGAGTTGAATCAGCGCCTCGCTTTCAGTCTCAGGCCGTCTCCGGCAGGTAGGATTCGCGACCGCAGACATCGCGAAGCCTGGCGCGATGCTTTAGGTGGGGGTTATTTTACATCCCCTTCTCAGTTAGTCAACCCTTCAGACAGATGCCCATTTTCATCAACACTTTCTTATGAGCATCAGCCCTTCGGAGCCGGTTTTTCCGTAAGGCGGCCATCCCGGGCCATGGTTTACAGGACAGGGCCTTCGGGCGCTTTTTCGGGCTTGGCCTTCTTCGGTTTCTGCTGTTCGGGCCCCGTGTCCCCCGCCACTTCCCGCTCGATCTTTTCGATCTCGCGGTTGGCTTTGTCGAAGTGCTCCTTCAGCCGTTTTCCGACGGCTTCCTTCCCGCCGCCTAAGGCCGTCAGGAGATCAAAACCGAATTTCGCCATTTTTCCGCCCTCCGGCCCTTTCTTCGGCATCACAGCGTCCAGTTCCCGGAATGAGCTGTAGACTGTCAGCAGGTTCATGAACTGCTTGACTTCCGACATCTCCGGGTCCTTCTGCCTCGCCTCGGTCACTTCTTTCACCTTTTGGCCAAGGGCCTTCCATTCCTTGCTTTCCGGCATTCCGTAACTGCCGTCCGCCATCTTGTCCCCGATCTCCTTCAGCTCCGCGTAGGCTGCATTGAGATTCTCCTTTTTGATGGGGAGCGGAGAGACGGTCGTCTTCAGCATCTGATCGTACTGTCCCTTCGACATCATGGCGAGCATCCCCGCCGGATCGTTTTTCATCTGCTCCTGGAAAAGGGGGTTCTTCATCATCCTGGCAGCTTCCCTGTCGGCCTTTTTCCGGTCGAAAACCCCCTTCTGTTTCCCAAGCTTGTAGCCGGCCAGCACCCTGGCGACATACTCGCTCTCCTTCCCCTCGGGGATATCCGTGCGGTAGGCGTCCCGATAGGACTCCCAGCTGTTGATCTCTTTCTGCGGCATGACGTCTCTCCTCCTCCGGATCGTTTATGCCGGCATCATACCATACTGTACGACCTTCCCGCAAGCCGGTCTGCCGAAGGGCATAAAACCGGCATAAATTCCGTTCTTTAACCAAGAAAAAATGATTGCGAACGGGGAAGTCTCCAACGGTCATCAGGACATTATCTTTGGCTGCCGGGCAAATAATTACGGGCTTGTTGGACATTTGTTGGACAGAGGATCGTATCATGACGGAAAACACAGATGGAAACACTGCAAAGCAGAATACAGCAGGGAGCAGCAGAGAGGGAATAAAAAATGCCTAAACATGGTAAAGACCTGAGACAGAAATCCGATCCGAATCAGAGGCCAATGTCCGTTGAGGAGATGAATGCGCGCCTCAATGCCCTTGATCAAAACAGTCCCAAGCCGCCAAAGACAAAAAAGACCGCAAAGAAGGACCAGCCGCCCGTAAAAGTCGGAATCCGGCTTCAGGAGATCCAGCTGCAGTCCATCACCAAAATGAAGCAGCTGCAGTACGCGATGGAAAAAGGAGACGAGAAGCGTGTCCTGGAGCTGACGCAGGAGTCGGATAAACTGACAGCCGAATACTGCGCGATCCTCGGCTACGCGATCACCTCCGAAGGCAAGCTGGACAAGAAAAAACTGGGCGATACACTTACGGCAGACACCATTGCGAAACAGACCGCAAAGGCGGAGCGGAACCCGCTGTTCCAACAGATGAAGGCCGGAACCAGCGCGCCTCAGGCGATCAAAAACATGGACAATATCGGGCATCTGAGCGAGGAGCAGTTTGCAAGAGAGACGGTGCATACTTATGCCGCTGATCAGAAGGGCTCCCAGCGGCAGGTCGACGCTAAGGTTGACGAAATCCTGAAGGGCATGGGCTTCGATCCCGTAAAGCTTCGGGCGGAAAGCGCGGCGGCGCAGGCAAAACCGATGAACCTCCCGCGTGAACCCCAGGCGAATGCGGACGGTCCTGCCATGCTGCCGAAACTGTAAACACACAAGGATCATGATCAATATTGAAAGCGGCGCTTTTCCGATTATGTTTCGTAAACGCGTGACGGTGGCCTTATTTCCCCGTGAGTAGCCTTAAAACTCCGTGAAGCATGGACTTCCAGGCCGAAATATGCACCGTTTTAGGATGACTTTCGGAAATACCCCAACAGAAAGGACGAAACACGATGCCCAGAGAGAACGTTACGCCGAGACAGGCAGCCGCTCACCTCATTTATTCGAACATTCATATGACCAAAGATGTGGAAGACATGTCCGACTTCCTGAATCATCTGGGCAGCACGCTCGAAAACATGAGGGCGCAGAATGCCGACCGGGCGGGAAGAAACACGCCCGCCAGGCGCAATTACGAGACGCTCCGTCAGCTCTATGAGAGCGGCATGGCGCTCAACACCGCCCTGCGTGACGCGGAGAACGCAAACAGCCAGAATACCGAAACGCCGGACCGGATCATCCGCCGTGTGGTGCCTGCCTATACCGGCTTCAACAATCAGCTGCGTTCCATTCAGCAGAATCAGCCGGCGCTTCTGGGGCAGGTATACGCGGGAACGGGAAATCAGGAGTACAATTACTTCCATACCTGGGAGGGGATGGAATGTCGGGAAGGCCAAACGGTCCTTGACCGGGTCGAACGGCAGGAAGCGCCCTTTGAGCCGGTCGGTCCGGCTGTAAAGGACTTTGACAAGAGAGCGGCCGCGTCCACGACGATCGGTTCCTATCTGGGTCTGGAGGGCGACCGGCACGAATATGAGAACCTCGGAAACTTCATCGACAGCCTGGATGCCAGGATCGCGGAGCTCAGAGACGGTGCGTTTGAGACGGAAGAAGAAGCCCGGCAGGCGCAGGAGGAAGCGTCTTCCCTGGAACAGATCCGGAGTTCCGCCGCTTCCTATAAGCAGCTTTGCGAGGAAGCGGGAGACCTTTTTGACGAAGGCAACCTGAAACTTGCCGACGAAAAGATCGCCCAGGCCCAGCAGGCGGCAGCCGATCTGGAAGGCGATATCAATGTCGCCCTCAACTACAATCCGCAAACCCTGGACCATCTGACAGAGGAGGAAGGAGAGGCGCATCCGTTCCTCACCCAGTGGAAAGAGCGGGACTACGAAGCGGATACGTTCGGCGAAGCCTATAACCTGAAGAAAACCGGCCACAAGATCAACTACGATACCTGGGCGGGCTTTGTGGAAAACAACACGGGCCGCACGGAATACAAGGATACGGAACTGAACGTGGCCAGGACCGTCCTTTCCCGGGTCATGGTCGGGAAGATGAAACAGGCCGGCGGAGAGGAACTGACCTACGACTCCATGACGGACATGGAGGAAAAGGCCGCCAGGCTCCGGGAAGATCCGTCGTTTCTGGAAATGACCGAAGACGTCGCGGCGATCAACACCGCCCTCAAAAGCCCGGAAGCCGTCACCGCAGCGGTGACCGAGTACGGGAAAGTGCGCGGTGATTACTGCGCCGGCATCAAAGGCCAGCTTTCCTGGCTCGGGAAAACGATGGATCCCGATCTTACCGGCCGCACGACCGGCTGGCAGAACCTGCACCGGGCGATCAATGATCCGCATTTTAACGCCAACAACAGCCGGTCCGTTGACGCGGTGCTCAACGCCATCGACCATTACACCAGGGGCAAGGAAGGCCTTCGCAAGAGCATCGAGAAGGGCCGGTACAGCTTCGACCAGGCGATGGACGCGCTGGCCATTGTTGCCCAGAGCAGCCCGGCCGCGAAGGCAAAGGCGAATAAGATCGTGGAGCGGATCAACACGGTGCGAGCCGCCAAAGGCCAGCCGCTCGTAAACCTCGACGATTATCTGGAGCGCGTCCCGGATGCGCAGACGGCCAGGCAGTATCAGGAGAACCCGGAATACCGGCAGTATCTCGGCAATGTGACCAAAGACAGCTTAAAACGGATGTCCTCGGTGATCAGCCTTGAGAATACGGACAGTTCCGCCTGGAAAAAGGTTGTGCAGAGTGTCAAGAATAATACGCAGGGCGATCTTAACGCGCAGGGGGTCAGTGAGATCTTTGAAAACGCCAGGCAGTACAGCCTGGGCCAGTATTACAAGATGGGCGACGGAAAAATGAGCCGCCGTAAGTCCCCCGAAGTCGATGAGACGGGGCTTCGCCAGTCGCTGGATCTGATCGCGGTCATCTCGCGGACGAGCCCGGAATACCAGGGGCAGGCCGACCGCCTGCTTGCGCAGATCAATCGTGCCAGGGAAAAGAATCTGCAGGAGCCGATCAGTCTGGAAGAACACGGCGTGGGCCGCATGATGCAGGATTACAAAGAGGCGGGTGTTCATTACCTCGACGAGGAAGCGGAGCGTCAGATAATGGGCCACGCGGATTCGGACACGTTCTATGAAGAAAGCAGTGTGGACGAAAAAAGCAGCCGGACCAGCTCGGCTTCGGAGGCTTCCGTGGCTCCTTCCCTCAACTCTTCCTTCTGATCACGACAGGCTTGCGGTGTGAAAAAGATATGGGCAGGCGCAGTGCTGGCCATCGTGCAGGTGTTCGCGTATCTGGGGTGTCTGAAGAAAACGGTGCGCATGCTGAACTGAAAACAGACGGAGAGCCTGACCGGGCTCTTCTTCGGGCAGGGCGGGAGATTCTCCCGCCTTGCGTTTTTTTGCGCCCGCGGGTATGATAGCCGGTATGGAAAGGAAGCGCATCCATCTTCAGGTGACGGGCATCGTGCAGGGCGTAGGGTTTCGGCCTTACGTCCATAAACTCGTGGAAAAACTGTCCCTGGCGGGCTGGGTGCGCAACACCGCGGCCGGCGCCGAGATCGCCCTGGAGGGCGATGCTGCGGCGCTGGCTGCTTTTGTTTCTTCCCTGCGGGAAAACCCGCCGCGGCTGGCGCTGATCGAGGACATCCGGGAAGCGGAGGAGCCGGTGCAGGGGGAGGAGGGGTTTGTGATCCTGCCCTCTCCCGTAGGAGAGAGACCTGACACGCTCGTCTCGCCGGATGTCTGCACCTGCCCGGACTGCCTGCGGGAACTCTTTGACCCGGCCGACCGGCGGTACCGGTATCCGTTCATCAACTGCACCAACTGCGGACCGCGCTACACCATCATCCGCGCGGTGCCATACGACCGCGAGCGTACCACCATGGCGCCGTTTCCCATGTGCCAGGCCTGCCGTCTTGAGTATGAGGACATCGCGGACCGCCGCTACCACGCGCAGCCAAACGCCTGCCCGGTCTGCGGACCGCGGCTGTGGTTTGCCGGCGCAGATGGGCGCGAGCTGCCGGGCGATGCCATCACCCTGGCGCAGCAGGCGCTGGAGGCCGGCAAGGTGGTGGCGGTGAAGGGCCTGGGCGGGTTCCATCTGGCCGCGCGGGCGGATGCGCCGGCGGTGGCCGGGGAGCTGCGCCGCCGCAAGCACCGCGACGAAAAGCCGTTTGCCGTGATGTGCGCCGATGTGGAGGAAGCCCGGCGCTTTGCCGAAATCTCCCCGGAAGAAGAGGACTGGCTGACCTCCCAGATGCGGCCCATCGTGCTGCTGAAAAAGAAGGAGGGGCAGGCGCTTTCGTGGCTGTCCGAAAACGGGCGCATCGGGGTGATGCTCCCGTACACGCCGGTGCATTTCCTGCTGCTGGCAGGTGAGCGAAAGAGCCTCATCATGACCAGCGCCAACCTCTCGGACCGGCCGATCGTGGGGTCCAACGAGGAGGCGCTTGCGGAACTGGCCGGGGTGGCGGACGCGTTTTTGCTGCATGACCGGGCCATCCGCACGCGGTGCGATGATTCCGTTCTGTGGGCTGATGACGGCGCCACGTTTGCCAGGCGCTCCCGCGGGTTTGTGCCCATGCCGCTCGCGGTGCCGGCCCTCACCACCCCGGTGCTCGCCTGCGGCGCGGAGCAGAAGGCCACGTTTACGCTGGGAAGCGGGGGACGCGCCATCGCCTCCGGGCACATCGGCGACCTGAAGAACGCCGAAACCTACGAGCATTTTACGGACCAGATCGCACATCTGGAAAGCCTGTTTGCCATTCACCCGGCGGCCATCGCCTGCGACCTTCACCCGGATTATCTCTCCACGGCGTACGCCGAGGAGCGGGCGGAGGCGGACGGCCTGCCGCTCATCCGGGTGCAGCACCACCACGCCCACATGGTCTCGTGCCTGGCGGACAACGGCCTGACGGGCCCGACCATCGGCATCGTCTGGGACGGCACCGGTCTGGGCACGGATGACACCGTCTGGGGCGGTGAGTTCCTGGCGGGCGATGCCGCGGGCTTTAAGCGCCTGGCAAGCCTTCTGCCCATCCCGCTGCCGGGCGGCGACCGGGCGGTGCACGAGCCGTGGCGGCAGGGGCTGTCGCTGCTGTTTTCGGCCTTCCCGGAAGAGGAGGCCGTGGCGCTTTCTGAACAACTGTTTACGGAGATCCCGGCCGCCGCCCGCCGCACGGTGAGCACGATGATCGCCCGCGGCGTGAACTGCCCGGTCTCCTCCGGCATGGGGCGGCTCTTTGACGGCGTGAGTGCCCTGCTGGGACTCTGCCTGACGGCCGGCTATGAAGGCCAGGGGGCGGTGCTGCTGGAAGCGGAGGCGGAGAAGGGCGGACAAGATGCCATGGAAAACTCCCGGACATCTTACGAGGTGGCGTTCACCGAAGAAGACGGCCTCACCCGCTTTGACTGGCGGCCGCTGGTGCGGCAGCTGGCGGCGGACCGTCTGGCCGGGGTGCCGGCGGCGGTCTGCGCGCGGGCGTTTCAGGAGATGCTCCTTTCCATGGCCGTGCGCCAGTGCGCGCGCATCCGGCAGGAGACGGGCCTGAACGCCGTGTTGCTTTCGGGCGGCACGTTCCAGAACCAGTTCCTGAAACAAAAACTTCCCGCAGCGCTGCGGGAAGAAGGGTTTGAAGCGTATACGCACCGCCGGGTCTCCCCGAACGACGAAGGGCTGTCGCTCGGGCAGGCGGTGATCGCCGAAGCCCGCCTGCGGGCGGGCCGATAACGAAACGTCCCGCCGGTGTCTGCCGGCGGGACGTTTGGTGTCAGTCGAACACGTACGTCATATCCTGCTGGATGGCGAAGCGCTCGGCCGGGCTTCCGGGTGTCACGTGCAGCGTCACCGCGCTGCCCGCATCGCCGAAGGCCAGGGAACTGATGTGCACCACGCTGGCCGGCAGGGTGATGTCGGTCACGGCACCGCACCCGGCAAAGGCGTAGGCGCGGATCATGACGGTGCCCTCCGGCACGGTGACGGCACCGGAGAGGCCCGCCGGGCAGGCCAGCACCGTCTGGCCGGTGAGGTCGCACAGGAACCCGTCCCGCGCGGTGTACAGGCGGTTTTCCGCGTCCACCTCGTAGGCGGTGAGGCGGGCATCCGTAAAGGCTTCATAGCCGATGGAGCGGACGTTTTTGCCGATGCGCAGCGTGTAGGCCGGCGCGTCCTCCGGCAGCTGCAGGCCCGCAAAGGCGTCATCACCGAGGTAGGAGAGGCTTTCCGGAAGGCTGTCCGGGCAGACGGCCGTTCCCGCGAAGGCGCTGCTCTCAATGACGGTGAGCGCCGGGCCGAAGGGCAGCTGTGCCAGCTTCGCATCGTTGTAAAAGGCGTGGTCCGCGATCTCATTCAATCCCGTCCCGCCGTCCACGCGGGCCAGCTGCGGGCACCAGGCAAAGGCGTAGCGGCCGATGCGGGTGAGGGAGGCGGGCAGTGTGACGGTGGTGAGGTTCGGGCAGGAGGCGAAGGCGTACTCTGCGACCTCCGTGATGCCCTCCGGCAGGGTGATGTCCGAATATCCCGTATAGGCGAGCGCGTAAGGCCCGATGGCCGTCAGACCATCCGGCAGGACGGGCCCGCCTTCGCTCTGTGTGAACGGCCAGACGAGGAGCGTCTTTCCGTCCGCGGAGCAGAGCGCACCGTTTACCACGGAGAACGTCTCGTTCGGCTCCGTCTGCACAAAGCCGGCGTTCCCCGGCAGCGGGGTGACGGCGCCCGGCGCCACGTAGGTCAGCGCCGCCGAGACCGGCACGGGCCCTGGGCTGACGGCGAAGCGCTGGCCGAGGCTGACCAGATGGGTGGGCAGCTCCCATGAGGTGTCCCCGTGCGCCGGCAGCGCGGCATCGCCGATGACGGCCAGCCCCGCAGGCAGTGTCAGCTCCCGGCAGGCGAGGCTGGAAGCAGCCAGGCAGCGGGCCGAGAGCGTGGTGACGGTCTCCGGCAGGGTGAGGTGCTGCAGCGGCACGGTATCCGGCGTCTTGGTCAGCCCCCACTCGCTGTAATCGGCGTTGGGGGTGTATTCGATGGGCGCGCGGCCGTCGCCGATGACGGTCAGCGGCACGCCGTCGACGGTCTCCGGCAGGGTGAGGCTTTCGGCCTGCCCGGTGTAGAGCACCAGCTGGGCGTGATCTTCGTAGACGCGCACGTAGAGCTGCCCGTCCGGCACGTCGATGACGCGCCGCTCGTACGGCGCCACCGGGTGCGCATCCCACCGGATGCCGCTGTTCTCGGCATACTTCTGCGCGGCGGAAGCGGGGGAGGCGTGCAGCGTCAGGCAGTGCGTGTTCCAGTAGAGGACGTTTCCGGTCACGGAAGTGACGGAATCCGGCAGCGAGAGATCCACGCGGTCATAGCGCGGGTCGTCCGCACAGTCGGCCAGGAAGTCGAAGAGCGACCAGTCAAACGCGGTGATGCCCTCCGGCACCGAGAAGGCCGCATCGTGCCGCCAGGCCAGGGCGATCAGCTGGTCGCCGGCCTTGCTGGCCAGATTTCCTTCCGGGGCGGAGAAGGCGGTGCTGTCTTCGGACACTTCGAACGTGCGCACCGGCCAGGTGTCAAAGGCGCCGTGGCGGATCACGGAAAGCCCTGCCGGCACCCGGATCACGGCCGGGCGCGGGAAGGCAGCGTTCCTGGTCTGCCCGAACGCCTGGTGGCCGATGACCGTGAGCGTGTCCGGAAAGTCCGGCACCGACAGGCCGCTGTTGGCGTAGAATGCGTACCCGCTGATGGCGGTGAGGCTTTCCGGCAGGGAAACTTCTGAAAGGGACGTGCCGGCAAACGCGCCGAAGCCGATCTCCTCCGTACCGTCCGGCACGGCGTACGCGCCGGTGCGGGCGGCCGGGAAGGCCAGGAGCACGGTGCCGTCCGCCGAGAAGAGAACGCCGTCTGACAGACGGTACCCCGGTCCGCCGGCGCCCGTGATCGCTTCCAGTGCCAGGCACTCGCAGAAGGCGCCTTCGCCCACCTGCTCCAGGGAGGCCGGCAGCGTCACCTCGGTGAGGGAAGCGCACCCGTCAAACGCGCACTTGCCGAGGCGTGTGAGCGTATCCGGCAGCGTGACGCGTTCGAGCGACAGGCACCCCGCGAAGGCCGCGGAGCCGATGGCGGTCACGCCCTCGGGGATATCGGCAGCTGTCAGATACGTGCAGCCGTAGAAGGCATCCGCACCGATCTCTTTCAGCGTGGCGGGCAGGGTGACGGCCCGGAGAGCGGGAGGGTCCGCCTGCAGGCTGGCCGTGGACGGGGAGAAGCAGGCGGTGCCGATGACGGTGAGGGGCTGTCCGTCCACGGTGTCCGGCAGCACCAGCTCTTCATCGGAGCCGAGGTAGCTGAGCGCCTCGGCGTGGTCGGCGTAGACGCGGCAGGTCAGGCGGCCGTGCGGCGTCTGTTCCGCCGTTTCGTAAAATCTTTCGCGGCCGAGCGGCGTGAGTTCGGTGGCGTAGCGCTCGCCGGCGGCATCCTCGATGACCACCTGCACCAGGAAGTGCCCGGCCGTTTCGGATGCCTTCACGCGCGAAAACGTAAAGCGCTCCTCGTACGGCGCGCGGATGTACCAGGTGAGGTCGGACGTCTTGTTCCAGTCCGCGAACGGCAGCAGACGGCCGGACAGATCCCGCGTGGGCACGGCGGCGGTGCAGTGCCAGTAGACGCCCTCGTAGAGGGAGAGGTCCACGGTCTCCTTGCCGATGGTGCCGGTATCGGCGCCCACGGAGGTGACGTTCCCGGCGGTGACGGCGCCGGCGGCCTTATCCACGGAGAAGCTGACGGAGACGCGCGATGTCGCGGCGTCTTCGAGCCGCAGGTAGAAGTCGGGGTCGCTGACCAGGCGGGTGTTGACGGTGCGGTAGGTTTCGCGCAGGCGGTTGTTTTCGGTCTGCGTCACGTTCCAGAAGGCCGTCTCGCCGGTGTCACTCTGCAGCAGGAAGACCTCCGGGTCCGCCGGGATGTGCAGCACGCCGTCGGCATCCGGGGTGATCACGCAGTCGGACAGGCAGGGCAGGTAGTACCCGGTGCCGGCATCGCGCAGGACCGTGTAGCGGGCGCCGGCCACATCGTCCAGGATCTCCTCCGGAAGGGCGAGCGTCCACTCGTCCTCCCCCGGCGTGAGTGCGCCCAGGTTCCAGTCGTGGGACTTGCTGTACTGCCAGAGGGACCGCAGCTGATCAAAGAACGTGCGGCAGGAGGCGGCGACCGCCAGTTCGCCTGCCAGCGCGTGCATCTTTTCAAACTGTCCCTTGTTGCGGCTGGGGAAGTAGAGGGAGACGCCGCCGGTGCCGGGGACGTTGGCTGCGCGGCCGGTCACAAAGAGCGAGAGTGCCTGCTGAACGGCGCGGGCTTCCGCCGGGTAGAGCGGCTCCAGGCGGGCGGCCAGATCGGCCAGGTCCACCAGATCGTAGTGGTAGAAGCCGGAAGAGCGGTCCTCCACCACGCCGAAGCTGCGGGCTTCCGTCCGCGCCTGGCTGATAGCGGCGGCATCGCCCCGCTGCAGGCCTTCGGTGACGCGGGTGAACAGACGCCCGACCTGCCGGGCCGCGGCAGACGCCTGCGAGAGATCGTAGAGCGCCAGCGTGTAGTCCGGCTGCCAGTCTTCTGTGGAGGCTTCTTCGTAAAAGGCGGCGTAGTCGTCCACGATGCGCTGCCCGATAACGGCGGGATCGGAAGTTTCGTTGAGCACGGAAAGGAAACTGTAATTCCAACCGTCGCCGGGCTCAAGCTCCTCGGAGGCCACCATGCGGTCCGCGAAGCGGGAGAGCAGCACGGCGGCTTCAAACGACCCCATCAGACAGGCATCAAACCCGATCAGATCAAGCTTTGCTCCGCGCCCGAAGGGGGAGGCGGTCAGCGCCTGGCGCAGTTCGGAGAGCATCAGGGAGTCGTCGCCGAACAGCTCGTCGCTCCCGTACCCCCAGAGCGGCCCGCCGCCGTGATCCCAGAAGATCAGGCCATAGTGGTCGGCGGGATAGTAGGAGACGGCGAAATCCAGAAACGCGGAGAGCGTCTGCGGGGCGCCCATGTCGGCATTGTCGTCCGTACGCCCCACGATGCGCGCATCTGCCTCACGGGAGAGGTCGATGACGGCGCTGCAGGAGGCCGGGATGTCGCCGCGCCACATCTGGCAGCCGCCGGTGAAGAGGATCAGATTGACGTCAGCAAAGTCCAGGCCCGCCGCCAGCATCTCTTCGATGTCGCGCGTGGCGGCCCCGTAGTGGCTTTCCAGGTTGGACCCGGTCATGTAGACCATGAGCGTGTAGCGGGAAGAAGACGCCGGCAGAAGCGAAGCCTCCGCGGTGATCACGGAGGAATCCGGCGAAAAGATCTGATTCTTGCGGGCCAGGAGCCGGTCGTAATCGGTCTCAGCTTCCGCAGGAGAGGCCTCCGGTGCGGAGGCAGCCGTTCCGGGAAGCGACGTATCGCCCGCGGGGACGGCCTCCGGCAGGGGCGCCGCCTGCGGGGTGACGCCCGGATCCGGCGCAAAGGAAGGGAGCACCTCCGTTTCCGAAGGAGGCGTGCCGGTTTCCGCCGGGGCGGCGGTGGAGAGGACGTCCGTGAGCGCACCCGAAAGAAGCCCCGGCGCCGCGGCCGGCCGGCATCCGCCGAACACGGATGCCAGCATCAGCACGGCCGCCAGGACAACCGTCAGAAGATGCGGCTGTCGGCGTTTGAACATTCTCATTCAGCAATGGGCAGAAGGCCGGTCACAAAGTCCCACGGGTACCAGCTGTCCGGGTCGTCGCAGTCGCGCACGTGGACGCCGTTCTTCCGGAAGGTGAAGCGGTAGCGGCCGTCCTGCGTGTAGTACACGACGGGATCCATGGTGAAGTAGGAGATGCGGGCGGTGGACAGCATGTACTGCCAGTGTTCCATGGTGTCCATGAAGGCGGGATCGCCGGTCATCTCCACATAGTAATGGTAGTGCGGGCTGTCTTCCGCGCCCGGCTCGTCGAGGATGCCGAAATCATCCCAGGTGGCGTCGATCTCGTACCACCGGCCGTCCAGAAGGGCCATGTTCCAGGCGTGGCCGCCCATCTCGTCGTAACTGTCACCGCCGGAGCCCATGACGATGCAGGCGGTGATGCCGCACTGCTGC
Organism: uncultured Lachnospiraceae bacterium; assembly: GCA_946405185.1. Taxonomy (GTDB): domain Bacteria; phylum Bacillota; class Clostridia; order Lachnospirales; family Lachnospiraceae; genus CAKQHB01. The sequence goes on from CAMJGH010000009.1 coordinate 43,738, forward strand.
AGCAGGTACTGGAAGGCGGCGGAGTACCCGTCGCAGACGCAGGTATTCGGCTGGCCCTCGGAATTGGCCACCAGCGCGGCGTAGGCCGTGTGGGCGATATCCTGCCAGGTGCTGCGCTGTGCGCAGCCGTAATCATACCGGGCCAGGTGGATCAGCTTGTCGTGGATCTGACGGGCCGTCTCCTCCTGGGTGCCGGAGGTGTCGATGTCTTCCAGGAACGCCTGGGCGGCTTCGTTGAACTCCTGCTCCATGCGCTCGAATTCCGGCTCCTCGTCCACGTAGAAGTAGACGGACCAGTAGGAGGAATTGCGGGAGCGGCTGGCGTAGCGCCAGCGGATGGAGCGCTTGATGTAGAGCCAGAACAGCTCGGGGTGATCGCAGAGCATGCACCAGAAAACGCAGTTGACATCTTCCCGGAACTGGGCATCGGACGGATCGGCCGAAGAGTAGAAGAGCACGTAGTTGTCCCCGGTCGGCTCGGAGGCGGCCATGTACATGACGCTGTAGAGCTTCTGCCCGTAGGAAGTGAGCTGGTCGTAGAAGTAGAAGGATTCCGCGTTGTTGACCATCACATCCTCGCCGGACGGCTGGTAGGCGCGCATGACGCGCTCGATGCGGTCCGCTTCGGCCGTATCCACTTCCTCGCCTTCATCCAGCAGCTCCGGGACGGCCAGGCCGCCGGTGACGCCGGCGTAGAAGGCATCCAGATCGATCTCCACGGCCTCGGCGGCAGGGTCTTCCGAAGCGGCGGCCGTTTCCGGCTCGGTGGCGGGCTCGGTCTCCGGGGCCTCGGTCTGCGGGGCTTCCGTGGTCACCGCCGCCGTGGTCAGGCTCTCCGTGCCCGTAGGCACCTCGGGCACATACCCGTCCCAGGTGAGGGGCTCGGTGGCGGATTCCGTGACGGCTTCCGCGGAGGCGGTGCTTGCGGGAACGGACGCCGGCTCGGTTGCCGGTGCGGCGGGCCCGCAGGCGGAGAAGAACAGCGTAAAGGCGAGCAAGGCGGCGGACAGCCGCCGGAAGGCTGTCAGTTTCATGGTGGTGGCTCCTTTCGGCCATATACATGACACCAGGGTCAAAAGGTCAGAACGGGCATGCTTGCATGCACGTTTCTGAACTTGGGACCCGCAAAACACGAAGAACGGAGCGATTTTGCGCTTGAAAAGCGCAAAATGGCGGGAGTTCTGAGTGTTTTAGCAGCACATGGCACGCGCAGCGTGCGTGCTGCGTGTCATAGCTGGGGGCAAAACTTGTTTTGACCCCAGCATCATACATAGGTGATAACAGCATTTTACCAGTTTCGGACGGAAAAGAAAACGGGAAAGTCATTTCGTCCCATCAATTTCACCAATCCTGTTAAAAAAATGACAGGTCTGTATGCCAAAAAGTACAAAAAAGCCTTTGTCATTTATGCCTGCGGATGGTATGATTTTAAACGTTGTATTATGGGAAGGTATGAGGAGGAGTAGGCGTATGTGTCTGGCAGTTCCGTTTCGCATCCGCGAAGTGAACGGCCCGGAGGCCGTGGCGGAGCGGTCCGGCGTGACCCGGAACATCCGGGTGGATTTCCTGCCGGATGCGGCCGTGGGGGACTATGTGATGGTCCATGCCGGCTTTGCCATCGAGCGCGTCCGCGCGGAGCAGGCCGAGGAAGACCTGGCGGCCTTCGCGGAGCTGGAGGAGGCGCTGCGTGGCTGAAGAAAGCATCCGCCTCATGGAAGTGTGCGGCACGCACACCATGGCCATCGCCAAAGCGGGCATCCGGCAGATGCTCCCGGAGGGCATAAAACTGCTGTCCGGCCCGGGGTGTCCGGTCTGTGTGACGCCGCCCGGCGTCATCGACGCACTCCTGGAACTGGCCCGCCGCCCCAGCCTCACCCTGGCCACCTACGGCGATATGATCCGCGTGCCGGGCTCGAAGCGCGGCACCTCGCTGGCGTACGAAAAGGCAGCCGGCGCGGATGTGCGCATCGTCTATTCGGCCATGGACGCGGTGGACCTGGCGGAGCGCGAACCGGACCGCGAGGTGGTCTTTGCGGGCGTCGGCTTTGAGACGACGGCTCCCGGCACCGCCGCGGCCATCAAGGAGGCCGCGCGCCGGCAGCTGAAAAACTTCTCCGTCTGGTCCATGATCAAGCTGCTGGAGCCCTCGGTGAAGGCGCTGGCGGCGGACCCGGACTTTGCCATCAACGGGTTTCTGGCGCCCGGCCACGTGGCGGTGATCATCGGCGAGGAGGGCATGCGCTTCTTCCCGGACGATCTGCACCTGCCGGTGGTCATCACCGGCTTTGAGCCGGAGGAGGTGGCGCGGGGCATCACCCACCTGCTGCGGCAGGTGAGAGCAGGCGAGGCCCGGCTGGAAAACGAATACAAAGCGGTCGTGCGGCCGGAGGGCAACCCCGCGGCGCGTGCGCTGATGGACGAGATCTTTGAAAAGCGCACGGATGACTGGCGCGGTCTGGGGGTGATCCCCGCATCGGGCCTGGGCATCCGCGAAGAATATGCGGCGTGGGATGCCGAGAAGAAGTTCGGAATCCGGGCGGAAAACGTGCCGGTGCGCACGGCCTGCCGCTGCGGGGATGTGATCCGCGGCAAGCTGGACCCGGCGGCCTGCCCGCTGTTCGGCAGGGTCTGCACCCCGGAGGATCCGGAGGGCCCCTGCATGGTCTCGTCGGAAGGCGCCTGTGCGGCCGCGTACAAATACCGAGGCATCTATGACTGAAGACGTCATCACACTGGATTACGGGAGCGGCGGCAAGAAGACCTCCCGCCTCATCGAGGAGGAGATCGTGCCGCGCTTTGAAAACACCGCGCTGGCGGCGCTTGGCGACGCCGCGGTGCTGCCGGGGGCGGATCACCTGGTCTTTTCCACGGACAGCTTCGTGGTCAGCCCGGCGGAGTTCCCGGGCGGCAACATCGGGAAGCTGGCGGTCTGCGGCACGGTCAACGACGTGGCCATGGCCGGCGGGAAGCCGCTGTACCTGAGCCTGTCGCTCATCCTCGAGGAAGGCCTGCCCATGGACACGCTGCGGCGCGTGCTGGACGCGGCGGCCGCCGAGGCAAAGGAAGCCGGCGTCTCCATCGTCACCGGGGACACCAAGGTGGTCGAAAAAGGCCGCGGTGACGGCCTCTACATCAACACCGCCGGCATCGGGGAACTGGTCACGCCGGGGCTTTCGCCCGCGGCCATCCGCAAGGGTGATGCGGTCATCGTCTCCGGCACCGTCGGGGAGCACGGCACGGCCGTGATGCTGGCCCGCAACCCCGGCCTGTGCGAGGCCGAACTGAAGAGCGACTGCGCACCGGTGCACCGGCAGGCCATGGAACTGGGCAAGGCGCTCGGCGCGGACCTGCGTGTCCTGCGGGATCCCACCCGCGGCGGCCTGGCCACCACCCTCAACGAATTCATCGAGGGGACCGCGCTCGGCATCGAGATCCGCGAGCCGGACATCCCAGTCTCGGACACCGTGCAGACGGTCTGCGACATGCTGGGCCTTGACCCGCTCTACTGCGCCTGCGAAGGCCGGCTCATCGCCGTCACCGCGCCGGAACGCGCCGACGAAGCCGTCCGCATCCTGCACCAGTACCCCGGTGGTGAGCACGCCGCTGTTATCGGAAACATCACGGATCAAACGCCCGGCCGCCTGATCGTCCGCACAAAATACGGAAGCGGGCGGATCGCGGCGAAACTGGCAGGGGCGCAGTTACCGAGGATTTGCTGAAGCAGGTTCGCGTTCCGTTGAAGTGACAACTTCGCGGCTTGAAGGTGCCAGCGTTTCCTGACGGCGCCTGTGAGCGACGCCCGCTTTTTTGCCGGATGCCGCCCGCCCCGGAGCCGACCCGTCCTGATGGAGGCGGGAGGGGCGGGCCATTGGCGGAGGCAAAAAAGCAAGGAGCGAGGACGAAGCCGGCAGGAAATGCGGCGCCGCAAACAGCAGGAGCGTGTCTGAAAAGATATGCCCGAGCCGGATTTATCCGGGGAGATCCTTCGACTCCGCCCTGCGGGCTCCGCTCAGGATGACATTTGGCACATTAGGCAAAAAATGCGACAGCTACCCGCTGCCGCATATGCGCATAAAGTTCTGCAAAAGAAGGAGGAACCGCGCAATGCAGAATTACAAGAAGATCCCCATCACCAAAGAGGAGATCGTCCCGGTCGCGGAGAGGATGCGCAAGAACGGCGTTATCCTCGCCATGATCCACGGATACCTCACGGATGAGGGGAAAGTCAACATCTCGTACGAGTATCAGCTTGGCGAGACGATCGAGTCCTACACCATCGAAGGGGAGAACGTCCTTCCGTCCATCTCCGCCATCTATGACCAGGCGGCGGCGTGGCCGGAGCGCGAGCTCAACGAACTCATCGACGTCACCTTCGAAGGGCTCGACACCAGCAAGCGCCTCTTCATGCCGGAGAGCCTGCTGGAAGGCCAGGGGCAGATCTTCGTCACGCCCATGGATGAACTCATGAAGAAAAACCAGAGAAAGGAGGGAGGCAAATGAGTTATATCGTTCCGATCGGACCGTACCATCCTTCCCTGGAAGAGCCGATCCATGCCCGCCTCATCACCGACGGTGAGCAGATCAGCGACGCCGAGATCTTCATCGGGTACAACCACCGCGGCATCGAGAAGCTGGCCATGCAGAAGAACATCATCCAGACGATGGTGCTCGTGGAGCGCGTGTGCGGCATCTGCTCGCACTCCCACGCCTTCACGTTCGCGATGGCCTGCGAGAGCATCAGCGGCATCAACGTTCCCAAGCGCGGCCAGTACATCCGCGTGATCATCGCGGAACTCGAGCGCCTGCACTCGCACATGCTGTGGCTGGGCATCGCCCTGCACATCATCGGTCACGACTCCCTGTTCATGAAGACGTGGGATGACCGCGAAGTGGTCATGGACGCCCTCGAAGAGCTGACCGGCAACCGCGTCAACTACGGCATGGTCACTTACGGCGGCTCCCGCCGCGACATCTCCAAAGAGCAGATGGAGAACGTCCTCAAGATGCTCGACAAACTGGAAGAGGATCTGAAAGTCCTCACGGACTTCCTGCTCTCGGACAAGACCGTTGCCCTGCGCACGCAGGGGGTCGGCGTGCTGACCACCGAAGACGCCATCCGTATCGGCGCCATCGGCCCGCATGCCCGCGCTTCAAACGTACCGATTGACGTCCGTATCGATGCGCCGTACTCCTGCTACGACGAGTTCGATTTCAAGAAGTGCGTCTATCCCACCGGCGACGTGTTCGCCCGCGTGGTGGTGCGTGCGCTTGAGAACTTCGAG
>CAMJGH010000010.1 GCA_946405185.1 uncultured Lachnospiraceae bacterium
GTGAATGGAGTTATGGTGAAGACCGGCGATAACCCTTTTTCAGAACGCCCTTTCAGGAGGACAGACAACATGGCTGCTTTGCTGACCATCGACAACTTACACGCGTCCGTGGAGGACAAGGAGATCCTGCGCGGCATCTCGCTTTCCGTCGGCCGCGGCGAAACCCACGTGATCATGGGCCCGAACGGCGCCGGCAAATCCACACTGGCGGGCGCGCTGATGGGCCATCCCGCCTACACGGTGACCGGCGGGACGGCGGATTTTGACGGGCAGGATCTGCTTGCTCTCTCCGTGTCCGAACGCGCGAAGGCCGGACTGTTTTTATCGTTTCAGAACCCCATCGAGGTGCCCGGCATCTCCCTGGAGAACTTCATCCGCTCCGCCATCGAGCAGCGCACCGGCGAAAAGGTGCGCATCTGGAACTTCCGCAAGGAGGTGCGGGCGCTGCTGGAAAGCCTCCACATGGACAACACCTTCGCCGAGCGCGATCTGAACGTGGGCTTTTCGGGCGGCGAGAAAAAGAAAGCAGAGATTTTGCAGATGCTGCTCTTAAAGCCGTCCCTGGCCATCCTTGACGAGACGGACTCGGGGCTGGATGTGGACGCGGTGCACACGGTCTCGCAGGGCGTGGAAGAATTCCAGAAAGACAAGAACGCGTCGCTGCTGATCATCACGCACAACGCGGCCATCCTCTCCGCCCTTCACGTTGACAAGGTGCACGTGCTCGTAAACGGACAGATCACGGCCGAAGGCGGGCCGGAACTGATCGATCTTATCAGCCGGGACGGCTTTGCGGCTTTTGAAGGGACGGATGCATGAATACGGACAAGACGTACGTGGCGGACATCGACCGGTCCCTCTACGATTTCCGCTTTGATGACCGTGACAGCTACAAGGTGAAGAGCGGCCTGACGGAGGACATCATCCGCGAGATCTCCCGCGAAAAGGGAGACCCGGACTGGATGCGCGATTTCCGGCTGGCCTCACTTCATATATTTGAAGAGACCGCCATGCCGCCGTGGGGGCCGGACATCTCCGGCCTGGACATGAACAACATCGTCACCTACGTGCGGCCGAATACGGAGCGCATGCACACGCGCTGGGAGGACGTGCCCAAGGACATCCTGACCACGTTCGAGAAGCTGGGCATCCCGCAGAGCGAGCGTGAGGCGCTGGCCGGCGTGGGCGCGCAGTACGACTCGGAGCTGGTCTACCACAGCGTGAAAAAGGAAGTGGCGGAGCAGGGCGTGGTCTACACCGACATCGAAAGCGCCCTGCACGGCCCGTACGCGGACATGATCCGGGAGCACTTCATGACGCTGGTGCCGCCCACGGACCACAAGTTCGCGGCCCTGCACGGGGCGGTCTGGAGCGGCGGGTCGTTTGTCTACGTGCCGCCGGGCGTGACGGTGGAGATCCCGCTGCAGTCGTACTTCCGTTTAAATGCCCCGGGCGCCGGCCAGTTTGAGCACACGCTGATCATCGTGGATGAAGGCGCCAACCTCCACTTCATCGAGGGGTGCTCGGCGCCCAAGTACAACGTGGCCAACCTCCACGCGGGCTGCGTGGAGCTGTTCGTGGGCAAAAACGCGAAACTGCGCTACTCCACCATCGAAAACTGGTCCAAGAACATGTACAACCTGAACACCAAGCGGGCACGCGTGGAGGAAGGCGGGAGCATCGAGTGGGTGTCCGGCAGCTTCGGCTCGCACGTCTCCTACCTCTACCCCACCAGTCTTCTTACCGGTCGGAAGGCCTCCTGCACCTTCACCGGCGTGACGTTTGCCGGCGCGGGGCAGAACCTCGACACCGGCTGCCAGGTGCTGCACGAGGCACCCGATACCACGTCAACGGTCAACACCCGGTCCATCTCCAAGAGCGGCGGCGTGAGCACTTTCCGCAGCGCCATCGTGGTGACGAAGGACGCCGAAGGCAGCAAATCCGCCGTCTCCTGCCAGTCGCTGATGCTCGACGACATCTCCCGGTCGGACACCATCCCGGCCATGGACATCCGCACGGCGAAGGCGGACATCGGCCATGAGGCGAAGATCGGCCGCATCTCGGACGATGCCGTCTTCTACCTGATGAGCCGCGGCGTCTCCGAGGAAGAGGCGAAGGCGCTGATCGTCTCGGGCTTCGCCGAGAACGTCTCCAAGGAACTGCCGCTCGAGTACGCGGTGGAGATGAACAACCTGATCCGCCTCGAGATGAAAGGAGCCATCGGATGATGAACACGCGACTGGTCAATACCCCGCCGGCGCTGACGTTCCGCTGGCTTGGCATGAACGGCACGGAAGTGACCGTGCCGGATGAGACAGACACCCACGTGATCGATCTGTCCCGCGGCGAGCGCCGCACGGTGCGGCTGCCGGATGCCGGAGCGGACACCACCGTCCGCGTCCGCCTGGCCGAAGGCGCCTGCCTGAACCTCGTGCAGATCCGCCCGGAGGGCAGCGAAAACACTTCCGTGCTGACGGTCGAAGCCGACTGCGGGAAAGACGCGCAGTTCCACTGGTACCGGGTGGTGACGGGCGGCGGGAAGACCTACGATGCCTGCACCGTGCGGCTGTCCGGCGACGGCGCCTGCTTCACCGCCGATGTGGCCTACCGCCTCGCGGGTGATGACGTGTACGATGCCGCCGTGACCGCCCTGCACAGCGGCCGGAAGACCGAAAGCACCATCTTCGCTTCCGGCGTGCTTTCCGGGCAGGCGAACAAGCTCTTCCGCGGAACCATCGACCTGCGCAAAGGCGCCAAAGGCGCCGTGGGCAATGAGACCGAAGACGTACTGCTGCTCTCGGACGATGTGCGAAACGGCAGCCTGCCGGTCATCCTGTGCAGCGAGGAGGACGTGGAAGGCAACCACGGCGCCTCCATCGGACAGCCGGATGAGGAGCTGCTCTACTACCTGCAGACCCGCGGGATCGGCCGCGAAGAGGCCCTGGCCATGCTGGCCCAGGCCAAGATCGACGCCGTCCTGCGCAAGATCCCGGACTAGGAGGTGTTCCATGGATATCGCATCCGTTCGTTCCGATTTTCCGCTGCTGGCCGCCCGCCCGGATCTGGCCTACTTTGATTCGGCCGCCACGGCCCAGCGCCCGGCCTGTGTCCTGGAAGCTGCGCGGCGCTTCTACGAGGAAACCAACGCCAACCCGCTGCGCGGGCTCTACGACCTCTCGCAGGCCGCCACGGACGCCTACGAAAGCGCCCGCGAGGAAGTGCGGCGGTTTCTCGGCGCCGCCGAAAGCGGCGAGATCATCTTCACCCGCAACGCCACCGAGAGCCTGAACCTCGTAGCCTACAGCTGCGGCCAGCACCTCTCGCCCGGCGATGAGATCGTAGTCTCGGTCCTGGAACACCACTCGAACCTCCTGCCCTGGCAGCAGCTGGCGGCCCGCGCGCAGGCCCGCCTCCGCCTCGTCCCCGTGACCGCGGACGGGCGCATCACGGAAGAAGCCTTCCGCAAAGAGCTCTCCTGCCGCACCAGGATCGTGGCCATGGCGCATGTCTCCAACGTCCTCGGCACCGAAAACGACATCCGCCTCTTTGCCCGCCTGGCCCACAAGGCCGGCGCCGTGTTCGTCTGCGACGGCGCGCAGAGCGTCCCGCACCTGCCCGTGAACGTCCGCAATCTGGATGTAGACTTCCTGGCCTTCTCCGGCCACAAGATGGGCGGGCCCATGGGCATCGGCGTGCTCTACGGCAAAAAGGAGCTGCTGCAGGCCATGCCGCCGTTTCTGACGGGCGGCGAGATGATCGAATACGTGACCAAAACCTCCGCCACCTGGGCCGAACTGCCGCACAAGTTTGAGGCCGGCACGGTGAACGCCGCCGGCGCCGTGGGCCTGGCCGCAGCCATCCGGTACCTGAACGGGCTCGGCTGGGATGAGATCGTCCGGCGCGAAGAGGAGCTGAGCGAAAAGACGTTTGAAGCGCTCACCGCCATCCCGCACCTGCACATCCTCGGAAGCCCCGCGGCGGCCGACCACCATGGCATCTTTTCGTTCACCATCGACGGCGTGCACCCGCACGACATCGCCGAGATCGCCAACGCCGACGGCATCTGCCTGCGCGCCGGCCACCACTGCGCGCAGGTGCTGATGCAGGAGCTGCACGTCCCCTCCACGGCCCGCGTGAGCGTGTCGTTCCTGAACACGGAGGACGAGATCGGACGGCTGGCCAAGTGCCTCGCCTCCGTCCGGGAAAGGATGGGCTATGCCGAGTAGTTTTTACCGCGAGATCATCAATGACCACAACCTGCGCCCCGCGCACAAAAAAAGCCTTCCCGGCGCCAACCGGACGCTGCGCGGCGTCAACCCCAGCTGCGGCGACGACATCACCCTGCAGCTTTTGGTGGAAGACGGTATCATCAAGGACGGCGCCTACACGGGCGACGGCTGCGCCATCTCGCAGGCCTCCGCGGACATGATGCTGGATCTCGTCATCGGCCGCCCGGTCGCCGAGGCCGAGGAACTCTCCGCACTCTTTCTGTCCATGATCCGCGGCACCGCCACGGAAGAAGACATCGAGAGGCTGGAAGAAGCCGGCGCCCTCATCGATGTGCGCCACATGCCCGCCCGCGTGAAATGTGCGGTGCTGGGGTGGCATACCCTTGACGGGCTCCTCGCGGAGGTATGAACACAGACAGCCGTGAGCGGCAGGTGCCCTCGAGGCGACTTGAGACGGAGCCGCAGGGGGCACCTGCCGTCACGCTGCATCTGACCCAGGAGGATTTTCTATGACGATCCAGCAGCTCAAATACATCGTGGCCATCGCAGATGCGGGGTCCCTGAACAAAGCCTCCGAGGTGCTCTACGTCACGCAGCCCTCCCTGACGGCGGCCGTCCACGACCTGGAGGCGGAACTGGGTATCCGCGTGTTCTTCCGCACCGCGCGCGGCGTGACGCTCACCCCGGACGGCGAGGAATTTATCCCCTACGCCCGGCAGCTGGTGCAGCAGTACGATGCGGTGCTCGACCGCTACGCACCCGGCGGCGGGCAGAAGAAAAAGTTCGGCATCTCCACGCAGCACTACTCGTTCGTGGTCAAAAGCTTTGTGGAGATGGCCAAACGGTATGACATGGCCGCCTACGAGTTTGCCGTGCGTGAGACCAAAACGCGCGATGTCATCGAGGATGTGCGCCTCGGCCGCAGCGAGCTGGGCATCCTCTACCTCTCGGACTTCAACCGCAGCGCGCTGGAAAAGCTCTTACGGGCAGCGGATCTGTCGTTCACGCGCCTGATCGGCTGCGAGGCCTATGTGTATCTGTGGGCCGGCCACCCGCTGGCGGACCGCCCCTCCCTCACCTTTGAAGACCTCGCCCCCTACCCCTGCCTGGCCTTCGAGCAGGAGACTTCCGGGTCGTTCTACTACGCGGAAGAGATCTTAAGCACCGCCGACTACCCGCGGCTCATCCGCGCCAACGACCGCGCCACCATGCTCAACCTCATGGTGGGCCTGAACGGATACACCCTCTGTTCCGGCATCATCTGCGCGGAGCTGAACGGCCCCGACTACCGCGCCGTGCCGTTTGATGCCGGCGGCGAGGCCGGATCCAGCCGCATGGAGATCGGGTATCTCGCACGGAAAAACACCCTGCTCTCCCCGCTGGCCGAAGAATTCCTGGCGGAACTGCGGCAGTATCTGGCCGCTGAGGCGCCGTAAGCAGGCCATCCGCCCACACAGCACACCGCCGTCCGAACAGGCTTTGACGGCGGCGCCTTTTTGTAATAGGATGATGTTGGGGTCAAAACAAGTTTTGCCCCCAACTATGACACGCAGCACGCACGCTGCGCGTGTCATAGGATAGGCCTATACCTTCTCATCCACAGGGCGTATTGGATTTTCCGGAAGGCCTGCCGTATGATGGCCTCACCGGCGAAAAGCCCCACAAGGAAAGAAATTCCCGCCGGAATCCATCCTGAAAATGAGAGGTTATCCCATGTGTGCATACCGTTTTGAGACCCTGCAGCTCCACGTCGGCCAGGAGCAGGCCGATCCCGCCACCGATTCCCGCGCGGTGCCCATCTACCAGACCACGTCGTACGTGTTTCACAACTCGGAGCACGCGGCGGCCCGCTTCGGCCTGGCGGACCCGGGCAACATCTACGGGCGCCTGACCAACTCCACGCAGGACGTGCTGGAAAAGCGCGTGGCGGCTCTGGAAGGCGGCGTGGCGGCCCTGGCCCTCGCATCCGGCGCGGCGGCCATCACCTACTCCCTGCAGGCTTTGGCCCAGGGCGGCGACCACATCGTCGCGCAGAAGACCATCTACGGCGGGAGCTTTAACCTGCTCTCCCACACGCTGGCGCAGTTCGGCGTGGAGACCAGCTTCGTGAACATCCACGACCTGGCGGAAGTGGAAGCAGCCATCCGGGAGAACACGAAGGCCCTCTTCATCGAGACCCTCGGCAACCCCAACAGCGACATCCCGGACATCGACGCGCTGGCAGACATCGCCCACGCTCACGGCATCCCGCTGGTCATCGACAACACCTTCGGTACGCCCTATCTGATCCGCCCCATCGAACACGGTGCCGACATCGTGGTGCACTCGGCCACCAAGTTTTTGGGCGGCCACGGGACCACGCTTGGCGGCATCATCGTGGATTCCGGAAAGTTTGACTGGAAGGCCAATGCCGACAAGTACGCCGCCATCGCCAAGCCCAACCCCAGCTACCACGGCATCTCCTTTGCCGATGCCGTCGGCCCCGCGGCCTACGTGACCTACATCCGGGCCATCTTACTTCGCGATACCGGCGCGGCCATCTCGCCGTTCAACGCGTTCCTCCTGCTGCAGGGCGTGGAGACGTTATCTCTCCGCCTCGAGCGCCACGCGGAGAACGCCCAAAAGGTGGTGGACTTCCTGGCCGCCCACCCGCTGGTGGAAAAGGTGAACCATCCGTCGCTGCCGGACCACCCGCAGCACGCACTGTATCAGAAGTACTTCCCGAACGGCGGCGCTTCCATCTTCACCTTTGACATCAAAGGCGGCAAAGAGGAAGCCTGGAAGTTCATCGACGCGTTGCAGATCTTCTCGCTCCTGGCCAACGTGGCGGACGTGAAGAGCCTCGTGATCCACCCGGCCACCACCACGCACTCGCAGCTCTCGGACGAAGAGCTGGCAGCCGCGGACATCCACCAGAGCACCATCCGCCTCTCCATCGGGACGGAGCACATTGACGACATCCTCGCGGACCTCGAAAGAGGCTTTGCCGCGATCGGCTGAGAAAGGAGTCAACCATGTCTGCCATTTACAAAAGCGCTGCCGAACTGATCGGCCGCACCCCGCTTCTGGAAGTTACCAACATCGAAAAAGAGCTCGGCCTGCAGGCGAAGGTCCTGGTCAAGCTTGAGTATTTCAACCCCGCCGGCAGCGTCAAGGACCGCATCGCCAAGGCCATGATCGAGGATGCCGAGGCGAAGGGCCAGTTAACACCCGGTTCGGTCATCATCGAGCCCACCTCCGGCAACACCGGCATCGGCCTGGCGTCTCTCGCCGCCGCCAAGGGCTACCGCATCATCCTGACCATGCCCGAGACCATGAGCGTGGAGCGCCGCAACATCCTGAAGGCCTACGGCGCGGAGATCGTGCTCACCGAAGGCGCGAAGGGCATGAAAGGCGCCATCGCGAAGGCTGAGGAACTGGCGGCCGAGATCCCGGGCAGCTTCATCCCCGGACAGTTCGTCAACCCCGCCAACCCGAAGATCCACTATGAGACCACCGGCCCGGAGATCTTTGCGGATACCGACGGCGCCGTGGACATCTTCATTGCGGGCGTGGGCACCGGCGGGACGCTGACTGGCACCGGCACCTACCTCAAGGAGAAAAAACCCTCGGTCAAAGTGGTCGCACTGGAACCGGCCGACTCCCCCGTCCTCTCCGAAGGCCGCGCGGGCGCCCACAAGATCCAGGGCATCGGCGCCGGCTTCGTACCGGACGTCCTGAACACCGCCGTCTACGATGAGATCTTCAAGGCGGAAGCCGCCGACGCCTTCGCTGCCGCGAAACTCCTGGCGCACAAGGAAGGCATCTCCGTGGGCATTTCCTCCGGAGCCGCCCTGCACGGCGCCATCGAGCTGGCCAAACGCCCGGAAAACGCCGGCAAAGTGATCGTCGCCCTGCTGCCGGATTCCGGCGACCGCTACTACTCCACGCCGCTGTTTACGGAATAAACGCAGCCAAACAGAAAGCGAGACGGAACAGGCCTGCAACAGGCTTGTTCCGTCTCTTTTTTGCGGCGTGGCTCACGGTTGAAAAAGAGGCGCCCGCGGGGTTGCCCCACACGGACGCCTGGAAAGAAAGGAGTTCGGTATTCGGTTACGCGCCGATCAGCTTTTTCACGACCGGCCAGACATCGTAGATATCGTCCACGACATAGTCCGGGCGCAGCGACGGGTCCACTTCCGCGTCTTTTTCCTTGGTCAGGCGCGAGCGGATCTGGATGGCCGCCGCGAAGCCGGCGCGCTTGGAGCCGGAGATATCGCGGGAGACGGTATCGCCCACGTACACGCTCTCCTGCGGCTCCACCTGCAGTTCACGCAGGGAGTTGATGAAGATGTCCGTGCCGGGCTTGCGCAGGCCCGTGACCGAACTGAGCGTCACGTCCTGGAAGTAATCGCGGATGCCGTATGCCTCGAGGCTGTCAAACACCTGCCACATGGCGGCGGTGTTGCTGATGACGCCCAGCTTCAGGCCGGCTTTTTTGAGATGGTCGAGCATCTCCCGCACGCGCGGGCGCAGCTGGCGGTGATAGTGCGTGACCTCCCACATGTGGGCGATCTCCTCGCACTTGGGCTCCAGCACGGCCGGGTCATAGTGGAAGCTTTTGAGCACATAGTCGCGCCAGATGGGAATGGGCTTTAACTCCACTCCGTTGGCGTCCCGGTATCTGCCGTACGCGGCCCATCCGTCATCGACGGCTTTCTTGAAGGCGTCGTAATCGTCCGGTACTTCCAGGCCGTACCCGCGCAGCATGTCGCGCAGTTTTTCGATGCAGGCGCGCTCGGATTCGGCATCCACCCAGATGTCTTCAAGCGTCCCGCCCATGTCGAACATCACGGACTTGATCATAACCGTACCTCAGGTATTGATGTATTTCTTCCAGACCGGCTCTTCTTCCGGCCCCTTCTCCGGGTGGTCGTCCCGCTTCCAGAGGTACCACATGACGGGCACCGCGATGAGAAGCGGCAGGAAGACGAACCACAGCATGAAGGTGAAGAATTCCGGATAGGCTCCGGTGCCCTTCAGCATGATCAGCTGGCTGATGACGGTGAGGATGGTGTAGAGGATCAGCCAGACGTACGTGCCGAAGATCAGTTTCTTGTCTTTGAACAGCCGGTGCAGGATGATGTTGAGGCCCAAGCCGCAAACAGCCACCAGAAGCGACTGCACCAGGTTGTTGAGCCAGGGGGCCCACCCCGCCATGAGCGGGGTGAACACCGTGGTGACAGCCCAGAACAGACCCACGTAGAGGAAGATCTCGGCGATGCTTAAGCAAAACGTGTAGGTCAGAAAGCCGCTCTTGGGCTTTCCGTCCTTGGTGAAGAGAAACGCAGACCAGAATTTGCGGCCGCGCTCTTCCCATTTTTTGCTGCGTTCCTGCTCGATCTTTTCTCTCTCGGTCATGCAAAAACTCCCTGGGTTTTCGATTCCCCGGCATCGCCAGGCCTGCCGCCGGCAGCAGGCGTTCCCTGCCCGCGCCTGTGAGCGACGCCCGCTTTTCTGCCGGATGCCGCCCGCCCCGGAGCCGACCCGTCCTGATGGAGGCGGGAGGGGCGGGCATTTGGCGGAGGCAGAAAAGCAAGGAGCGAGGATGAAGCGGGAAGGGAATGCCGCTGCCGTTGCAGTGTGTGACTGCCAGGCGGTCAACCGCCGGCGCTTCGCACCGTCGGTTGTGTGGCTGCGCCACATGTACAGCCACATGCCTGGCTGCCACGCATCAACCGCCGGCCGCTGCGCGACCGTCGGTTGTGTGGCTGCGCCACATATGTGTCCGGCAAAGGGCTGCCTCCCCCGGGCAAGCCCGGTCGGCATCCTTTGCCGTCCACATGCGTGGCTTTGCTTATTTCATATTCGGGTTCTGGTTGAGCCAATACGTCCACATATCCTGCGCATCCAGGAACATCTCATAGATGCCTTCCACGTCGGGGGCGATGGCGCCGCAATCCTTAACGGACGCATAGTCTCCGTTCCAGTCGCACTCGATGTCGTCGCGGGCCGGCCAGTTGCCTTCCTTCTTGAAGGGCTTCAGGCCTTTGCTCTCGCCGTCGGCACCGCCGGTGCACCAGCGGATGAACAGACGCGCGCCGGCTTCGTTGTCGCACCCGGCCACAACGTACAGGTTCTCAACGTTCTGCACAGCCGTGTAAGGCGTCAGACCGACCACCCACGCGATGTCATAACCGGACTCTTCGCGGTTGCCGATCTTGCCGGCCGATGCCAGCGCCAGCGCCGGATCGTCCGCGGTGGAATTGTGAACCGCCTGCACCAGCTCGTCGCCGTCCTTGATGAAGGTCATGCGCAGCTGAGAGAACCGCCAGATGTACTCCACGCCCGCGTTGTTCTCGGGAACCTCAAAGTCAAACTTGGAAGCATCGTAGGTGTACTCCAGATCCTCGCCGGTCTTCTCTTTGTAAGCCGCAGCCATCTGGTCGGCATTCTGGATGAAGCTGGCAAACAGCGCCAGGTACGCGGTCTCGGTGCCGATCTCCTTGCAGAGGATGCGGTACTTCTGGGTGCCGTCTTCGTTGGTGTCCAGGATGTCCCACCAGCTGTGGATCGGCTGGCCGTCCGGGAACGCCTTGGTGTTGTAATACCAGAAACTCTGGGAGCTGTACAGCGGATAGCCGTACTTTAACAGCTCGGGATCGATGTGCTCGCAGATGTCCTTCGGATAGAAGGAGGTGACCAGGCCCTCTTCCACCAGGTCATGGAAGATGGAACCGTTGGGATCCTTGACCTGCAGGACATCACCGTTGATGTTGCCGGTCCTGGCTTCGGTGGCGCACTTCTCGGACACTTCGTCGGAATCCATATCGACGATGACCACGTCCAGATCCGGGAAGGCTTCTTCAAAGGCTTCTTCGTTCTTCAGCATCTTGGAGGAGGTGGCGTACACGGTGATCTGTCCGCCTTCCTCTTTCGCCATCGCGTACAGCTCGTCGTCGGTCTTCTCAGACCAGTCGTCATAGATCGGGCCGTGGAACTCGCTCACCACTTCGGGAGCGTCGGTAGGCGCTTCCGTCTGCCCGCCGGTTGCTGCTTCGCTGCCGGTCTGAGCCTGCGAGCCCTGGTTGGGGGCCTGGGTGCCCTGGCTGCCGCCACCGCCGCAGCCGATCAGTGACAGCGCCATCACCGCTGCCAGCGCAAGTGCCAATGTCTTTTTCATGTCGTTCTCCTTTCATTCTCCGCTTTTCGCGTGATATCCTCCCCGGGCCTGCTCGGGCCCGGAATACTGCCTGCGATGGGGGATCCTTCGACTCGCCCACTCGCGTGGGCACGCTCAGGATGACTGCCGTTCGTTCAGGATGACAGCCCTCAGATGACCGCCCGCTTGATCAGGTTGGTGGACTTGGCGTCGTAGACGTTCATCTTGTCCGGATCGATGTAGATGTACACATCCTGGTCGATCTCGTAGTGCACCAGTCCGATGGCCTTGGCGATGAAGGTGCTCTCGCCGGCCTGCAGGCTGATCAGCGTCTCGGAACCGGCCGGCTGGTTGGCGTAGATCTTGACCGGGAACGCGCCGGGCTTGGTGGCGTCCGCAAAGGTGATCTGCTCCGGACGTACGGCCACGACCACGTCAAACTCACCGTTCGGGATCTCCTGGTCTGTCATCAGGGACTTGTCGAAATCGTGCTCGCCGATGTTGGTCTTCACGTGCAGCTTGCCGTTTTCGTAGACGGCCTTGCCTTCCAGGAAATTGATGCGCGGGTTGCCGATGAAATCCGCCGCCTCAAGGTTGCACGGGTTCATGTACAGCTCCATGGGTGTGGCCACCTGCGCCAGCTCGCCGGCGCGGTAGAGGGCGATCTTGGTGGACATGGTCAGCGCTTCCGTCTGATCGTGCGTGACGTAGATGATGGTGGTGCCCAGCTGCCGGTGTAGACGCTGCAACTCACTGCGCATGTCGATGCGGAGGCGGGCATCCAGGTTGGACAGCGGCTCATCCAGGAGCAGCAGCTTCGGGTTTGAAGCCACCGCGCGGGCGATGGCGACACGCTGCTGCTGGCCGCCGGACAGCTCGTTCGGATAGCGGCCGTCGTACTGCTCGATGCGCATCATCTTCAGGCTCTCCCGCACGCGCCGGTCCACTTCGTCTTTCGGCAGTTTCTGGATCTTCAGGCCGAAGGCGATGTTATCGTGCACCGTCATGTGCGGCCACAGTGCGTAACTCTGGAACACGAGGTTCAGGCCGCGCTTGGCGGGATCCGCGTAATAGGCATTCTCGGCGTTGATCATCTCCACGCCGTCGATCAGCATCACGCCGTTCTGCGGGCGCTCCAGGCCGGAGATGATACGGAGCGTGGTGGTCTTGCCGCACCCGGAAGGGCCGAGCAGCGTCATGAAATCGCCGTCTTCGATGGTCAGGTTCAGGTCTTTTAAGACGTGCGCCTCGCCGTAAAACTTATCGATATGTTTGAGTTCAACTTTGCTCATGGTCTCCTCCTTACCAGCTCTTGCCCAGATCCGCGCCGAACCGGCCGGCGACTACATAACAGACAACGATGAACAGCAGCGTGAACACCGAGATGGCATCCGCCATCTGGTTCAGGCCATCCTGCGAATACGTGAAGGCCAGGTAGGACAGCGTTTCGGTCTTCGGCGTCATCATGATGATGATCAGATCCAACTCCTTGGCCACGCTGATGAACGTCAGCATGAAGCCGGAGATAAAGCCGTTCTTGGCCAGCGGCAGCACGATCTTCTGCATGCGCCGCCAGAAGCCGGCGCCGTTTAAGGTGGCTGCTTCCTCCAGTTCCGTGGAGATCTGCATCATGTTCGACGTTCCGGAGCGGGACGCGAACGGGAAGTGCTTGACCACCGTGGTGATCAGGATCATGCCGAAGGTGCCGTACAGCGACGGGATGAGGCCGCCCAGGTGCGGGACCGAGAACATGGCGAAGTACATGGCCGAGAACGCCACGCCGGGCATCAGGAACGGGATGAAGACCAGTTGCTCGGTCAGCTGCCCGTACCACTTGCCGCGGCCGCGGGTGGAAATGTAGCCGAGGAACTGTCCGCAGATGGCCGTGATGATGGAGCCGATGGCCGTCAGCTTGATGGTGTTCCAGAAGGCCGCCAGGAACTTTTCGTTGCGGAAGATGCCCGGATAGCTGGTGTAGGTCTGCGCCTGGTCGACGGTGCCGATCCAGTTGTAGAGCGTCAGGTTGTTCAGGCCGTACCCGTTGCCGGTGGTCACCTGGAAGGTTTCCATGATCAGCACGAACATGGGCATGACCATGGCCACGAACAGGAAAACCACGATGAAGATCATGAGCGGCACTTTGGCCTTGCCGAGCTTCATGTCGTTGGAACGTCCGCCCTTGCCGCCGATGGTGGCGTAGCTCTTGCGGACACCGATCAGCTTCTGGTTGGAATAGATGATCAGCGCCGCGATGCCGATCAGCACCAGGCTCATGGCGTAGCCGACGCCCTGCGGCGCATCGTTGATGAAGACCTTCATCTTGGTGGCCAGCGTGTAGAAGCCGATGCGGGTGCCGAGGTTGGCCGCCACGCCGTACGCGCCGATGGACTTGGAGAGCGTCATGATAATGGAAGAAAGGATGCTCGGCAGCACCAGCGGCAGCGTGATGCGCGCCAGGATCTGAGGCTTGGTGGCGCCGCAGATCTCACCCATCTCCTCCAGTTCCGAGTTGATGGAGCGCAGGGCGGAGGAGACGTTGATGTAGGCGAACGCGTAGTAATGCATGGACATGCACAGAACGATGGCGATGGGCCCGTACGCCAGCCAGTCCGGAATGGGAATGCCCATGCCGGCGAGCAGCCCCAGCGACCCCGAGCGGGCGTTGCGGAAGACCGACAGCCACGAGATGGCCTTGCACCACGACGGGATCATGTACGGGATGACGATCAGCGTACCGATGAGCTTCTTGCCGGGGATGTCCGAGCGGACCACCAGCCACGCCAGCACCGACCCCAGCGGGAGGGACACGAGCACCGTAAACAGGCCGATCATCACGGAGTTCTTGAGCGGGATCCAGAAGGTGGCCGCCGAGAGTGTCCCGGTCAGCATGTACTTCCAGTAGTAGAGCGTGAAGCTGCCGACCGGCTGCGCCACGCGCCGCGTCTCCGACTTGGCCAGCGTGAACGTGCTGGCGATCATCTGGAAGAGCGGGATGACGATCAGGCAGAACAGGACGATCAGCGTGATGAAGACGATCATATTGAACGGGTTCGTCACGAGATTCAGGAACTGGTTCTTCAGCCTGACCTTGTTGAACGGTTTGCGTACTTTCCCTTTCACGATGAACTCCTTTTCCTGGAACGCCGCTTGTTACGCAAGCGTTTCCGAAACGATTGACGCACCCTGATTTGTTTTTAGGATAGCATCCGACGGGTTTTTCGTCAATAAAAACTCGGAATCGAATTTGAGATTTGTGCGATTTGCACAGAACGAATGAACAATTTTTTCTGTTTTGACGGGATAACAGGAGAGATTCAGCGGATTCGTTTCCGAAAATTTGGCAAAAACGCCCTTTTTCCTTCCCGACAGCGTTGACAAAGAACCGCGTCAATGCTATGTTTACCTCGAAAAGTGCCTGTTTATCGGGCCGTAAACGT
Source organism: uncultured Lachnospiraceae bacterium (assembly GCA_946405185.1). Lineage (GTDB taxonomy): Bacteria > Bacillota > Clostridia > Lachnospirales > Lachnospiraceae > CAKQHB01. The sequence goes on from CAMJGH010000010.1 coordinate 14,808, forward strand.
TTTCGAACCCCGGCCGGCCCAGCCCGGCATTTCCTGGTGAAGGAGGCTGTCATGAACGCGTATTCCGATCCCGTCCGCCGCGATATCCTGTTTATCGGGCCGGCCACACGGGATGTCAACATCGATTACACCGGCGCCGAAGACCACAACGTCGGCGGTGCCGTCTATTTCGGACAGTTTGCGGCCCGCACCGCGGGCGCCCGCGTGGCTGCCGCCGTCAAAATGTCCCCGGACGACTCCGACATCGTTTCCGCTTACCGTCTGCCGGAGGAAGACTTCTTCCTGCTCCCCTCCGACCACACGACGCTGATGCAGAACACCTACTTCACGCCGGACCGCGAGCAGCGCAAAGCCCGGTGCCTGGCCCAGTCGGATGCCATTTTCCCGGCACAGCTGCCCAACATCCCCTGGAAGATCGCCAACCTCTCCGGCCTCCTCTACGGGGACTACCCGGACGAGCTCTTCCCTTATTTAAAGGAACGCGGCAAGATCGCGGCCGACGCGCAGGCCTTCCTGCGGCACAACGAAGACGGTATACTGGTCTTTCACGACTGGGGCCAGAAGCACGCCCTGCTGCCGTACCTGGACTTTCTGAAAACGGATGCCGCCGAAGCGAAGATCCTCACCGGCTCGGATGACCGCCGCGAGGCCGCCCGCATCCTGCACGAGTGGGGGGCCGAAGAAGTGGTCATCTCGCACCACTCCGAGATCCTCGCCTATGACGGCAGCACGTTTTCCGCCGTACCGCTGCGCGCCCGCAACCTCTCCGGCCGCACCGGCCGCGGCGACACCATCTTCGGCACGTACCTGGCCCGCCGGGCGCTGGGAGACTCCCTCGAAGCCGCCCTGCTGTTCGCCGCCGGCGCCGTCTCCCTGAAGATGGAAACCCCCGGCCCGCTGCGCGGCGACGAAGAGACCGTCCGCCGCTACCTGCGCCTGCGCTACCCCGAGTGGTAAGCGTCGCACCGCACCGCCCGTTACCCCGTCACTTTTCAGGAAAGGAGGCCCTTCATGGATGGCCCGTTGATCTTCAATCAGTATTTTTCGCCGCTGCTCATTCTGGACTTCTTCCTGCGCATCATCCTGTCAGCCCTGGCCGGCTTCGTGATCGGCAGTGAGCGTGCCCGGCGCCTGAAAGCCGCCGGCGTCCGCACCCACGTCATCGTGTGCTCCGCAGCCGCCCTGTTCATGATCGTCTCCAAGTACGGCTTCACCGACATGGACACCATCCTGGGCGGCATTGACATCAACGGCACCCGCGGCACCGACCCGGCCCGTATCGCGGCGCAGGTCGTCTCCGGCATCTCGTTCCTCTGCGCCGGCGTCATCTTCAAGAACGGCGCCTCCGTGCGCGGCCTGACCACCGCCGCCGGCATCTGGGTCACCTCCGCCATCGGCCTGGCCTTCGGCGCCGGCATGTACATCACCGGGGTGTTTGTGACGGTCTTCGTCTCCCTCATCCAGTTTGTCATGCACCACGTGCGCATCGGCGGCGATTCCTTCACCTCCCACAACATCCGCATCAAAGTGAAGCCCGGCGTGGACTTCACGCCCACGCTGACCGAGCAGCTGGAAGACTGGGGCGCGCAAGTCACGTCGTCGTCCGTCATCCATCACAGCAATGGGATCACGGAGTATGAGCTGGTGGTGTGGAGGCATCAGGAGATCACGTTCGAAGAGTTCGACACGTTTATACATGAACATAGCGAAATAGTGGCGGGATCTAACCAAATCACAAATGCCTCGTAAACTGCAACTGGTTGCATAAAAGAATAAAAGCGCCCACCTCCCCTCCGGCTCCGTCCCAAGTCGCCGTCAGGGAGGGGGCGCTTTTTCGTTGTCGCGGCCGGACAACTATCGCGGCAGGCACCAGGATTCCCGGCGCCGCGCCTGTAGGGCGACGTGAAGCCTTTTTGCCGGATGCCGCCCGCCCCGGAGCCGACCCGCCCTGATGGAGGCGGGAGGGGCGGGCTATTGGCGGAGGCAAAAAGGCAAGGAGCCCGTACGAAGCGGCAAGGGAATCCGGTGCCATGCGATTTAATAGGCATCGAACCCTATCGAATCATTGACGAACTCCCTGGGATTTCTTACAATGCAAGTAACTCTTCGTTTTGATTCAGGAAGGAGTCGGTATGATCTACTATGTCAACGCTTCCGCCCCGCGTACGGGCTGCGGCAGCAAAGAGTTTCCCTTCGTGACCATTCAGGAGGCCGCCGAAGTGGCCCATCCGGGCGATGAAGTCATCGTCGCACCGGGTCTGTACCGGGAGTATGTCAACCCGAAGTGCGGCGGCACGGAAGACGCCCGCATCACCTACCGGTCGGAAGTGCCGCTTGGCGCCGTGATCTCAGGTGCGGAGCGCGTGACCACGTGGGAGCCGTATGCGCCGGATGTGTGGCGCGCTGTCATCCCCAACGCCGTGTTTGGTGCCTACAACCCCTACACCACCGTGATCGCCGGCGACTGGTACTACTCCGAGATCCCGCTGCACACGGGCGAGGTGTACTTAAACGGCCAGTCCTTCTACGAGACGGACTCCCTCGAAGGCGTCCTGCACCCCGTGGTCTATGACGGTTCGTGGTTCCCGGAAAAGAGCCTGTACAAGTGGTACACGGAGCAGGAAGGCGACGCCACCGTCATCTACGCCAACTTCCGCGGGGCCGATCCGAACGCCGAGTGCGCCGAGATCAATGTCCGCCGCAACTGCTTCTACCCGGCCGAAGAAGGAAAGGGGTACATCACCCTCTCCGGCTTCACCGTGAAGCAGGCCGCCACCACCTGGGCGCCGCCCACGGCTTACCAGGAAGGCATGGTCGGCCCTCACTGGAGCAAAGGCTGGATCATCGAAGACTGCGAGATCTCGGATTCCAAGTGCTGCGGCATCAGCCTGGGCAAGTACCTGCAGCCCGAAAACGAGAACAAGTGGCTCTACAAGCGGCTGAAACACGGCACGCAGACCGAGCGCGATGCCATCTGCCAGGCCCAGTACGAAGGGTGGACCAAAGAGCGCATCGGCAGCCACATCGTGCGCCGCTGCCATATCCACGACTGCGAGCAGACCGGCATCGTCGGCCACCTGGGCGGCGTGTTCTCACTGATCGAGGACAACCACATCCACCACATCAACACCAAACAGCAGCTGGCCGGCGCCGAGATCGGCGGCATCAAGATGCACGCGGCCATCGACTGCACGTTCCGCCGCAACCACATCCACCACTGCACCAGAGGCATCTGGCTGGACTGGCAGGCGCAGGGCACGCGCGTCACGCAGAACCTCTTCCACCACAACATCCTGCCGGAAGGCACGAAGCTTTACTCCGGCGGCGGCCTGGCCGAGGATCTCTTCATTGAAGTCTCCCACGGCCCGACGCTGGTGGACAACAACATCTTCCTCTCGCCCTACTCCGTCAAGCTGGCCACCCAGGGCGTGGCGCTGGTGCACAACCTGATCGCCGGCGCGTTTACCAGCGTGGGCAAGGGAACGGACAACGGCAACGCCGGCGGCCATGTGCGCTACACGCCGTACCACGTGCCGCACCGCACCGAAGTGGCCGGCTTCATGACCTTCCTGCACGGCGATGACCGCTTCTACAACAACATCTTCGTGCAGCAGCCGGTGGCGCAGTACGCGCAGGATCTGCTGGCGGGCTTCGGCGTACAGCAAAACGCCTTTGCCGGCACTTTCCCGTTTGACGGGTACCCCACCACGGAAGAATACGTGGCCCGCTTCTTCATCCCGGGCGATGTGGGCGGCAAGGAAAACCGCCAGAAGTACTATGACCACCTGCCTGTGGAAGCCGGCGGCAACATCTACGCCAACGGCGCGAAGCCGTACGACAAGGAGAAAAACTACGCCGTCTGCGCCGATGCCGTCACCCTGGAACTGGCCGAAGAAGACGGACATCCGGTGCTTGTCACCAACCTCTGCGACGTGCTGCCCGCGCTTCCCACCGCCGTCATCACCACGGAGCTGCTGGGCGAGGCTTTCGAGCCGGAGCAGAAGTTTGAGAACCCGGACGGCACGCCCATCACGTTCGATGAGGACTACTTCGGCCACAAGCGCGGCCTCTCCCCGCTGCCCGGCCCGTTTGCGGACGCGGCGGTAGTTAAAAAGGCGCTGTTCTGATCCTGTTTCACACTCACGGAGCCCGGGAAGATCGTTTCCCGGGCTCTTCTCCTCATTTTTGCGGCTTTTCGCAAAAAAACGCAAAAAAACTCTTGACTGTCAACCCGCTTGATACTGTACGGTGTTCTCGAAGGAGGGCTTATGGATATTCGGATCGTGGAAGAGAAGACTGGACTGACCCGCGCCAGCATCCGCTTTTACGAAAAAGAAGGGCTGGTGTCCCCGCGCCGCCGGGAAAACGGCTACCGGGATTATTCCGATGACGATGTCCGCACCCTGCACAAGATCCGCCTCCTGAGGGAACTGGGGATCCCGCTGGATCAGCTCCGTCAGCTGCAGACAGGGGAACAGCCGCTTGAAGCCGTCCTCCGCGAACAGGAAACGCTCCTTCAGGAAGAACAGCAGGCGTGGGAAGGCCGGCGGCACCGCATCGCGGAGGCCCTTCGCCTCCGCCTGACATGGGAGTCGCTGTCCCCCGATATTCTGGACACCCCGCCGGACATCCCTGCTGTGGAAGACCGGGAAGAAGCCGCGGGCTCCCGCAGACTCTTCCTGCGCCTGACGGCCCGCGTGATCGATCTGACGGTCTGTATCCTGCTGCTGATGTTCCTCTTGTACGGCGTGGCCGGGCACCGCTTCCCCCGGGATACCGTCACTGCCGTTCTGGAGCTGCTGGCGCTGCGCTATGCGGGGCTGCTGGCCCTGCTGTTTCTTGAGCCGGCCAGTCTTGCCCGTTTTGGCACCACGCCCGGCAAAGCGCTGTGCGGGATCCACGTGGAAAAAGACAACGGGACCACTCTTTCCTACCGGGAAGCATTCAAACGAACGTTCCTCGTCATCCGGTACGGCCTGGCATACCTCATGCCCGTCTGGGACATCGTCTTCCTCTGGACCAGTTACCGGGAGGTCCTCTCCGGAAAGACAACAGCCTGGGAAGGCACTTCTGAAGAGAACACGGTTCCCGTTCGGCACCCTTACGGCAAAGCCGCCGCGGTGCTGCTCTTAGCCGTTCTGGCCGCTCTTTTCCTGGTGCGCGCTTCCCTGCTGGCCAGGCACCAGGGCGCCCTGACCATCGCCGAGCTGGCGGACAACGCGAACGACTATGCCCGCTGGCTCTCCCCGGATCCTTCTGATCCGGATACCTGGCTGCGTCTTGACGAAACCGGACGCTACGAGAAGACACGCGTCAAAGGCAGTCCGTTTCCGGCTCCGGCTGTCACTTTCCTCACCTCCGGATCCCGTGTGACCGGCGTTATCCTGACGTGGGAAAACATTCCGGATGGTCAGATCCCTCCGGAGGGGCAGGCCTTTGTGTACGCACTGGCCGGGGCCTCCCCCCGTGCCCTCTTAAACGGCGGTCTGCGCTCCCTGGCCGTTCGCCTTTCGGCGCACCTGCGCGTCGGCGGCCACACGTTCTCCGGACAGTTTGCCGGGGTCAGCTGGGAAGGCGTTTGGGAACCCACGGATACCCTGGGCATGGTAAACGCATCCTTAACGGCCGTGCTCCCCTGACCGTTCCGCTTCCAAGGAGGTGCCTGTGTCAAGAAAAAAAGCTTCCCGCCGGATCGTGGCCATTCTTCTCCTGCTCCTGCTGTGGCAGGGATGTTCTTACGTGAAATTCCGGTATGACCTGATCGCAACGGGGGTTCCGCATGATCTTTCGATGTTCCGGAACCTGGAAAAACTGGAATGGCCGGAAGGAAACCGGCTGGGCGCCTATACGATCGATCTGGCCTATTATGACCCGGCCAATCACGTGATCCAGATCGGATACCGGATCCCCCGAAACGATTTCATCATTTTCGGGCTTGATGCGCGCCAGCTGGACCTTCGCGTCGACGGGACTCCCATTGAGTTGAGTGACTATCTGATCCAGGACAGCTGGCGCGGGCGGCGATGCAGCATCCTGCTCCGGGATCAGCCGCCTTTTAGGGAGATCACGCTGGAATACTACGGAGCGCGCGTGGTACTGACGCGCCCGTGACCCCCCTCTTCTCTTCCTTTACGCAGACAAAAAACCCGCCGCGGTTTCCCGCGGCGGGCTGTTTTTTCGTCCGTTTAACTGTTGTATTGCTGTTACAGGTTAAACCGATAGGGTTTACTGCTGCTCAGCCAGATACTTGGTGTAGGCATCCTGCAGGGTCTGGCAGATCTCTTCCGGCGTCTTGGTCAGGCCGAACAGATCGCTCATGGTGTCTTTGTGCACCTCGGCGACGGAGGCCGGCAGATACTGATCATAGAACAGCTGGACGTCGGTGGCGTTGGCGAAGCAATCCCAGGAGGCCATGACGACCGGATCCGTGATGTAATCCTGCATACCGTTGATGGAGACGACCTTACCAACCTGCTCCAGGGTGTTCATGGCATACTCTTCACCGGTGTAGTACTGGTTGCAGAGGACGAACAGAGCCTTGCGGATCTCTTCGTTGCCCTGGGAGTTGATGGAGAAAGCGTTACCAACAGCGGAACCAACAGCGACCTTCTGGTTGACACCGGCCTTCTCGGACTCGGGATCGATCGGGAACTGGAAGGCACCGAAGCACTCATTGTACCAGTCTTCGCCCATGTCGCTCTTCACGCCGCCGGCGGTGGAGGACAGGTGCACCAGCATGGCGCAGGTGTTGTTGTAGATCAGAGCGCGGTCACCAGCGGAGTCGGAGGTGATGGAGTTGCAGCCTTCGATGATGTAGCCCTTCTTGACCCACTCCTGAACCTTCTCGGCAGCCTTGACGAACGGCTCATCGGCGAAGGAACCGCCGTTCTCCGGGAAGTAGGCATTGACAACGGCTTCCGGACCGCCGTAACGGGCGACCAGATACATGTAGATCAGGGAACCGGTCCACTTGGAACCGTTGCCCAGGGCGATCGGGGTGATGCCGGCTTCGAGGAGCTTATCGCAGACTGCTTCAAACTCTTCGATGGTGGTCGGGACTTCCAGACCGTTGTCGGCAAACATCTTCTTGTTGTAGTACACGACAGCAGCAGACAGGCCGCCGTAAGGCATGGCGATCAGCTTGCCGTCGGTGGCGCGGCACATGGCCAGCGCGGACTCCAGATAATCGGTCTGATTGTAGGCATCATACAGATCATCCAGGGTGTCGCAGAAACCGGACTTGTAGTACTCGTTCATGGGACCGCCGGTCCAGTGCGTGTACATGTTCGGGGCCTTGTTGGCGGACATGGCCACGATCAGATCCTGCTTGTAGGTATCGTTGACCATATGCACCTGATTGACATGGATGTTCGGGTAGTCGGCCATGAAGGCTTTGACAGGACCCTCTTCGACGGTGGTCTTCGGCTCGGAAGAGGCGATATCCCACAGTTCGATCTCGAGCGGTTCGGTGGTCAGGACCAGGCCGTCTTCGGAAGCAGACTGGCTCTCAGCCTGAGAACCGTCAGCGGAAGGAGCCGCCGTGGAGCCGGCATCCTGGGTGGGAGCCGCGCTGGAACCGGCAGGGTTCCCGCCGCCGCAGCCAAGGACCATCGTGGCGGTCATAGCAGCCACAAGGGCAAGGGCAAGGGCTTTTTTCATTGTTCTTTCCTCCTCAATAGGATCTGTGCACCGGACGATGTATGCACGGAGGAGATTTTACCATTTAAAATGGTGTTCGTCAATGCTGCTATGTCGTTTTTGCACAAAAAACAGCCCGCTGCGGCCTCCCGCAGCGGGCTCTCCTTCGTCCGTGTGCTTTTCAGACCGGCAGGGGAAGGGACACCGTCCCCCGCCGGACAGTCAGATCTTATCACTTATTCTCTTCAAGATACTTGGTGTAGGCATCCTGAAGACGCTGGCAGACATCCTCAGGCGAAGCGGTCAGTCCGAACAGATCGCTCATGGTGTCTTTGTGCACCTCGGCGACGGAAGCCGGCAGATACTGATCATAGAACAGCTGGGTGTGCGTCGCATCGGCGAAAGTATCCCAGGAAACCATGACCACCGGATCGGTGATGTTTTCCTGCAGGCCGTTGATGGACAGCACCTTGTTGCACTGCTCGAGCATGTTCGCGGCATAATGGTCGGTGGTGAAGTACTGGTTCGCCAGGACCCACAGGGCCTTGCGGACATCCTCGTTCCCCTTGGAGTTGATGGAGAAGGCGTTGCCGACGGCCGAACCGACAGCGACGTTCTGGTTGACGCCGGCCTTCTCGGACTCAGTGTCGATCGGGAACTTGAAGGCGCCGAGGGTCTCATTGTACCACTCTTCGCCCATGTCACCCTTCATGTTGCCGCCGCAGGAGGACAGATGGATGAGCATGCCGCAGGTGTTGTCGTAGATCTTTGCGCGGTCACCGCCGGCATCGGACGTCATGGAGTTGCAGCCCTCAATGATGTAGCCCTTGCGAACCCACTCCTGCACTTTCTCGGCTGCCTTGACGAACGGCTCGTCGGCAAAGCTGCCGCCTTTCTCCGGATAGTACGCGTTGATGACCGCTTCCGGACCGCCGTAGCGGGCGACCAGATACATGTAGATCAGGGAACCGGTCCATTTGGAGCCGTTACCTAAGGAGATCGGGACGATGCCGTTTTCGAGCAGCTTGTCGCAGACGGCTTCGAACTCGTCAATGGTCTTCGGGACCTCGATGCCGTACTCTTCAAACATCTTCTTGTTGTAGTAGACGACCGTGGCCGACAGTCCGCCGTAAGGCAGCGCGATCAGCTTGCCGTCCGTCGCGCGGCACATGCTGAGGCCGGACTCCAGGTAATCCACCTTATTGTAGGCGTCATACAGGTCGTCCAGCACATCGCAGAAACCGGAGCGGTAGTACTCGTTCATGGGGCCGCCGGTCCAGTGAATGAACATCTGCGGCGCCTTGTCGGCGGACATGGCCACGATCAGATCCTGCTTGTAGGTGTCGTTGACCATGTGCACCTGGTTGATGTGGATGTTGGGATGATCGGCCATGAACTCCTGAACCGGGCCTTCCTGGACGGTCTTGGTCGGATCGCTGGAAGCGATGTCCCACATCTCGATGTTCAGTTCATCCGTGGTGAGGACCAGGCCTTCCGCAGCGGGGGCTTCCGAGGAACTGCCCGGAGTCGCCTGGGAACCGCCGGGAGCCTGAGTCTGGGCAGCCGACGAGCCGGGAGCTGCGCTGGAACCGGAGCCGCCGTTTCCGCCGCCGCAGCCGAGGACCATCGTGGCGGTCATGGCCGCCACAAGGGCAAGGGCAAGCACTTTTTTCATAAATGTACCTCCTTCAAAAATATAAGAGATGATTTGCCCGACGAACGAAGGAACAGGCTTGCTATAATTTTAACGGGGTCACATTTCCGTGTCAACCGCTTTCTCTATATATTTCGTTTTACAAAGTGAAATATTCTCTTCTTTTTTCATATACATAAATTCATTCTTTAATTCTTTTTATTATGTGAAATGCCCCGCCTTCCCTTTCCTCGTTCCGGATTGACGAACGCCCCGCGTTACCGTACAATGCTAAAGGACCTGCCGGTGTTTTCCGGCGGGACAAAACCTGTCATCATACGTCTTTTCAAACGGAGGAAAGCCCTATGATCTACTATGTCTCCTGCGACGCGCCGCGGTACGGAAACGGCTCCAAAGCGGCTCCTTTCCAGACCATTCAGGCGGCCGCCGACATCGCCCGCCCGGGCGATGAAGTGGTGGTCTTCCCCGGCACCTACCGGGAAGCCGTCAACCCCAAGCACGCCGGCACCGAGGACGCCCGCATCGTCTACCGCTCGGCCGAACCCTTAGGCGCCGTCATCAAAGGCTCCGAGGTGGTCAAAAACTGGAAGAACCTTGAGGGCGATGTCTGGTGCGCCCGCATCCCCAACGGCGTGTTCGGCGACTACAACCCCTACACCTTCATCATCAAGGGTGACTGGTACAACTCCACGGATCCGGTGCACACCGGCGAAGTGTACCTGAACGGCAAGGCTTTCTATGAAGTCTTCACGCTGGAGGATGTTAAGCATCCGCAGAAGAACCTCCGCTCCTGGGATCCGGAGTGGACCATCTACACGTGGTATACCGAGCAGGACGGTGACTTCACCGTGATCTATGCCAACTTCCACGGTGCCGACCCGAACGCCGAGTGCGTGGAGATCAACGTGCGCCGCACGTGCTTCTATCCGGAAGCCGAAGGCGTGAACTACATCACCTTCTCCGGCTTCACCGTGCGCCACGCCGCCACCACCTGGGCGCCGCCCACGGCCTACCAGGAAGGCATGATCGGCCCGCACTGGTCAAAGGGCTGGATCATCGAGGACTGCGAAGTCTCGGATTCCCGCTGCTCGGGCATCTCGCTCGGCAAGTACCTGCAGCCGAACAACGAGAACAAGTGGACTACCCGCTACACCAAGGACGGCACGCAGACCGAGCGCGACGCCATCTGCCAGGCGCAGATCGAAGGCTGGACCAAGGAGAACATCGGCCACCACATCGTGCGCCGCTGCAACATCCATGACTGCGGCCAGACCGGCATCGTCGGCCACCTGGGCGGTGTGTTCTCCCTTATCGAAGACAACCACATCCACCACATCAACAACATGCAGGATCTGGCCGGCGCCGAGATCGGCGGCATCAAGATGCACGCGGCCATCGACTGCATCTACCGCCGCAACCACATCCACCACTGCACCCGCGGCATCTGGCTTGACTGGCAGGCGCAGGGCACGCGCGTGACCGCCAACCTCTTCCACGACAACCATCCGCCGGTAGGCACGAAGATCGACAACCCGCTGGCGCTGGCCGAGGATCTGTTCATTGAGGTCTCCCACGGCCCGACGCTGGTGGACAACAACATCTTCCTGTCGGTGGCTTCCGTGAAGCTGGCCACCCAGGGCGTGGCGCTGGTGCACAACCTCATCGGCGGTGCCTTCACCTGCGTGGGAGCCGGCGTGGACAACGGCGGCATCCGCAACGCCACCCCGCGCTACACCCCGTACCATGTGCCGCACCGCACGGAAGTGGCCGGCTTCATGACCTTCCTGCACGGCGATGCCCGCTTCTACAACAACGTCTTCGTACAGCAGCCGCTCCGCGAGGACCTGCAGGAGTATTTCAACGGCGCGGCCGCCAGCAACAACTACCAGTACCGCCTCAACCTCGAAGTGGGCACCTTCCCGTACGACGGGTATCCCACGGCGGAGAAGTACTTCGCGCAGTTTGTCTACTCCACCACCAAGAACCGCGCGCTGCGTGACCTCTACTACGACCATCTGCCCGTCTACACCGGCGGCAACGTCTACTTCAACGGCGCGAAACCGTGCGATACCGAGGAGAACTTCGTGGTCGACACGGAGCATCAGGTGACGCTCGGCCTGGAAGAGGAAGGCGGCGAAGTGCGTCTGGTCACCAACCTCTACGACGTCCTGCCAGAGTTCGAGATCGGCATGATCGACACCGGCCGCCTCGGCGAGGCCTTCGAGCCGGAGCAGAAGTTCGAGAACCCGGACGGCACGCCCATCATCTTCAACCGCGACTACTTCGGAAAGAACCGCGGCGTGGCGCCCATCCCCGGGCCGCTGGCGTGCAAGGAAGAGCTGCAGGAGAACCTGTTCTGACATATGACAGAGGGACAGGTCATCTGTCATATTTGTGGCGGGCATGCCTGCCGAGGCGAGCAAGTCAGGAGGGACAGGTCATCTGACTCACCTGCGGCGAGTCAGCAGTGACCTGTCCCGTCAGACTCGCTCCCCTATACAAAGAGGACCCTCCCCACTTGCGTGGGGAGGGTCCTCTTTGTATGACTCAGCCTTTGACGGCACCGGCCATCATGCCTTTGACCAGTTTGTCCTGGAAGATCAGGAACAGGATGATCATGGGCAGGACGGACAGCGTCAGGACCGCCAGGATCAGCGGGGTGTTGATGGTGTTCTCACCCTTGAAGGCCGACAGCGCCAGCGGCAGGGTCTTGGCCGCCTTGCTCTGGGTCAGGGTGTTGGCGAAAGCGAATTCATTCCACATGTGAACGCCGTTGTAGATCGCCAGCGTCGACAGACCGGCTTTCGACAGCGGGAAGATGATGCGGAAGAACATGGCATAGCGCCCGCAGCCGTCGATCTCGGCGGCCTCTTCCACTTCCTTCGGGATGGTCTGCTCCATGAAGGAGGAGAGGATGAAGGTGGCTAACGGCAGACCGAACGCCACGTACGGACCGATCAGCGCCCAGATGCTGTCGTAGATGCCCACTTTGTTGGCCATCTTGAAGATGGGGATGAGGGTGACGTGCATGGGCACGCTCATCATGGCCACGATCAAGGCGCGCAGCGGCAGGCGCAGACGGAAGCGCATGCGGGACAGCGGGTAGGAGGCGCAGGCCGTGGCAAACAGCAGGATGGTCAGCGAGATGGCCACGACGATGACGCTGCGCATGAAGTATCCCATGAAGCCCTGCTTCATGATGGCCGGGTAGTTGGAGAAGATGAACGGCTGCGGCAGCGTGAAGACGCCGTGCTGCAGCATGTCACCCTGTCCGCGCAGGGAGTTCAGGATCATGAACAGGAACGGGATGAAGGCGACCAGCAGCCAGATGATGGCAAAGAAGAAGGCTATGGTCCAGACAATATTCTTTTTAATACGTGCCTTGCGATACTCATCTGCCATATCAGTAGTCCTCCTTGCTCTCGAAAATGCGGTTGAACAGCAGCGCGATGAGCGTGATCAGGATGAACATGCCGGCAGCGACCGCGGAGCCGTAACCCATCTTGAAGTTCTTGAACGACTGCTTGTACATGTAGGTGGCCATGAGTTCGGACGTAACGCCCGGGCCGCCCTGGGTCATGTTCCAGATGAGGTCGAAGTACTTCAGGGAACCGATCAGGGACATGGTGCAGGCCGCCTTGATGGTGGGCTTTAAGAGAGGCAGGGCCACGCGGCGGATGTACTGGCCGCGGGTGGCGCCGTCGATGACAGCCGCCTCGTAGAGGGACTCATCGATGCCGGAGTAGCCGGCGATAAAGTACACCATGTAGAACGGCGCGAACTGCCAGGCCATGACGCCGATGACCGTGAACAGCGCATGCGGTGAGCGGCCCAGAAGGTCGATGGCCGTACGCTTGCCGCGGATCAGGGTGGCGGCGGCCGTGATCAGACCGTCGTTGGTGGCCAGCGCGTAGGTGAACAGGAACGCGATGGCGGTGGAGGACATCAGGTACGGGAAGAACCAGATGGTCTTGAAGATGTTCAGTTTCTTGCCGCCTGCATCCAGGAACGTAGCCAGCAGCATGCCGATAGGCATCTGCAGCAGGATGGAGAACACCATCACGATGATGTTGTTGCGGAACGCATGCCAGAAATTGTCGTCGTGGATCAGCTCATTCCAGTTGCTCCCCGCATTAAAGAACCCCAGCCACTGTTTGTCGGCCGAAATGCCGTTCCAGCGGTAGCCGCTGGTCACGAAGGTATCGATGATGGGGTACACCATGAAGATGACCAGGAGCAGGATCACCGGTGCCAGAAAAACCGCGGCCGCTTTGCGCGTGCTGACGGCTCTGGCATACGCGAGAGTCCCTTTGACGGGTTTCTCAAACATTTCTTTTTGCTGTTTTGCCAATGTCAGAACCTCCCCTCTCTCAGATAGCCTAAGCTGAACAGATGGTAATAGTATACAACCGCTCTGCGGAAATTGGCAACCGCTTTTAAACAAAAAGGACAAGAAAAAGCGGAAGAAGGCTTCCGCCCTCTTCCGCCTGTCTTTTGTTTTTTGCCGGCCCCTTGCCGGGCCGGGTCCCGCTTACCGCGTCTCGGAGCGCGCCTGGCGCCGGATGTACTGCATGGCCTGGTTCACCGGCGGGATGGCCAGCAGAATGACCGTCAGGATGCCTTCCGCCAGCAGGTAGATGCCGTTGTAGGTCAGCGAGTACAGAAGCGGCGAATTGCCGACTTTGAGCGTCATGCCGTACATTTCGATGTCCGTGGCGTACATGCCGAAGAACACCACGCCGGAGAGCGTTGCGAACGCCCAGCGCCCGAGCACGCCGCAGATGTAGCCGGGCAGAAGCCCGTTCTTCTTCCGGGAGAAGAACCCGGAAAGGCCCAATGCGCCGAAAGCCAGCGGATAGTCGATGAGCAGCTGCGGCAGGCTGATGATGTACGGATCGATGATCATCTGCAGCAGGCCGTAGGCCACGCCCGCCATGATGCCGATGCCGGGGCCGAACCAGTAGCCCACCAGCGTGACGAACAGCATGGAAAACCAGGTGATGGAGCCGCCCTGCGGGAACCGGTACAGCTTGAAATTGGACAGTACCATGCCCAGCGCGATGGCGACAGCCGCGAACACCAATTGCTTTACCGAGAACTTTTTGCTGTTTTTGCGGTCATACAGGATAGCGATGAAGATGAGGATGCAGAAAACCGCAATGCCGCTGATGACGTACCCGGCCGTGGTCAGGCCGTTTTCGGCATTCCAGAAGAAGTTGCCCGCGCTTTCCGCGGACAGGATGCGGGGCAGGGCGGATGCGCCCCTCCCAGGGAACGAAAAGACCATATGTTGCCTCCTTACGCCGGTATTACCCGGATCAAGTGTTTGGGGTTTCGCTTGCGCGCTCTCAGCCGTAGGCTCCCCCGACAAGTTTGTACGCGGACTATGGTAGCACAGTACCGCGTGAAAAGCAAGTCTTCCCCCTCTTTGGCGTCCGGCAGGCCACTGACCTTTTGACCCTATTGTCATTGTGTGTTACGATACCTTTATGAACCGTTCCCGGGATGCCGGGCATCCCCTCTTCTTTCATATGGAAAGGACCGCTCATGAGAAACATCCAGCCCCTCATTGAAGCCATGGCCGCGCGCATTGCCGCCCATAAGACGGACGGCCGCCCGGCCGGCACCTACGCCCGCTTCCTCTGGCAGGACGATACGGGCACCCGCAAGCTCGGCAACAACGAGTACGGCTGTGCCGATGCCGCCAACATCCTCTACACCATCGGCCGCTTCCCGCAGGATCCGGCGGTGCGCGCCCACTGGGTGGCCGCCCTGCAGGATTTCCAGGACCCCGAAACCGGCCTGTTCACCGAGAACACCCATCACACCTACCACACCACCGCGCACTGCATCGCCGCGCTGGAGCTCTTTGACGCGCGCCCGAAGCACCCGCTGACCGCCCTCCACCCGTACCTGACCAAGGACGGACTGTACGACTTCCTGGCAAACATCGACTGGGCCGAGAACCCGTGGATCGCCTCACATCTGGGCGCCGGCATCTACGCCGCCCTGGTCATCACCGGCGAGGCCTCCCCGGAGTGGCAGCAGTGGTACTTTGACTGGCTCTGGGAGCACACCGATCCCGCATCCGGCTTCTGGCCGGCCGGCGTGGTGCGGCCCATCCTGAAGGCGGATTCGTTCTCTGGCGAGCGCACCACCCCCTCCGTCTTCCCGTTCCTGGCCTGCGGCTTCCACTTCTACTTCAACCACAGCTACGCCCGCATGCCCATCCGCTACCCGGAGGCCATGGTGGACACGTGCCTGCGCATCTTCCGCAACCACGAGTGGGAAAGCCTCGGGCAGGCCATCTCGTTCGCCGAGATCGACTGGGTGTACTGCCTTAACCGCGCCATGATCCAAAGCGGGTACAAGATGAAAGAAGCCCGCGAAGCCCTCAAAGACTTCGCGGACGGCTATATCGACTATCTCTTCTCGCTGGACCCGGAGACGGACGACCGCTTCAACGACCTGCACTCCCTTTTCGGATGCGTGTGCGCGCTGGCGGAACTGCAGCAGGCCCTGCCCGGGTACATCCACACGGACAAACCGCTCAAGCTCGTGTTGGAACGGAGGCCGTTCATCTAAGCATCACAGCAGCAGAAAATGAGTCAGGGGCCAGGCCCCTGACTCATTTTCTTTCGCGAATCTGCGTGCCGCGCACTGGCTGGCCAGGGACGGTACGGCTTATTTTTTCTTCAGCCCCGCGTTCACCGGGTTCCAGAGTTTCTCGTAGGCGAAGCCCGTCACTTTTTCAAGCGCCTTCTTCTCTTCTTCCGTGGTTTCCCCTTCTTCCGTACCCTTGCGGCGGGCGATCTCTTTCTCGACCAGGCGGAATTCCTTGTCGGTCACCGGGAAGAGCCAGGCACAGACGAGCAGCAGCGCCGACATGATGGCCGGAGCCAGCACGTAGCAGATGCCGATGCCGTGCTGCGTGGCGGCAGCCTGCTCGAGGCCGGCGTTGGCGAGGGTCTCGTCATAGTGCACAGCCGTCAGCATGAAGCCGATGATGGCCACCGACAGGCCCGACGCGATCTTGCGGATGAACGTGGCCATACTGGAGACGATGCCGGGCCGGCGGATCGAGGTGATCAGCTCGTCGATCTCCGTCATGTCGGCCATGATGGCAAAGATACCGGTCATGGAACCGGCGTTGCCGAAGCCGATCAGCGCGGCCAGCAGCAGGATCGGGATGAGCGGCGCCCCGTGATGCGAAAAGGCCAGCAGCCCCAGGACGCCCACCAGGCGCAGCGGCGCCGCGATGACGAGGGCCATCTTCTTGGAGGTCTTGCTCATGATCGGTCCGAAGATGAGCATACCGGCCAGCTGGGCGATCATCAGCACCGCCAGGATGGGGATGTAGTAGCTCGGATAGGCGCCAAGCGTGTGCTGCACGTAGTAGACGGCCATGCCCGAAATGAAATCCATGCCGCCCTGCCCGAACAGATACACGCCCAGGAAGAGCAGGAACGACCGGTTGCGGAAGACGCTGGCCGCCTGCGTGAAGCTCTCGCCGAGCGTGGTCTTCATCGGTTCCTTCTGCTTCTCCCACGTGCCGAAGAACACGGTGATCGAGCAGAGGAAGAAGAGCACGCCGAAGAGGAGCATGCAGGTCATGTACTGCGACGGATCGTTGGTCTGCTTGATGATCATGCCCGGCACCAGGCCGCAGACGGCCGCGCCGATGGTCGAGAACGCCATGCGCACGTTGGAGAACCGGGCGCGCATCGCGTAGTCGTCCATCATGTCCGGAAGCAGCCCGTTATACGGGACGCTTAACACCGTGAAGCCTGTGTTGAACAGGCAGTACATCAGCAGATAGAAGACGTAGTTGACCGTCGTCGACGAGGAGTGGATGTTGATCCACATGAGCACGAAGGTGATGACCGACGCGATGCTGCCCACCAGGATGTAAAAGCGCTTCGCCCCGAACCGCGACTTGGTCCGCTCCACGATGTTGCCCATGATCGGGTCGGTGATGGCGTCCCAGATCTTGCCGATCATCGGGATGGTGCCGGCCAGGACCGGGTTCATGCCGAGCGCATCCGTCAGAAATACGATGAAGAACGCGTTGATGATGACGAAGCATCCGCCGCCGAAGAGTTCGCCCACGCCGTAAAGCAGGCGGTTGATGAACCCATACGCCGGTTTTCTGCCGCTGATCTTTTCTTCCATGTTTCCCCCTTTGTCTCCGGCTTTCCCCGCACCCCAAAAAGCAGGGAAAACCCGTTATCCGTTAGTGTCAGTTTAACAGATTTCTATTCGCTCAACAACCTCTCATTTCGTATGTTTTTCAAACCACTCCGTGATCTCGCGCAGCCTCCGCACGCGGTGCTTCGGCTTGCCGGAGCGCGACAGTTCGTGGTTCTCGCCCTTGAAGATGACCATGCGCGTCTCCACGCCGTTGGCCGCCAGGGCCTGCATCATCTGCATGCCTTCCGGCAGCGGGCACCGGTAATCCTCCTCGCTGTGGATGAAGAGCGTGGGCGTTTTCACGTTCTTGGCGTACGCCAGCGGCGAATGCTTCCAGAGTTTTGCCGTATTGTCTTCCCCGTAAAGGCCTTCGGCCCCGCACTGGTCCGGGCCGAAGAACGTCCCGATATCCGAGATGAAGCTCATGGACACCCAGTTGGAGATGGAGCGCTGGCTGGCCGCACAGCAGAAGCGGTCCGTGTGGCCGATGATCCAGTTGGTCATGAACCCGCCGTAGCTGCCGCCGGTCTCGCAGAGTTTCGTCCGGTCGATGTTCGGGTACGCCGCCAGCACCGCGTCGGTGAAATCCATGAGGTTCCTAAAATCCGTCCCGCCGTAATCGGCGCGGATATCCGCAAAGGCATCGCCCCGCCCGTCGGACCCCTTGATGTTCGTGAAGAACACCACGAACCCGCGGGCGACCCACACCTGCATCTCGTGGAAGAACGTCTCGCCGTAGGCGCAGCGCGGCCCGCCGTGCACATCCAGCACGGCCGGGTAGGTCTTTTTGGGCGAAAAACCGTCCGGCAGCAGCACCCACCCGCGCAGGTCATACCCGCAGGAGGTGTAGTCCACGCGCTGCGGCTTCGCCACGTACCGGCCGGCCAGCGCCTCCTCGTTCAAGGCGGTGATCCGCGTCATACCGGACCCGTCGCGGCTCATCTCAAACACCTCGGCCGCGTGCGCCCAGTCCTGGTACACGCAGGCGATCTTATCGGCGCAGGCGGTCATGGTGCAGACCATCCCCTCGTCTTCCCAGAGCGTCCGGCAGGACAGCTGCCCGTCCGCGCCGGGCTTCAGCGAGTAAACGGCGTTGTGCGCTTCCACGGTGGCCAGCGTCAGGTACTCGCCCTCCCCGGCGTAGTCCCCGCCGCCGCCTTCGGCCGTATCGCCCAAGACGCTTGAGTAAAGCGAGACCGGCGGCACGAACACCTTCTCCACGCGGCCGTCCTTCACGGTGCAGATGTCCGCCGTCTGGTTGAGGCCGTACGCCTTCATGTCGCTCGCGTGCACGTAGAGCTGCCCGTCCAGCACAAACACCCCGCCGAAGGAGTAGCCGTCCTTCCCGTAAAGCGTCTCCCGTTTGCCGGTGTCCGCATGCCAGGCGTAGAGGCGGTTATAGAGGGGCCGTTTTCCTTTGAGGACCGCTCCGTCGTAGTAAACGGTCTGCCCGTCCACGCAGAAATCGTCCACGTCGAAAGCCGGGGCGGTCAGGCGTTTGCAGACCGGCTGGCCGTCCCGGACCTCCACCAGAAACAGCGCCGTGCGCTGACCGTTGATATACCCCTGCCCGTTGAACCAGTAGGGGATCTCGTCCACCACGTGATAGTCCTCTTCCTCCTTGCGGGCTTCGGCCTTCTCCTTCCGCTTTTCGGGCGTGTCTTTGTAAGCGTCGGAATCGTCTTCGCGGATGCTGCCTGTGGCGATGTAGGCACTGCCCAGTTTCTTCATCCGCTGCAGCCCGAACGGCAGCGTGATCCACGGCGCGGCCTCGCCGCCGTCCAAAGGCAGCCGGAACAGCGGTGTGGTGCCCGGCTGCGGCTCCGCGTCCGGCGCTTTCCGGGACACGATCAATGTCCGGTCATCGTCCCAGAGCACCACGGAGGTGTCCGGACCGAACGTCAGCCGCCGAGCCTGCCCGCCCTCAGCCGCCCACACATCCGTGTGGTAAGTGTTCTTTTCCAGATCCGCCCGCGTCACCTGGAACGCCAGGCAGGTGCCCGACGGGTTGTACTGAAGGCCGGACGGCAGCCGGAAACGTGCGATGTCTTCGATGGTGATGGGGCTTTGTCTGACAGCCATGGTGTTTCTCCTTTCCTGTGGATACAGCACTGCCCGGCGTATGGCGCCGGGCAGATGCGGATGTGTCACTTCCCTGTTCTGAAAAGCGTTCCCAGAATACTGCGTCCGAGCGCCCCGCCGAGGTTGGCGCCCAGCTTCTTGCCGAACTTCCCGCCGAAGACCGAGCCAAGGCTGCCGCCCACTTCGCGGCCGACCGTGCCGGCCGCGGTCGTGGTCACGGACTTGGCCACGCTCCTGCCGGCCTTGCGCCGGCGCTCTTCTTCCTTCGCGGCGGCTTTGGCCTCGCGCTCGGCCTGCTTCGCGGCTTCGCGTTCGGCGCGCTCCGCGGCCTTTGCCTCCGCCTTCGCCTGCTTTTCGGCCTCCTTCGCGGCTTCCTTCTCCTGCGCCAGGCGTTCTTTCTCTTCCGCCTCCAGGCGCGCGGCTTCGGCGGCCTCTTCGGCGTTCTTCTCGGCCAGGCGGTTCAGCACTTCGTAGGCGGATTCCGGATCAACTTCTTCCTGATACTTCAGGTAAAGGTTGTTCATCTTGTATTCCTGCACCTTGCTCTCGTCCGGGATGGGGCCCATCAGGGACTGCGGCGGCAGGATCTTCGTCTGCTGCGCCATGGTGGGGATGCCTTTCTCGTCCAGCACCGAGACCACGGCCTCGCCGGTGCCCAGCTGCTGAAGCACTTCCGCGGTATCGAACGCCGGATTGACGCGGAAGGAATCGGCCGCCGCCTTGATGGCTTTCATTTCGGCCGGCGTGTAGGCGCGCAGCGCATGCTGGATCTTGTTGCCCAGCTGTGCCAGGATGGCATCCGGGATGTCGCGCGGCGACTGGGTGATGAAGTAGACGCCCACACCCTTGGAACGGATCAGCTTGATGATCTGCTCCAGCTTGTCCTGCAGGGCTTTGGAGATATCGTTGAAGAGCAGGTGCGCTTCGTCGAAGAAGAACACCATGCGCGGCTTTTCGGGATCGCCCACTTCGGGGAGCTTGTCGAAGAGTTCCGAAAGCATCCACAGCAGGAACACGGAGTAGAGCGTGGGATCGTTGACCAGCTGGCGGCTGTCCAGGATGTTGATAACGCCCTTGCCGTCCGACGTCTGGAAGAAATCCGTCAGATCCAGCGCCTTTTCCATGAAGAACTTCTCGCCGCCCAGGCTCTCTAAGGCCACCACGTGGCGCATGATGGCGCTGATGCTCTGTTTGGTGATGTTGCCGTACTCGTAGGTCAGCTCCTTGCTGGAGTCATACGCCCACTGCAGCATGGCCTTGAGGTCTTTGATGTCCACCAGCAGCAGCCCGTTGTCATCCGCCAGGCGGAACAGGATCTGCAGGATGTTGGTCTGGGTGGTGTTGAGTTCCATCAGTTTGGAGAGCAGCACCGGGCCGATCTCGGAGATGGTGGTGCGCACCGGGATGCCCATGTTCTGATACACATCCCAGAAGACGGACGGGAAGGCCTTGTAGGTAAAGCCGCACTCCGCCAGCCCGAAGCGGGCGATGCGCTTCTGCATGTCTTCGGTGTCCGCGCCGGGCCGGACCATACCGGACAGATCCCCCTTGATGTCCGCCAGAAACACCGGAACGCCGGCGTCCGAGAAGGATTCCGCGAGCACCTTTAACGTGATCGTCTTGCCGGTGCCGGTGGCGCCGGCGATCAGGCCATGTCGGTTGGCCATCTTCGGCAAGATGCAGACTTTCTCGTCGCCCGCCTTGCCGATCCAGATCTTTCCATCGTAATACATAGTGTCCCTTTCTCTGCATCCGGACCCCTGTCCGGCATGTTCTCGTATGACTTATCTTAGCGCATGCACGGCGTTTGCACAAGTGCCCGCCGGCGGCGCTTCGGTTGACAGGCCCGCCTCTTTCTCCTATACTGTAAACGCCTTACTGGCGCATTTTTGCGAAGAAACGAACGGGGAACACTATGGCTTTTTCCGATCTGCATTTCATATTTTTATTCCTGCCCGTCTTCCTGCTGGTCTACTACTTTTCGCCGGCCTCCTGGTGGAACGCGGTGGTCTTTATCGGCAGCCTGGTCTTTTACGGCATCGGCGTGCAGGGCCACTGGTGGATGCTGGGGCTTCTGGCGGGCGAGGTGGTCTTCACCTACTTTGCCGGGCTGATGATCGGCCGCACCAAAGACAAGGCCGTGGCCGCCTTCTGCCAGGTGCTGCTTTTCGCCCTTCTCTTCTTTTTCAAATACGACAGTCTGGCGGGGCTTTCCATCGCCTTCCCGCTGGCGCTCTCCTTCTACACGTTCCAGATGTCTGCGTACCTCACGGACGTCGCCCGCGGCACCATACCGGCCGTCACCAACTTCTTTGACTACGGCGCGGGCGTGCTGCTGTTCGTGCGCCTGATCTCCGGCCCCATCACCCCGTGGAAGGACATCCACCGGGATCTGGAGCGCCGCCGCATCAACTGGAACTGCCTGGTGGAAGGCCTGCGGGATTTCATCATCGGCCTGTCCCTGAAGCTCTTGCTGGCGGACTCGCTCTCCGGCATCTGGGCGTACGTGGAGAACACCGGCATCACGGATATCTCCACTCCCATGGCGTGGCTGGGCATCGTCGGGTTCTCCCTGAACCTCTACTTTGACTTCTGGGGGTATTCGCGCATGGCCATCGGCCTCGGCCGGATGCTGGGCTTCGAGATCCCCGTGAACTTCCGCTATCCGTACATTTCCAAGACCATGACGGAGTTCTGGCGCCGCTGGCACATCACGCTGGGAGCGTGGTTCCGCAACTACATCTACATCCCGCTCGGCGGCAGCCGCGTGGGCGCGGTGCGGCTCATCCTCAACCTGTTCGTGGTCTGGCTCTTCACGGGCCTCTGGCACGGCTCCACGCTGAACTTCCTCGTGTGGGGGCTCTTCCTGTTCGTGGTCATCGTGCTGGAAAAGTTTATCTGGGGCAAGCTCCTGGAGCGCACCTACGTGCTGGGCCACCTCTACATGATCCTGCTGATCCCGCTTTCGTGGATGATCTTTGCCATCCCGGACGTGCCCACCATCGTCACGTTCGTGGGCCGGCTGTTCGGGCAGAGCAAGGGCATCGTCCCCTACACCACGGACTTTCTGGCGCAGCTGGACAAGTTCAAGGTGTTCCTGGGCCTGGGCGTTCTGTTCTCCACCCCGCTGCCCAACAAGCTGTACGAGAAGTTCCGTCAGACGCCGGTGGCCGACCTGGTGCTCTTCGCCCTCTTCTGGCTGTGCATCTACCGGATGTCCCTGGGGCTTGCCGATCCGTTTGCCTACTTTTCCTTCTGATCCGCCGAAACGGCGCAAGGAGTTAGCTTATGACTGAAGACAACCGCACCACCCGTCCCACACCGGACGCGGCGGTGAACCATCCGGCCGAAGGGGCCAAAGCAGCCAGACCTGCCGGTCCCCTCGACGATATTCCGGACAACGCGGAGACCATCGCCTTCGCCGCCGGCCCGCTCTCCGATGAGGCGGCCGCGCTGGAGGAGGAAGTCCTCGCCAGTCTGGCGCGCGCGGAGGAAGACGGCGGGCGTCCCGTCCTGGCCTCCCAGGAGATGCTCGCCCATGTGGCGGACCTCCCGGTGGAGGATCTGGAGGAAGCCGGGCAGGAAGACGCCGCCGATGAACCCGCGAAGGAAGCCCCCGAAGAGTCGGATGACGCCCGGTATGATACGGACGATGGCGGAGAACCGGCCGATGAGGACGGCGCCTGCGACGATGACGAGCCCCTCACGGAGGAGCCCGACGACCTGGAGGAGGTGACGCTTCCGAAGCCGAAGACCTCCCGCCCGCCGGTCTCACGCCTGCTGTTCTTCCTGATCCTGTTCAGCTCGCTGGCGGTGGCCGTGTGCGGCACCGCGCTGAAGGTGACCGCCTGCAAGAAGGCCGGCATCCTGCAGGACAAGTTTGCGGTGGCCATCCCGTTCATCCTGTACGATGACAAGTCCCTGCGCGATGAGCTCCGCCAGGCCTACGCTCCCGAGACGGAAGCGCCCACCCAGACCGAAGCCCCCACCACGGAGGCGCCCACGGCCGCTCCCACCGAGACCGCGACGGAATCGGAAACCCCGACCGAAGCGCCCGTTCCGGCCGGTTCCTGGACGCTGGCGCCGGTGGATGAAGCCTACTGGACGGATGTCCTGTTCATCGGCGACTCCCGCACGGAGGGCCTGAAGCTCTACGCGCCGCTCTCCGGCGCCATCTACTACTGCGCCTCCTCGCTCGGGCCGTATGAGATCATGGAGGACACCTCGAAGATCCCCGTCAAGGTGAACGGACAGACCTCCGAGATGAACCTGACCGAGATCCTGCAGGCCAGAGAGTACAAAGCCGTCTACGTGATGCTGGGCATCAACGATATCGGCCACTCCATGGACGGTCTGGACATGATGTTCCGCCGCCTGATCGACAGCATCCACCAGTATCAGCCGGGTGTGCCCATCGTGCTGCAGGCCAACCTCCGCGTGACGGACCGCATGGTCAACGTGGACGAGTACTTCACGGCTGAACGCTTCACGGCGTTTGAAGGCGTGCTGCAGAACCTCGCCGCGGAAGACGACAGCATCTTCTACATCGATGTGAACCCGCTCTTCTGCAACGAGGAGGGGTATCTCAAGGATGAGTACACCAAGGACGGCAGCCATCCGTACGCCGCACATTACGCCGAGTGGAAGGAATTCCTCATGCAAAACGGCGTGGTGCAGAAGTGAGGCGGAGCGGGGAGGAATCCCGGCCGGAACAGACAGGGGCACCGTCAACCCGCTCCTGCGACCCGTCTGCAGCGGTCGGGTGAAAACCCGGCGGCATCTGTTATCTGACGCATGCGACCCGTCTGCAGCGGACGAGTTTCACTCGGTGGCATCTGCAGGTGAGGCTGACCATCCGCCCTGACGGCCGATAAACGGCGCGCTTTTAGCGGAGGTGAAATCCTCGCCTTACGGAAGCCAGAACGAAAACGGCACGAATAAGACCAGCCCTTGGGAAGACTCCGAAGGAGGCTTCCCAAGGGCTGGTCTTGCCGTTTGAGTTATGAGATTCCGTTAGGCGATAGTTCACCGGAGCGTTGCGTCCGGGCCGGAACGGGCGGAGGTCAGCGAGCAGCAGATGCCTCAGCGACTCTCCGGCGACGGCAGATGCTGAGCAAGAACGGCAGATGCCGGGCATCTTACCGCACCAGACACGGCCGCTTCGGATCGTAGGTCCAGCCGGGGATGAGGTACTGCATGCCGCGGGCGTCGTTGCGGGCGCCTTTCCCGAAGCACTTGTCCATGTACAGCTGGTGGGCTTTTTCGATCTGCGCGCGGTCCGCTTCGATGCCGAGGCCGGGCGCATCGGGCAGGGTGATGCAGCCGCCCACGATCTGCAGCGGCTCTTTGGTCAGGCGCTCGCGGCCTTCCTGCCAGATCCAGTGCGTATCGATGCCGTTCATCTTGCCGGGGATGGCGGCGGCGCACTGCACTACCATGGCCAGCGAGATGTCGAAGTGGTTGTTGGAGTGGCATCCCCACATGAGGCCGAAATCATTGCACAGCTGGCCCACGCGCACCGACCCTTCCATGGTCCAGAAGTGCGGGTCCGCCAGCGGGATGTCCACGCTCTGCAGCGCGATGGTGTGGCACATCTGCCGCCAGTCCGTATTGATCATGTTGGTGGCGGTGGGCATCATGGTGGCCTTGCGGAATTCGGCCATCACCTCGCGGCCGGAGAAGCCGGCTTCGGCGCCCACCGGATCCTCGCAGTAGGCCAGCACTTTCTTCAGTTCCGGCGCGATCTCCAGCGCCTCTTTCAGGCTCCAGCACCCGTTCGGATCCAGATCCACGCGGGCATCGGGGAAGGCTTCCTTGATGGCCGCCACGGCCGCCAGCTCCTCGCGGGGGGCTAGCACGCCGCCCTTCAGTTTGAAATCCTCAAAGCCGTACTTCTCGTGCGTGGCTTTCGCCTGCGCCACGATGGCCTCCGGCGTGAGCGCCTCCTCGTGGCGGATGCGGTACCATTCGCAGTCCGCATCCGGCTCTTCCTCGTACTCCAGGTCCGTCTTGTTGCGGTCGCCCACATAGAAGAGATAGCTTAAAAACCGCACGCGGTCCCGTTGAATACCCTCTCCCATCAGCGCGGCGGCCGGCACGTCCAGGAATTTGCCCAGCAGGTCCAGCAGCGGCGCCTCGATGGCCGTCACCACGTGCACGCCCGTGCGCAGGTCGAAGGTCTGGTTGCCGCGCACGTCGTCCTTGATGTTCTCCGCCAGCCACGCGCGCACCGCGTTCAGCGTCTTCTTGTAATCCGCGATGCGGGTGCCGAGGACCAGGGGCCTGACCGCCTCCAGGGCGTTCGTGATCTTCTCGCCGCCGGGCACCTCGCCCACGCCTTCGGAGCCGTCCGAGGCCGTGAGGATGACCACGTTGCGGGTAAAGTACGGCGCGTGGGCGCCGGAGAGGTTCAGCTCCATGCAGTCATGGCCGGCCACCGGAAAGACTTCCATGCGGGTGATCGTCGGGATGTTCATAAGCGTTCTCCTTTGTAACAGAAAGGCCGGGAGACCCCGGCCGCACACGTCCGCGGGCGCCTGGCGCCTCCCGGACCGCTCTGATGTATCAGGCGCGCATGCGCCCGCCTTCGTATTTGGCTTTGGCCCGCAGACAGCGCAGCAGGTCATCCGTTTTTTCGTCGATGGTGCGCCCGGAGATCTCCACATCCTCCGCCACCGCCATGCTGGTAAGGATCCGCTCGGTCAGTTCGGCGCGGTGCGTGCGCACCAGCACAGCCCTCTCCGCGGCGTCGCGGATGTCCAGATATTCCATGAGGAGCTTTTGCTCCTCCGGTATGTCCTCTTCCTCGACCGCTTCCTTTCTGGTGCTGCCGCGGGAGAGCCCGCTGTCCTCGATGACGCTGCGCACGCGCTCCGGCGTGACGTGGAGGATATCTTCATCCCCCTCCGCCTGCACCGGTTCCGCGGCGGGAGCGGGAGCCCCCGACAGCGCCTCCCGGCTGACTTTTTCAAAGCGGTATTCCTGCGCGGCGTCCGGATATTTCTCGCGGTCCACCGCCGACAGAAAGCTTTCCAGCGGCCGCGCGAACAGCGAAAAACTCCCGTAGAGCGCCTGGTAGATGATCAGCCGCTCTTCCGTCTCGGTGTGGAGGCCCACCCCGATCACCTGATACAGGTTTCCTTTGAAATGCCGGTAGATCTCACCGGGCTTCGGTTCACTCATGTTTCCCCCTGAGGCGTGGACAGCGGGGACGGCCGCAGCCGCCCCCGCGCATTTTCATTCAGGCATCCGTTTCCGGAAGGGCTCAGAACAGGCTCTTCACCGTGGCGGCCACGTTCTCGGCGGTGAAGCCGTACTCCGGGAACAGCTTGGCGTACGGAGCGGACGCACCGAACTGCGTCATGCCGATCACCTTGCCGTCCAGGCCCACATAGCGCTCCCAGCCGAAGGTGGACAGCGCCTCAACGGCCACGCGGCGGCGCACCGCGCGCGGCAGCACGGCCTCGCGGTACTCCAGCGGCTGCTCTTCAAACACATCCATGCACGGCATGCTGACCACACGCACGTCGATGCCGTCGGCCTTCAGGGCTTCCTTCGCGGCCACGCACCACTGCACTTCGGAACCGGAGGCGATGAGGATGGCATCCGGGGTTTCCTTCTCGGAATCCGCCAGGATGTAGCCGCCCTTCAGGGCTTCCTTGGAGGAACCGGCCAGCTGCGGCAGGTTCTGGCGGGTCAGCGCCAGACCGGTCGGGGTGCTCTGGCTGGTCACGGCCGCATACCAGGCCGCGGACGTCTCGGTGGAATCCGCCGGGCGCCAGATGTGGAAGTTCGGCAGCGCGCGCAGCATCGCCAGCTGCTCGATGGGCTCATGCGTGGGGCCGTCCTCGCCCACGCCGATGGAATCGTGCGTGAAGACGAAGGTCAGCGGCAGGCCCATGATGGACGACAGTCTGGCCATGGGCTTGGTGTAGTCGGAGAACACGAAGAAGGTGGCCACGTACGGGCGGACGCCGCCGTGCAGCGCCAGGCCGTTGCCGATGGCGGTCATGGCGAGCTCGCGCACGCCGAAGTGCATGTTGCGGCCTTCGCGGTGCGCCGGCGAGAAGTACTCCTCGCCCTTCATGACGGTCTTGTTGGAAGGCGACAGGTCCGCGGAACCGCCGAAGAGCGACGGCATGACGTCCTTGATGCGGTTGAGCATTTCGCCGGACAGGTTGCGGGTGGCCTGCGGCTTGTCTTCATAAGCCCAGTAGGACTCGGAATTCATCAGCTTCTCGGCGACGGTGGGCTTGTGGTACTCCTCCCACAGAGCGGCCATATCCGGATACGCCTCGCAGTACTTCGCGAACAGCTCCTGCCAGGCCGCCTCGGTGACGGCGCCCTGCGCGGCAAGCTTCCGGTAGTTCTCGTAGACTTCCTCGGGCACGTAGAACGGCTCGTGGCTGGGCCACTCCAGGAAATCCTTCATGGCGATGACGTTGTCCTCGCCCAGCGGCTCGCCGTGCGCGGCCGGGGTGCCCATCTTGGCCGGGCAGCCGTAGCCGATGATGGTCTTGACGATGATGAAGCTCGGGCGCTCCTTGTCCGCCTTGGCCTCTTCGATGGCGGCGCCGATGGCCGCCAGGTCGTTTCCGTCCTCCACGAGGATGGTCTGGAAGCCGAAGGCCTCCATGCGGCCGCGGACGTCCTCGGTGAAGGCGATGTCCGTGCTACCTTCGATGGAGATGCCGTTGGAATCGTAGAAGACGATCAGCTTGGAGAGCTTCTGGGTGCCGGCCAGGGAGAAAGCCTCGGAGGAGATGCCCTCCATCATGCAGCCGTCGCCGCCCAGCACGTAGGTGTAGTGATCGACCACCGGGAAGCCTTCCTTATTGAAGACGGCTGCCAGGTGCTCTTCCGCCATGGCCATACCCACGGCCATGGCCATGCCGGCGCCAAGAGGCCCCGTGGTGGCTTCGACGCCCACCGTGTGGCCGTACTCCGGATGGCCGGGTGTCAGCGACCCCCACTGGCGGAACTGCGCCAGATCATCCTTGCTCAGGTTGCCGTACCCGTACAGGTGCAGCAGGGAGTACAGCAGCGTGGAGCCGTGGCCGCCGGAAAGGATGAACCGGTCGCGGTTGGGCCAGGCGGGATCCGCCGGGTTGTGATGCATGTGGTGCCCCCACAGCTCGTACGCCACGGCGGCGCAGCCGAGCGGCAGGCCCGGATGGCCGGACTTGGCTTTCTGGACGGCGTCCGCAGCCAGCACACGGATCGCGTTGACGGATTGAGTCTCAATGTTTGCCATCTTTTTCTCCTTTTTATGACCGGAAACTTCTCTCCGGGACTGCTGTGGCCCCCTCACTGCAGCTGCATGTACTGCAGGCGGGTCTCCAGGAACAGGAAATATTCGTTTTCTGAGGGTGAAGGCACCACCGACACCAGGCGCTCCGCCGGGATGTGGCGCACCACCTCGCGGCCGGACGTATCGTAGATGACCAGCAGCCCGTCGTGCCAGGCCAGGATGCGGCTGCCCGCAAAGGCAAAGCCGGTGAACGCCGCGTCCACGTCAAACTCCGCCGTGACGCCGCCGTCGCGGTCATAGACGCGCACGGTGGATTCCGTGGCGCTCTTCTCGGTGACCACACCGGACTTGCCCTCGCCCGGGAACACCGCCAGGATGTGCTGTTCCACCGGCTCATCCTTGATGAGCGCCGGGCTGCTCTGGTGGCGCAGCGAGTAGAAGCCGATGCAGGCGTCCGCAAACGCCACGGCCCTCTCCTCGTCCAGGTAGGTCACGCGCGGCACCATCATGCCTTCGTACTGTTCAAAACCGCCCACAATGTTGTCCACCATGTCGCGGCCCACATCGAAGTTGTAGAAGATCACCTTGTTGCAGACCTCGCCGTCGCGCACGCAGACGAACGACACCATCAGCTGGCTGCCGGAGGGCGAGAGCGCCGCGGTGAACGGATACCCGTCGCCGGTCAGCATACTGCGGATCTCGATGTCCAGCTTTTTGCCGGTGCGGTCGTAGAACGCCAGATAGTTGGCGGTTTCGTCCTCGAGGATGAGCACCGCCATGCCCTGGCCGGCGATGGTCACGCCGGTGATGGGCAGGGCCGTGGTGACCTCCCCCTGCTTGCCGTCCGCATTCACGATGACCAGGCTGTTGCCGCCCAGATCCGCGATGGCGGCATACTCGCCGCAGACCGCCGTCTGGGGATGGTTCATTTCGTAGCCTTCGGTCCAGACCACCTCGCCCGCCGTGTCCACACAGGCGCACGAGTTGCGGCCGCACCGAAGGAACCCCGCGCCGAACGGCAGCACCCGCTGCACGCTTTCGGCAGGCAGGGCCTGCGTCCACTTCTCCGCCAGGCCTTCATAGTGCTTCTGGCGCCCGCGCAGCACAAAAAAGATGATCAGTCCGATCACCAGCACCACGCACACCGCTATTCCGATCATACGCCGGCGGCGGCGCCGCGCCGCCTCGTACCCGGCCAGTCTTTTTTCGTAAGGGGTATTCTCCTCCGGAGCCTGCCCGCCGCGGATCATGCCCGCGCGCAGAAAGCGCTTCTGCTCCTCCCGGTCCCCCGTTCTCATTTCGTCCATGCTTTCATTATAATGATGGCGGGAAGGGTGTCAAACGAAAATTGTCCGGAGGATGGTTGCCTTTTGCGGGAAAAGCCTTTAGACTGAAGAAGATCTTTCCGGAAAACGGGGGTTTGTATGATAAACACATTGTTACAGGGTTTTGAAGAACAGTTTGGTGCCGGCGGCGACATCTTCGTCTTTTTCGCACCTGGCCGCGTC
The DNA here is from genome assembly GCA_946405185.1 of uncultured Lachnospiraceae bacterium. Classification (GTDB taxonomy): domain Bacteria; phylum Bacillota; class Clostridia; order Lachnospirales; family Lachnospiraceae; genus CAKQHB01. The sequence goes on from CAMJGH010000010.1 coordinate 45,130, forward strand.
AATCTCATCGGCGAGCACACCGACTACAACGGCGGTCACGTGTTCCCCTGTGCCCTCTCCATGGGCACCTTTGCGGCCATCCGCAGACGGGACGATACGCGCGTCCGCCTGTACACCGTCAACATCCCGCAGGCCGGCATCTGCGAGACGGACGTCCGTCACCCGGACTACGTCAAGCGTGACGGCTGGGCCAACTACGCGAAGGGCGTGCTGGACACCTTCATCCGCCGCGGCTTTGCGCCGGAGACCGGGTTTGACATCGCCTTCTATGGCGATATCCCGGCCGGCTCCGGTCTGTCCTCTTCGGCCGCCCTCGAGGTGGTCACCGGCATCGCCATCCGGGATCTGTTCGGTTTTGAGGGCGTGTCGCAGGTGGATCTGGCGCTCATCGGCCAGGAAGCCGAGAACCGCTACTGCGGCATGAACTGCGGCATCATGGACCAGTTTGCGTCCGCCATGGGCAAGAAGGACCACGCCATCTTCCTGGATACCGCCACGCTGCAGTATGAGTACGCGCCGGTGGCGCTGACCGATGCGAAGATCGTCATCGTCAACAGCAAGGTGAAGCACTCGCTGGTCACCTCCGCCTACAACGACCGCCGCCGGGAGTCCGAAGAAGCCCTCAAGGACCTGCAGAAAGTCCTGCCCATCAAAACGCTGGGAGACCTTTCCGAGGCGGAGTTTGACGCCCACGCGGACGCCGTCAAGGACGCCGTGAACCGCCGCCGCGCGAAGCACGCCGTCTACGAGAACCAGCGCACCATCAAAGCCGTAGCCGCCCTGAAGGCCGGCGATCTGGCCGCGTTCGGGCAGCTCATCAACCAGTCGCACGCCTCCCTGCGGGACGACTACGAAACCTCCTGCCCGGAGGTGGATGTGCTCCAGCAACTGGCCGTTTCCGTGCCCGGCACGCTCGGCTCCCGCATCACCGGCGGCGGCTTTGGCGGCTGCACCGTGAACCTCGTGAAGAACGACGCCCTGGAGGCATTTGAAGCTACCGTACTGCCCGGCTACGAAAAAGCCACCGGCATCAAAGCCGAAATGTACGTCGCGGAGATCGGCGACGGCGCGCATTTCGTCTGCAAGAGGTGAGTCAGGGGTCTCGCCATGAACAAAGGAGGTTCCCATGTTCCGCATGTGGGGCAAGACCGTCAGAAACCATCACACGCTGCAGGACACAGTCGTCGAATTCCCGTACGACCGCCGTTCGCGCACGCAGAAAGTCTTTGACGCCCTGGATGAGATCTGCCGGCGCTTCGATCTGGCCCACCCCATCTGGCTGGACGTGAACATCGAGGAGTTTCAGCGCCGCAGCAAGGTGCGCTTCACGCAGGATTCGTTTGTGGAAACGCTGGATTTTGATTATCTGGAGATGCAGATCATCGAGGAGGATTACTGACACGGAGGGCGGCCCGGCCGCCCTCTTTTTGCAGCCGCGTCTGTTCGCGCGAAAGGAGCAGGATCATGCTGGAAACGAGACTGCTTGGCCGCACAGGCCTGACCGTGACCGCCCTGGGGTACGGCGCCATGGAGCTGCGCAACCCCGGTGCGGAAGTGTGGGCGGAGGAAGCCCTCAACACCGTGCTCGATGCCGGGATCACGTTTATCGACACCTCCCCGGACTACGGCCCCAGCGAGGAGTACATCGGCCGGTACCTTTCGCACCGCCGGGACGAGTTCGTGCTGGCCACCAAGTGCGCCTGCAACACCACCGGTGTCGGCCCCGGGCACATCTTTAAGGCTGAGCAGTTTGAGAAAAACCTGGTGGAGAGCCTCCGCCGCCTGAAGACGGACCACATCGACGTGTGGCAGATCCACTGCGTCACGCCTCCGGACCTGCCGGGCGGGGCGGACGATCCGGCCATCCGCTACATGCAGAAGGTGAAGGCCGAAGGCTATGTGGGCGCCATCGGCATCAGCTTCAAGAACGGCAAGGCCACCGACCCGGCCTACCCCACCGAGCACCAGAAAGCCTATGCCAGAGACATGGCCTCCTGGGGCGTGTTCGACACCCTGCAGCTGGTCTACGGCGGGCTGATGCGGGTGAGTGAGGCGGATGTGGCTGCCATCGATGAAGGCGGCCTGGGCGTGATCGCCCGCGGCGCCCTGCAGCGGTACTTCCCGGAAAGCGCGTTCATTCCCGAAAAAGCCCGTCTCTCCGAGCTTTTTGAGGAAGGGGAGGATGTCAACGCCTTCCTGCTGCGCTTCGCGCTGACCAACCCGCACATCGGCACCGTAATATGCGGTTCCGGGAATCCGGCGCACATCCGCGCCAATGTCCGCGCGGCGGAACGCGGCCCGCTGTCCGCCGAGGTGTACGCGGAGGCCTGCCGCCGGCTGTAAAGGCGGCCGGCTCTCTCCTTTCGGAATTCAGGAGGATGAACCCCCCCCCCGTAACGGATCGTGCCAGGCTTCTTTCGAAGCCTGGCACTTTGTGAGGGAGAGAAATTTTTTCTGCGCTCTTTTTCTTTTCGTTTCGGATTCCTGTGGCTTCCTGTCGGATCAGGCTTCCTCTTTCGCGCGGCGGGTCATGGCGGCCGCGGCCAGGAAGAGGCATCCGCAGAGGGAGAGCATCAGGATGGGCCAGTTGACCTGACCGGTGACCGGCAGGGCTTGCGGCACTTGGTCGTCCAGGATCTGCTCGTAGCCGCGGTCCATGGTCAGGCGGCCGTTGGTGGCAGCCGGGGCGGCCTGCGGGACGGGCTCTTCGGCGATGACTTCGGCGGGGGCTTCCGGGGTGGCCAGCGAGGTGTCGTTGTTCTCGATCACTTCGGCGGCCGCTTCGGTCTCGGATTCGGCCTCGGTCTCAGCTTCGGTCTCAGGGGCAGCTTCGGTCACAACCTCAGCTTCCGTCTCAGGCTCAGCTTCCGTTTCCGGCTCGGCTTCGGTCTCGGGTTCCGCTTCGGTCTCGGGCTCGGTTTCGGGTTCCACTTCGGTTTCGATCGGGGCTTCCG